>DFGM01000063.1 GCA_002371755.1 Verrucomicrobia bacterium UBA3750 | reverse complement strand
GCGACCCGCTCTGCCTCAACAACCACAACAACCGCACGGTGTCGATGAAGCTTTACGGCGTGAGGGCGTACGAGCACGGCAGGCTTGTGCGCGACTACCGCCCGGCGCTGCGCGACGGCGTGCCGTGCCTGCACGACGAGATCACGGGCACGTTCTGCACCGACCCGCGCGACCGGGCGCCGTTTCTGGCGTATTGCGGACAGATCCCGCTGGACAAGATATTCGGTCTTATGATGGTTTTCAAGTAACACAAAAGAACAACAAAGGAGCAAAACATGCAACACATGATAGGAATGAGGAGAAAGGGCGCGACGCTGTTCGCGGCCGCATTCGCCACAGTCTGCTCGTTTGCAGGCGTGAAATACTGGGACAACCCAGAGTTCAAGGCCTTCGACGTGGGCGACTACGTGCAGGACGGCTTGGTCGTGAACTACGACGGCATCCGCAACCAAGGCCCGAACGCTCCGCACGACTCCGCCGCCATGACGTGGGTCAACTGCGCCAACCCAGGCACTTATGACATGGTGCGCTACAGCACCAACGGCACGGCGGTGATTACGGGAACGGGCAATGCGAATGCGACGAAGGCGTGGAACAATGATGCGGCGCATGGTTCGTGGACAGACAAAGGATTCGTGTTCAACAAGGACGCTTGCTTTCACGAGCCATCCTCATTTGACATTCCGACGACTTATACGATTCAGTCCCTCATCGACGCCAAGCCCGGCGATCAGAGCGGCATCGGTTACGTCATGGCTCCATACGACTGCAAAGACTGGGCCCGTTGTGCTTATGGAATGCGCAGTACCGACTACAACTATGGAGGCGGCAATGTCAAACAGACGTTCTACCTCGTTTCCGGCTCGATCGGGAAGCGTCCGGCCGTGCGGGGCGCCTCCGCCATCCGGTTCTCGTACATGACGGCCATTCAGAACTCAAACGACGGCGTGCTCTTTTCCGACACGGAAGCGCCGTGGGACGCCGCCTACAACGACACCTCCTACGGCCGCGCCTACGATTCCTCGAAGACCGGCACGGCCTTCAACTACCCCAACGGTATCTGCATCGGCGGACACTACCCGCGCACCGATGAAATGCTCAAGGGCACAATTTACAACTTCCGCTTCTACAATCGTTGCCTTTCGGACGCCGAAGTTCTGTGGAACCGCGTGGTCGACGAAGCGCGCTACTTCGGACGCGGACGCGAGATCACGGTGATTCCCGTCACTAACGTCGTCGAGTCCTTCACCATCGCGGGCGTCCGGGACTACCACTACGCCATCGACGCCGAGGGCCACACCTTCACCGCCCCCTCCAGCAAGACCGTGAACGGCAAGCGCCACGTCTTCTCCGGCTACACGCTGGAAACATGGAACGGCTCCGCATGGGGCACACCCGTCGCGCATGACGGCGAGTTCTCCTACACGGCCACCGACCCGACCGCGCTTGTCCGCATCACCTGGCAATACGCGGAGGCGACCGGCGAGGGCAAGCTCAAGACCTACGACCTGGACGACTACGTCCCCGGCGCCGCCGTCCACTTCGACGGTATCCGCAACGCCGGCGCTTCCGCGGCCCACGATCCAAATGCAACAACGTGGGCGAATCTCGGCACCGCTAACATGGATCTCGTTCGCATCAAATATGGTTACGGAGACCTCGGCGGCTGGGACGGCGATGGCTATTGGTTTACCGACACGCCTAAGTTCACCAACTACATGGGCATAGTTAGCTGGCCGCAGACCTACACCGTGCAGGTGCTTCTTGATGTGAATGCCGCAGATCAGCAGCGCACTTCGGAACTCTACGTGTATTCCGCTTCCTACAATAGGTTGGCGATGGCGATTTATCCCACGCGCAACGACATCCAGCTGCATACGCAAAAGGCGAGCGCCGCACCCTATGGGCCGTATCTTGGTGGAACCGTCTCCGGCTACGTGAATGGCATCGTCGATGCCAAGGCGAAAACCGCAGCCATCTTCTCCGGTACGGAAGCCCCGACGTCGGGCAACAACTTCAAGTCATACGAGACCATGGATGCCGCCGTCGGAATCTCGGGGTTCGCCATCGGTGGCTACGGTGGCAACGCTTCCTTCGATCTTGTGGGCAAGATCAAGAGTATCCGATTCTATTTCAACAAGGTGCTCACAGAGGCGGAGCTCGCGCAGAACCGCCGCGTGGACAACTACCGCTACTTCGGCATTCTCGAACCGGAGGCGACCAACGTCGTCGTGCAATCGACCTACTCCTACCTGCAGGGCAACGAGAAGGCCGGCCCCTACGAAGTGGAGGGTTCCTACACCTTCACCGCGCCCACGAACGCCACGGTCAAGGTCAACGGCAAGGAGATTGAATACGCCTGCGACGGCTACACCGTCGAGAAGCAAGACGGCACCGGCTGGGCCTACTTAACGTCCGGCACCGGCAACTCGTATCTCTACAATACCTCCGTCGGCACCGTCCGCCTCACTTGGAAGTGGCGGCCAGTCTCCGGTATCCGCACCGCCGCCGACTACTCCATCGACGATCTCTCGCCGGCCGGCCTCGCGCTCCATTACGACGGCCTCCTCAACCAGGGCGCCGACGCCGAGCGCTCCACGACCTCGACGAAGTGGGTCAACCTCGGTTCGCGTCCGGGCATGGATCTCACCCGCGCCACGGCCTCTGGTGCTACAGCCGAGCAGATTGGCAGCTGGACAACCGACGGCTATGCCTTCGGCGGTCATGCGCAGTTCAACAGCGCCGGCGGCCAGCAGTGGGCGACGACCTTCTCCGCCCAGGCGCTCGTCGACGCGAAGCACTCCGATAATACGGATGTGAACGGCAACTACATTGCGGCAACGACATGGAAGATGTTCGGCATGCAGATTTACGGCGCTCAGAAGGTCGGACGCTTCAACGTCCAGGGGACGTCCAATATCAACAAGTGCCCGCATTTTGAGACCGCAACCGGCATTGACTACATGACCGCCATCCACGACGCCGAGACGAAAACCGCGCTTGCCTTCCAAGGCACGAAAGCTCCAACAGGCGGCAGCGCGTCAGACGGCTACATGCACTTCGACACCTTCGACGGCGTCGAGAACAACGCCTTCCGTCTCGGCGGCTGGGGCGGCGGTCCGGGTGGATCCCAGAACCTCGTCGGCACCGTGAAGACCTTCCGCTACTACGACCGCGTCCTCACGGAAGAGGAGCTTATCCGCAACCGCAATGTGGACGCCGTGCGCTACTTCGGCGAGTTGGCCGTCACGAATGTGCTGGTATGCACGAAGTTCCCCGGCGAGGGCCAGGTGCTGACCGAGGCCGCTGGCGCCTACAAGGTGGAAGGCTCGCATACATTTAGCGCAACAACGGTGGCGGATAAAAACGGCAACCTCAAGGATGTCGCCGGCTACTACCTCTACAAGTTGGATGGCGGCAGTTGGAAGAAGCAGGGCTTCACAGCGGGGAATACCTACACCTACACCGAGGGAACGGACCCTGCGACAGTGATACTGGAGTGGTCGCCGCCGCCGCCCGGCTTGCTGATAATCCTCAGGTAGGGCACCTGCCCTGCCACGCGGCGGCAGGGTGGTGAGCCCCCTGCCCGCCGCACCCGCTCAATTGCCTCGAAATGTCTCGATGGCGCCATTGACTGCTTCGCGCTGATTGTGTATAATACGCGGCAGTATGGCGTTGCCGAAGATTGCGACATTGTTGACTGCGCTTGCTGCGATATCCGCCCTTGGGGCGGACGTCGAGGGCGTAGTCACATTTCATCGTTCGCCTGATTCCTACTTCTTTCTTGAGACGGTATCGGGCGAGGTGTGGCGTGTGCAAAGGGATTCAAACGACCCGCGTGTGTCGATAGGCGATGTCGTGCATGTGGGAGGCCACCGCATCAAAGGCATCGTGACTCCGCGCTTCAAGGCGGATGTCATGCGCAAGCTTGGGCATGACAAGTCTCTGCTTCCGAGGCCGGAGAGAGTCTCCATCGGGGAGCTTTTTCTCGATCCGGTTGCGGATACGAACATAGTCAACTGCTCCTCGGGCCATACTCATCAAGATGTGGCGGCTTTGGCGAGCATGGCCTCGGGCCGCTAAGGCGAGTATGGCCTCGGGCCATACTAATCAAGTTGTGGCCGCTTTGGCGAGCATGGCCTCGGGCCATACTCATCAAGTTGTGGCTGCTGTGGCGAGTATGGCCTTGGGCCATACTCATCAAGTTGTGGGAAGGGGAATGATACTATGTATAATATGTACAACATGATGCAGCGACCCGCGGCCGCGCAAATACGGCCCGCGGCCGCGCAAATCAAGCACTACCGCCGCTTTCACGGCTACAATTATAGCCGCGGCGCTTCTATCTTTGTCACTTTCGCCGTGAAGAGGCGCCTGCCGCTCTTTGGCCGGGTCGATGGCGATAGGGTCATTTTGTCGCCGGCGGGCAAGGCCGCTCTTGATGCAATTCTCTTTGAAAATGAACGTCCTGGCAGGCGCGTTTGGGCGGCTTCGTTTGTCATTATGCCCGATCACATTCACCTAAGGCTCGTGTTGATGCCAGATTCCGGTGAAGAGCCGCTGAGGCATATAGGCCAGTTTGTAAACAATGTCAAGCGCTGGTCGCGGAAGCATGCCGCCGATAATGGTATTGAAGTCGCGTGGGAGGAGAATTATCACGACTATATTTGCGTGTCGCGCTTCATCAACGAGAAAGTTGATGCCTATATCGGCTACAATCCGCTAAAGTGGGCGCTTATGCATGGGCCAGATGCGCCGTTGAAGGTCGTCGAGCCGCTGATTTCGCCACGCGTCCCCGAATACGAGTGGTGGAGCGCGGCTGGCAATGTAGATTTGCTTGGTCCAGAGCGCAGAATCGCCGCGGTCAGCGTCTCGCGTACAACGCGGGTGAGTGACCACCTGGCAATCGCAGAGCGGCTTGTGAAGGCGGCCAAAGAGGGCTGGGTGATTGCGAGCACATTCATCTCGCCAGGCGAGATTGAGATATATAATGCGCTCGACGCTGAGGGCCTGCCATGCATCAAGGCGTCGCCAGATCCGCTCAAGATGGTCTACAGGCCGCATGTCGAGGATACTTTGGCCTTTGCAGAGGGGAGACTCGCGGTAGTCTCGCGTGAATGCAGCCCCGATATATCGCGCTACGACGCATGGCACGGCATGAACGACGCGATGGCCAAAATGGCCGCGGCCTGCGGCGGCGGTCTGGGAGTCTATATCCATCGCAAAGGCGCCCGCAGCGCAGCCGCGCCCATCTGGGAGAGAAGGTGAGTATGGCCTCGAGCAGCTGAGGCGAGTATGGCCTCGGGCCATACTCATCATATTGTGGCTGCTTTGGCGAGTATGGCCTCGGGCCATACTCATCATGTTGTGCTCCCACACACAACATGCTGTAGCGGCCCGCGGCCGCGCAAATGTCACCTTTTTCATGAGAAATAGCTTATCTTCTTGCCGTGTTTTTCGCCATGTCGGCTGGGGCGGCCGAGATTGCCTGGGAAAGCGGCGTTGCTTCCGGCAACGGGCTGAATTCCGGGTGGACACGGGACAGCGGGGTGTGGTGCAATACCCGCAAGCATCTTCATGCCGGATGCCGCCGCATCTCAGGCGAGCAGCTCCACGCTGACCGGCCCGTCGTTGACGAGGGCCACTTTCATGTCGGCACCGAATCTTCCGGTGCCGACTTTTTCTTCGCCGATGATTTCGCGCAAGTGCTTGACGGCGGCATCGTATAGCGGCTCTGCCACGGGTCCCGGGGCGGCATTGGAAAACCCCGGACGCCGCCCGTGCGCCGTATCGGCGTAGAGGGTGAATTGCGAAACCACAATCACCGCCCCGCCTATATCCTCTATGGAGCGGTTCATCTTGCCCGCTTCATCTTCGAAAAGGCGAATAGTGGCGATACGCGAAGCAATCTTCTTCGCGGCCTCTTCCGTGTCGCCGTGCGTCACGCCGAGAAGCACGAGATACCCTCGCCCTATTTCCGCCACCCTCTCGCCTTCTATCGTGACGCTCGCTTCGCTGACGCGCTGAATCCACGCCTTCATCACCACCCTCCCTTGCCGTTGCGGTCGTGCGCATCCCACGCCTCGCGCATGAACTTCACACCGCGCGAGAATATTTTGTCCACATTGGCTGCGGAGGAGACGTCGAGAAAGTCCTTTATCTCTTCGCTGGCGAGCTGGAAGCGCGTCTTGAGAAGGTGGATGTAGGCGCGTTCGGGGTCTTCGTTCCACAAGTCGCGAAGGCAAAGGTGGGTCATGTTCCAGGCTTCGCTTCTTGCGACGCCCACATCTTCATCCGGCACCTCCCAGGCGGTAGAGGCACCTTCGTCGTCCAGGCCGGGCGCATCCAGAGAAAGCTCGCCGTGTTTGTTGGGGTTGGCATTGAGCACATAGCCGCGCACGTAGCGTTTTAGCCAGCCCTCGAAACTGCCGCCGTCGTTGCGGAAGAGGGAAATCTTGCCGCGGCCTATCATGTCCTCGTAGAGCATGCCCATCAAGTCGCCGGCCGTGAGCGAATAGCGGGCCATGAGTTCTCTGGAACGCATAGACTGCGATTCAGGCTCCACCACCCTCTCCCAGACGAGTTTCCAGCCCTCGTCCTTGCCTTCCTTTACGAGTCTGAGCCAGTCGCTGTCGGATATGTCGGTTTCGGTGCCGTTCATGCGAATGTAAGCGCCCCGGGAATGGGGAGCATTCCTTTGCGGTGGAGCCAAATGGCCTTTTCATGCTTGCCCTTGACGAAGTCGCCAAACGAAATTGCGGCCTTGCCGTCTTTGACATTGATCAACAGCCCGGCGAGTTCCAGGGAGCCTGCCTTCACCGGCGCGTTCAGGCCGTCCAAGACCGTAATATCAACTGTAGCCTCGCTGCCGGCATCCGGCGGGAAGGAAAGGATTGCGCGCCAGCGCATTTCCAGTTTCTTTGTCTGGTGCGAATGGAAGGTGATGGCGATCGATTTGCCTGGAGGCGTTCTCATAAGTCGTCATTCCTCTTCTGGCGGAAGTCCGGCTGACGTCTTCCGAGGCTGGAGGGGCGGTGGATTTTCTCGCCCTTGCGGTGGCCGCGCCCCTTGCGGTTCTTTTTCATGCGGTCTTCCGGCGGCACGAGGGCCTCGCGCTCCCAAGGCTCGGCTTCGCGGGCGTCGGGTCCGGCATGGTAGGGGTGGTCGTCATCGATGCGGATCGTCCTCTTGATGAAACGCTCCACCGCCTTGAGCTGGCCGCGCTCCTGCGGGGTGACGAAACTTATCGCCGCACCCGAAGATCCTGCGCGCGCCGTGCGCCCTATCCTGTGCACGTAGCTTTCGAGCTCCAACGGCAGTTCCATGTTTACGACGCAATCGACATCCGGCACGTCTATGCCGCGGCTCGCGATGTCCGTCGCCACAAGCACGCGGAGCTTTCCGGACTTGAACCCATCCAGAGCGCGCGTCCTCTGGCCCTGCGTCTTGTCGGAATGTATTGCCGCGCTTGCGATGTCTGCGCGCATCAGCTTCTTGTTCACTCTGTCCGCGCCGTGGCGCATCTTCGTGAAGACTATCACCTTGCTCCACTCCGGATGCTGCGAGAGGATGTGGAGGAGGAGCGAATCTTTCTGCCCTTTGTCGACGAGCATGGCCGACTGGTTTATCTTTTCGACGGCCGGCGTGCCCGGGTCTATGCGCACTTCCGCGGGGTCTTGCACCAACACGCCCGCAAGACGCATCACCTCTTCGCCCATAGTCGCCGAAAAGAACATGCTCTGGCGCTTTTTGGGGAGCTTCGAGATGATACGCTTCACATCGGGGAGGAATCCCATGTCGAGCATGCGGTCCGCCTCGTCCAGGACGAACATCTCCACTTCGTCGAGGTATATGATGCCCTGGGTCATGAGGTCTATAAGCCTGCCCGGACATGCGACCAGGGTTTCCGCGCCGCGCTTAATGTCCTTGACCTGGCTGAACTGGCTCACGCCCCCGATGACGCACGCGAAGGGAAGCTGGCAATATTTCGAGTAGACCTTCAGGTTTTCGGCGGTCTGGACGGCGAGTTCGCGGGTGGGAGAAAGCACGACGGCCCTCGGATGGCCGATATGGCGCGGCTTCCTCACGTTGATGAGCCGGTTGAGGATGGGAAGGGCGAAAGCGGCGGTCTTTCCCGTGCCCGTCTGGGCGCAGCCGATGAGGTCGCGCCCGCCAAGGACGAGCGGCATCGCTTTTTCCTGTATGGGCGTGGGAATCTTGTAGCCGGCATCGGCTATCGCGTGCTGCAGCTTCTGGTGGAGCTTCCCGAATATCGTCCCTTCGTACATTTGTCGTTTTCCTTGTCTTTAGTGGGCCTCGAGCCAGTTTGCGCCTGAGCCGATTTCGACTACCAGCGGCACGCCGAAGTCGTAGGCGTGAGTCATTTCGCGCTCCACGATTTCCGTCAGCGCGGCGAGTTCTTCCCTAGGGCAGTCGAAGACCAGTTCGTCGTGAATCTGCAAGACCATCTTCGCCCTGAGTCCTGCGGCCTTCATGGCGGCGTCGGTCTTCACCATGGCGAGCTTGATGAGATCGGCGGCGGAGCCCTGGATTGGCGTGTTGATGGCATCGCGTTCTGCCGCGGAACGCGCCGAGGCGTTGCGCGAATTGATGTCTCTGAGCGTGCGCCGGCGCCCGAGCACAGTTTCGGCGTAACCCTTCTCCCTCGCCTTGGCGATGGCATCGTCCATGAACGCACGCACCTTCGGATAGAGCTTGAAGTAGCTGTCGATGAGATTCGCCGCTTCCTTGCGCGGTATCTTCAGCCGCTCCGACAGACCGAACGCCGAAATGCCGTAGATGATGCCGAAGTTCACCATCTTGCACTTGGAGCGCTGCTCCGCAGTGACGAACTCCGGCATGAGTCCGTATACCCGCGCCGCCGTGTCGCGGTGGATGTCCTCGCCCCTCGCGAACGCTTCTTTCATCGCGTCGTCGCCCGAAAACGCCGCCATGAGCCTGAGCTCGATCTGCGAATAGTCGGCGGAGACGAGCACATTGCCATCACGCGGAATGAACGCCTTGCGTATCATGCGCCCGCGCTCCGTGCGTATGGGTATGTTCTGGAGGTTGGGGTCGGAAGACGAAAGCCGCCCCGTCTCCGTGAACGCCTGGGAGTATGTGGTGTGCACCCTGCCATCCTCGTCTATGAGCTGCGGCAGTTTGTCCACATACGTCGACTTCAACTTGCTGCAAGCGCGGTAGTCGAGGATGTTCTGGATGATGGGGTGCGAGCCCAGAAGCCGGGAGAGTGTCTTTTCGTCGGTCGAGTATGCGCCCGTGGAAGTCTTCTTGGAAGCGCCCGTATCGAGGCCGAGCTTGCCGAAGAGGAGTTCGCCCAGCTGGCGGGGGCTGTCTGGGTTGAAGCCGACGCCGGCATATGACTTTATGGCAATCGTGAGCTCGAGAATGGCCTTGTCGAGTTCAAGCCCGTATTCCTTCAGTGCGGCCGTATCCAGCCGCACGCCCTCGCGCTCCATGTCTATGAGAATCTTGACGAGCGGCTCCTCTACCTCGGCAAGCGCCTTTATGGCCCCCGCCTTTTCCACTTCGGGACGCAGCGCCGCCTCTAGACGGAGAGCCACATCCGCATCTTCGGCGGCGTAGTCGAGTATTTCGGCAGGCTTGAGCGCCGCCATGGAAAGCTGCTCTTTCCCGCGCTCCTTTTCCCCGATAAGCGCGGTTATGGGGATGGGACGGTACGCGAGATGGCGCTCGGATACGAAGTCCATGCCGTGGCGCAAGGACGCATCAAGGCAGTAGTGCGCAAGCATCGTATCGTGCACCGCTCCACCGAACCCGATGCCATAACGCAAAAGGACGGATCTGTCGAACTTGACGTTGTGCCCGGTGAAAGTCTTTGCCGGGTCTGCGAATAGAGGGCGGAATATATCGATGAGCGAACCATCCACATACCACGCCTTGCCGGGCGCGATGGCGAACGAAAAGCCTACGAGCTTGCAGAAGTGCGCTTCCGTGGAGGAATGGCCTTCCGAGGCGGCGGTTTCGGTGTCGAAGGCGATGAGGTCGCAGGCCTGGAGCTCCTGAAGGAGCGCGCGCGCCTCGTCTTCGGTCGTGACGAGACGGTAGTCGTGAGGCGTATCGGCAAGAGTCTTCACTGCGACTGGCGCCTCTTCTTCCGTCGTTGCGGCGTGGCGGGGCGCGGGGGCTTGCAGGGAGGATGGAGCTATGCCGAACTCCTTTGCGAAACGCGAAAGCTCGAACTTCGCGCAAACGGCTTTGAGCTTCTCTTCGTCCACACCGTTGCGCCTGTATGCTTCCCAATCAGGCTCCACCGGCACATCGGTGCGGATTGTGGCCAGGAACTTCGATATTTTCGCATCTTCCGCGCCAGCGGCGACTTTCTCGGCGAGTTTGCCTTTGAGCTTGGAGGCGTTCGCGATGATTCCCTCCACGGAATGGTAGTCCTTGAGAAGCCCGAGAGCGGTCTTTTCGCCCACGCCTTTGATGCCCGGGATGTTATCGCTGGAATCGCCTGCGAGAGCGAGGAAGTCGATCATCTGCGAGGGGCTGGCAAGCCCCCAGTGTTCGATTACGCCGGCCTCGTCGTAGATCGTGGCCTCGCCGCCCGCGTGCGGCGGACGGTACAGCCTCACGCCGGGGCGCACCAGCTGCGCAGCATCTTTGTCCGGCGTGGCCATATAGACGTCGAAACCGGCCTCGACTCCCTTCACGGCCAATGTGCCCATCACATCGTCCGCCTCGAAGCCATCCACCCTCACCACGGGAATCTTCAACGCTTCGGCAAGCTCGAAAGCGTAGGGGATGTTTGCCGCGAGATCCTCGGGCATCTTCTGGCGCTGCGCCTTGTAGGGCGGATAGGATTCGTGGCGGAAGGTGGGGCCCCCCGGATCCATCGCGAGAACCGCGTATTCCGGTTTCTCCTTGCGCAATATCGCCTGCACTCCGTTGGCGAACCCCATGAGGGCGGAAGTGTTCATGCCGCTGGATGTGATGCGCGGCGAGCGCAAGAACACGAAATGCCCCTTGTAGAGGAACGGCATCAAGTCGATAATGAAGAGTTTCGGCATGGCTTGGCGGGTTTTTGCTTGGATTCCCTCAGGCGATGGCGAGCATGGCGTTTATGGCGCGAGCCGCACGGCGCGCGATATCCTCTGGCACGGTCACGCGCGTCTTCATGTCGCGTAAAGCGTCGCGCAGCGATTCAAGCGTGGTTTTCTTCATGTTGGGGCAAATCATGCGTTCGTTGACAGGATAAAAGACTTTGCCGGGATTCTCCTTGCAGAGGCGATGGAGTATGCCCGTCTCTGTGCCGACGATGATTTCCCGCGCTTCGCTCTGTCTTGCAAAGTGGCACATTCCGCCCGTCGAGAGCGCGAAATCGGCTGCATCGCGCACTTCCTTGGCGCACTCCGGGTGCACAAGCACGGGCGCACCGGGGTGGGCGGTGCGCATGTCGGCGATATTCTTCGCGGTGATTGCCTGATGGGTCGGGCAGTAGCCGGGCCAGAGGATGTACTTGCGGCCGAGAAGCCCAGCCACATGTCCGCCCAGGTGCTGGTCGGGCACGAAGATTATTTCCTCGTCCTTGCCGAAGAGCGCCATCACTTTTTCCGCGTTGCCGCTCGTCACGCACATGTCGCACTCGGCCTTGACCTCGGCGGTGGAGTTTACATAGCACACGGCTTTCGCGCCGGGATGGGCGGCTTTCAACTCGCGCAGCTCTGCGCCGGTTATCATGTCGGCCATGGGACAGCCGGCATCGGCATTGGGTATGAGCACGGTCTTCGCCGGGTTGAGGATGGCAGCCGTCTCGGCCATGAAGTAGACGCCGCAGAAGACGATCGTGCCGGCGTCCACCTGCGTCGCCTTGCGCGCAAGTTCCAAGGAGTCTCCGGTGAAATCGGCAGCCTCCTGCACTTCTGCGCGCTGGTAGTTGTGCGCAAGCACCACGGCATTGCGCTCTTTCTTCAGCCGGGCTATCTCTTCGAGTATCGTTTCCATTTCTGCTTCCCCCTTTATCCTTATATATATAGGTGCATCATGCGGCGTCAAACGCCCAAAGCACCGCCGGCGTGACATCGGTAAGCGATTCCACACGCGCGCGTATTTCCTTCTCCTTGGGGCCGAACGCGATGAACGGTACCGGATTGGTGGTGTGACCGCGGTCCGATATCCGCTCGATATTGCCGTGATCCGCCGTCATTACGAGAGTTATCCCCGCTACTTCAATGAGCTGCAAAAGCTTTTCCAGGAACTTGTCGTAGGCTTTGAGGACTGCGCAAGCGCGCGTATAATCCATCGAATGCCCCGATACGTCCGTCTGGAAGAACTCGTACAGCGTGAAATCGTTCGCGCAAGCGATGGTGTAGAGGTGTTCCGCCGCCATCTGCGGGGTGATTGCGGGAATATCCGGGTAGCGTTCCTGTATCGTCTCGCGCGTTATATCCTGGAAGAGAGCCGAATCTGCGGCCAGCTCGTTTGCCGTGCGTATCGTTTCGGGCGCAGTGAGCGCCATTACCGTCGTCACGGATTTGAACCGCCTCGCCGCCAGCTCTTCCGGCGATTCGATCAGATACGCATCCGCGAACGCCACGCTCTTCGACCGCTTGCGAAGCTGCAGAAAGAGGTTGTTTTCCTCTATTATCTTCCTGAGACCCGGGCCGGGGAACCCTTCGCAGTGCTTCCCCATCGCCGCTGCGCAATTCACTCCGGTGAACATCGTCGCCTGCCCAGTCGCCGATTGCGGCAGTCCTTCCACACCGAGACATGCGTCAATAGGACGCGAATGTTCGCGTATAAGACGGCATAATGCGGGGCAAACCTCCGGATTTACCGGGTTATCCGCCGCGCGTTCTCTCAGGCCCACACCGTCTATAAACAGGAATACGACTCTCATTGGCGCATATTATACCATATTTGGCTGATGGCGGGTAGCGGGTTGTGCTTGCTTTACGCGCCGTGAGAAGACAGACTAAATGCAACTAGGGGCAATCAAGCAGTCCTGGCACTTTGCCACTCTTTCGGCGTCCGGCCGGTCGCGGCCTTGAAAGTGTTGGTGAAGTGCGCAGGCGTGCAAAACCCCGTCTTGTAGGCTATTTCCGCCATGGAATAGGCGTGCATGGTGATGAGCTTTTTTGCTCTCTCCAGCCTCTGGCGAAGAGTCTCTTCGCCAATCGTGCGGCCGAGTTCGGCGGTGAAAATGCGGTTCAGCGTGGAGCGGGGCTTGCCGATGGCGTCGGCGACCTGCGTCAGCCCGAATGATTGGTCCAGGTTTGTGCGTATATATTCGAGCGCTTTGCGCACGATTGGGCTTTTTGCGGCTATGAAGTCGGTGGATTCGCGCACTGTGATGCCGCGCGGCGGGATGAGAATGGGGGCGGAGGGCGGTTTTGCGCCGTTCATCAGGGAGTCGAGGAGTTCGGCGCCTTCGTAGCCCGTGCGCCCCTGGTCGTGCTCGACCGATGTAATCGGCACGGACTGGTTCTCGCAGACAAGCCTGTCGCCGCCGATTCCCATTATCGCCACGTCTTCGGGAATGGAAAAGCCGGCCGAAAGGCAGGCGCCGAGCGCACGCGCCGCATCCGCATCGTCGTATGCGAGCAGCCCGAGAGGGCGCGGGGCGGAGCGTATTTTGGCCGCGAGCCACTGTTCGAAGAGCGTGTAGTCGTCAAGATGGGAAGGTTCGACTTCCTCTTCGAATACCCACCGCATCACTTCGCCTTCCCCGCCGGCAACGAAGCCGTCGTATCTCAGGCGGTGGACGTTGAGCCAATTTGTCGAAAACCAGGCAAGGTTGCGGTAGTTGCGTTCGGCAAAATGGGCCCTGGCGAGGCGCCCCATCGCAAAATGGTCGCCGCTGACGCGTGGCACCTTGATTTCAGGGTGGTTGAGCGAGAGGTCGACTACTGGAATGCCGTGGCGCTTCAGCGACTTGACGAAATCGACTATGGCGGGATTCGAGCGCATCGTGACGAGCGCGCCGTCTCCTTTCCAACCGCGAGGCTGGCGCGCGAGACGATCCAGTATCGTCAACTGCCAACTGTGCTGACGCGCGTATCTCGCAATGCCGGCAATCCGGGATTGGTATGCCGGCGTCACCAGTATCATCACGTGCTTCGATATCCCGTATTCCGAGCTTTCCATGCGCAATATTGTATCAAATCCGCCGTTTGTTCGTCAATGGCGCACAATGCGGCGGGCATTGCGGCGTGAACGGGCGGGACGCCCGTTCCCCCAGTGCCCTCGCCGCCGCCTCCCCAAGTCGTTGTTCGACCAATGCCCATCACCCGGGAAACCAATGGGCATTGGGCGGGAATCCAATGCCCATTGAATCCAAATCCAATGCCCATTGGATTCTGGACCCATGCCCATTGGATTCTGGACCCATGCCCATTGGTTTCTGGGCCAATGCCCATTGGATTCCGGACCCATGGGCATGGGTCGAATATCGGCTAGGGTAGGGCGGCGAGACCTCTCGCCGCCGCGTGACCCCCCGATACGCTGCGGCGGGCAGGGGTCTGCCCGCCCTACCGCCCTGCCGCCTACCTCCCTGCGAGATAAAGACGGCGGATAGCCTAACCATTGACTAAAAGCCCCTATTTTGCTACAATACAGCCGTCGCATGACAGAAAGGAACGGAGCATGGAGCGGAAACTGGAGAGGGAGAGAATGGGCGCGATGACGCGCCGGAAAGATTGCTCCGGGATGCGCTCTCGTCCACTTCTGCAAAACGTTGATAAAGGAATATTCTGAAACCATGAAACGAACTTTTCTTGCCGTTTTGGCCGTTCTTTGCCTGTTTTCGGTTCCCGCGCCGGCATCGGAAATAGAGGAAGGCTTTAGGAATCCGCCGAAAAGTTGCGCATTGCAGACATGGTGGCACTGGGTCGATGATTGCGTGACCCGCGAGGGAATTTCACGCGACCTGAAGGCGATGTCCGGCGCCGGAATCTCTACAGCGTTCGTGTTCTCTCCGAAAATGGCGACGATGGAGCCGATGGTCGAGCAGATGTCTCCGGAGTGGCTTGACCTTTTCGCCTTTGCGATATCCGAGGCCAAGAAGTACGGGATCGAGCTCGGGTTCCACAACTGCCCGGGCTGGTCGAGTTCCGGCGGCCCCTGGATTGGGCCGGAAGATTCCATGAAATGCCTCGTCTCGGCGGCGCTCGACATCCGTCTCGGGGATCTGGACGCACGGCAGTCGCTGGCGCTTCCCCGTCCTCCGCAGAAGCTCGGCTTTTACCGTGACCTCCGCCTCTATGCGTTTCCGGCGAGACTGCCGCCGCGAATCGTTTCGGGCGAACCGCCGGGCGTCCTGCCGCTGAGAAAGCAGGATGGCATTGAATGCACATTCGAGTACGCCGAGGCGTTCGCGCCGTCTGTCGCCGCCATCGATCTTGCGGCAGTTGACTTCTGCATGGCGGTGGATGTGTTTGCGGACGAGGGCGGAAAGTGGGTGCGACGCGGAGGGAAAGAGTTCAGGCTGTACCGTTCGCAGGACGTGCCGAGAATCGTTCCGGTCGAAAAAGGCCCGCCATCCGGCAGATGGAAGTTCGCATTCCGTCGCATCGCGAATCCTGCCTGGATTCCCAGACGCGATCTCGAGGTCAGGAGCATTGCTCTCGGAGACTGGCCTTGCGAGGGCGCGCGCACGTCTTTGAAGCATGAGGACATTGTCGATTTCGGCAATGTCGTCCAGCGTGGAGAAGTTCAGGTTGCGCTTCTCGCGGAGCGGTTGCCGCGCGAAGTCTCGGAAACGTGGCGCATTGTCCGCGCCGGATACACGACAACCGCAACACCTCCGGCCCCGGCCGCTATCGGGGGGCTTGAATGCGACAAGCTCGACCGGAAAGGGCTTGCGAAACACTGGAAAAACATGCCCGCGCGCATCCTCTCCCTGCCAGGTGCGTGCGATGTCGTCAAGTATGTTGCGATCGATTCGTATGAAGTCGGCAAACAGACGTGGACCGAGACGCTGCCCGAAGAGTTTCTCCGCCGCACCGGGCACGAAATCTGGCCTGCGCTTCCGTCGTTGCTGGGATATCGCGTCGCTTTCGCGGAAGGCGTCGCCAATTCTGCCGAGGTCGACAAGGTAATCGCGGATCTTTACGCCGAGAACTATTACGACTATTTTGCGGAACTATGCCGTGCCGCCGGGGTGAAGGCGGTGACGGAGCCGTACGGCGGGCCGTTCGATCCGGTGCGCTGCGGAAAGCTGGCGGACGTTCCGACGTGCGAGTTCTGGATAGGCAAGCCGCTCAGCTACTCGGTGGAGAAGGCCGTTTCCATCGCCCGGGCGTACGGCAAGAACATCGTCGCGGCGGAGGCGTTCACGACAGATGCCCGGGAGGGTCGTTGGCAAGCGACGCCGGCCGTGCTGCGGCGCATAGGCGACAATGCGTGGATGGCAGGCGTGAACCAGTTCGTCTACCATTCGTACGTCCACCAGCCATACGTCGATCGCGTTCCCGGATGCTCCCTCGGCCCGCATGGCACGCAATTGAACGTCAATACCACCTGGTGGCCGCAGATGCATGTGTGGTCGGATTATGTCGCGCGCGGACAGTTCCTTCTGCAATACGGCCATATCGTCAAGGATCGCCACGAGATTGTTCCGGCCAAGGTCGAGGCTCTGGTTCGCGAAGGCGACAACGGGGAGCGCATCTGGTTTGTCAGGAACAAGTCCGGCGAGGCATGGAAAGGCGTCTTGCCATTGACCGGAGGGGCGACTGGCCCTTCCGGCGCGGTCGAGTTCGATGCCACAAGCGGACGCATCTACGAAGTGGAGCAGACTTCCGCGGGAGTCGTTGCGGATCTTGCGCCGGGAGAGACACGGTTCTACGTTTTCGCGGAAGGCGTGAAGGGCGAGGCTCGCGCCGTGCCCGGAGAAATCATTGCGGATCTTTCCCATGGGTGGACTATTGCCGCGTTTTCCGGGCCTGCCGCGCCGGATGCGCCGGTGAAAGCGGATGATCTTTTCGACTGGAGCAAGGCGGCAGACGAAAGGCTCCGCCACTTTTCGGGCGCGGCGGACTATGTGCGTGAAGGCGCCTTCCCGGCCGGAATCCTGGATTTGGGCGAAGTGCACGATATCTCGGAAGTGAGAGTGGACGGCGCGCTTGCAGGTACGCTTGCCTACAGCCCGTACAGAATCGAGATTCCCGCAGGGTCGCGGCTTGAAGTCAAGGTTGTCAACACATGGCCGAACAGGCTCATCGGCGATGCCGCCAGACGCAAGCGTGGTGAAGAGCCGTTCACATGGAGCAACTGGGCGAAGTCTTGGGGAGCAGACGAGGCGCTTTTGCCGTCCGGGCTTATCGGTCCGGTCGTATGCCGCAAGGCGCAGAGGAAGTGCTCCCCATAATCCGCCAGCAACCTCGTATTGGCGGACGATTGTCCGGCGGTGCGGAAAATGCTATAATACCAGCGTAAACGGGAAGGAGCGAAGAATGGAACGCAATATGGATAGATCGATGACGATGACGCGCCGGGATTTCATTTCCGGGCTGTTCGCCGCGGGCGCCGTCGCGGGCGCGCCGCACTTCACTGCGTTCGCAAACGAAACGCCGGCTGATGCGGCAGGTGCATCTGCCAATATCGACCCGCGTCTGGCGGTTCTTATCGCCGATGTGCATATCCCGCTGCCGAGGAGTGAGCAGCGCTACCGCACCGGCATGGAGTATACATGGATAATCGACACTGTGAAAAGGGAAATTGGCGAGATTCTGGCGATGCGTCCGCTCCCGGCATGCGTCTTCTGTCTGGGCGACGTGTCGATTGCCTTCTCCGAAGAGCGCGAATATGCCATCGCCGCCGAACTTTTCGCCCCTCTGGAGGAAGCCGGCATCAAACTTGTCATGACAGTCGGCAACCACGATTTGCGCGAACCGTTTCTGAAGCATCTCGGGAAGTGGGCAGGCGAAACTCCGGTGCCTGGACGCGTCACGAGCGTCACGCCGCTGCCGGATTTCGATTTTGTCATGCTCGATTCCCTCAAGGAGCCGGACGCGAAGAACCGCGGGAAGTACGACGCGCTGACCAAGGTCGACCTGGGAAAGGCCCAGCTCGAGTGGTTCAGGGAATTCGCGGCAGGCGCAAAGCGTCCGTTCATCGTCGGCGCGCACCATCCAATGTGGGAGCTTAAAATCACGAAAGACGTTGTCCGCGCGCCAATGTGTTTCGGTTTTATCCACGGTCACAACCACAAATGGGACCAGGCCTACCTTTTCAGCGGATATTCGGCGAAGACCGTCATCCGCTCACAAGGGCTCCCCTCGTTCGGTATCGACCGCGATATCGGCTACGCGCTGCTACGGTCCGCCCCTGAAGGCGCGACGCTAAAGTATGTGGCAAAGGACTACTACTTCCCGCGTCCCATATCCACCGACAAGCGGCCGCCGCTCTGGGACGATATCGTGCGCGACAACTCCTCCCGCCGCGTTTTCTTCCCCTTCGCGAAATGAGCGGGACGGGGAGAGGAGGGCGATTGCAGTCGAGGCGACACACGTATTCGCGGGATGTCTCCGCAACTAAAGCAACTCCCTTTCGCGTGGGACGGAAATGCAAGAGCGGGAAACAAGGTTGCAAAGAAATGCCGCTATGCAGAAGCAGTGCCATTTGGTAAAATATTAGCAAAGATTGAAACTGGAGTATGGCCGTTCACGGCAAAAGCGGCCGAACCCAAGGACATTTCGTCAAAGAACAAGGAGAAAACGCCATGAAAATCATGAGACAGGCAAATCAAGTCCTTACTCAGGGGGGAGGGGGGTATTATGCATAAATACTCTTCTTTCCGCAAGGCCGCGATTCTTCCGCATTGGATTGTCGCATTGATGATGACCGCCGCGATACTGCCGGCGGTGGCTGATACCGTAAAGGCCGAACCGGACGCATTCCTCGACTACATCGAGGCGACGGGCTCGCAATACATCGACACCGGCGTCAACGCCGAAACGGGGCTGAAAGCCCGCATCGACATGGAGTGGGGCAATGGCGGCACCTCCTGCGACTGGGGGTTTCTCGGCGCCAAGGACAATACTCTTTCCTCGGACAAAAAGAAGCGTCTTTTCCTCTATCACGGCAACTACTATTCGGGAATGTTCCGCGTCGCCTACGGCTATGGCGATTTCGGGCGACCGGCGCACAGCCCTGGCTACAACAAGCGCCACGAAATCGTCTCGGACTTCACGGACAACTCCGCCATCCAGATTCAACTCAACGGCACCAACACGATTCAAGCCGCCGACCAAACCTCTCGTGCCGCCAATGGACCGCTGAATCTCGGCATCAACCTTTACCTTTTCGCAATTAACCTCAAGGACAGCAGCCACCCAACAGGTGCGCCAGCCAACTTCGGCCAGGGCAAACTCTACGAACTGAAGATATTCAAGAAGGACGCGACCGGCGAACTCGAAATTCTGCGCCACTACCTTCCGTGCCTGAAGAACGGCAAGGCCGCCCTCTACGACAAGGAGCACGGCACGATTTCCTTCTCGGACGGCAGTTCCGATTTCGTGCCCGGCAACGTCCTACCGCCGGCGGCGGCGCTCGTCGAGTGGGTAGAGGCGAGCGGCACAATGGTGAGTAGCGTTGCGCAGCAGTACGTCGATACGCATGTCTGGGGCAAGCTCGGTTTGAAGAGCCGCGTGGACGTCACGCTTCTCGAAAACTCCGGCGACCATGCCATCCTCGCGGCGCGAGGTGCGGGTTCTTCGACCAACTACCGCCTCTACATGGCGTATCACAATAATGGATATTTTTGCTATGGAGACGGCAAGCTGCGCGAGCCTAAACTCGCCGATGCCAAGCCCGTTTCCGGCACCCGCTACTTGATTGAGAGCGATTTGTCCGCGTCCGGTCAGTCTGTCAAGGTGAACGGCACGGAACTTAACAATGGCACCTTTACTGGCACGTCGTATTTCGCCACCGGCAACACGCTTGCCCTCTTTGCAAACAACCACAACGGCGCATACGTCAAAACCCCGACGCACAGCCGTCTCTACTCCGCGAAGATATGGGACGGCGACGAACTGTTGCGCGACTTCGTGCCGTGCGTGGCCACCAACGGAGTCGCTGGCCTCTACGACACCGTCTCCGAGCGCGTCTTCTTCCCTGAGACGACGGCGTTCGATCCCGCGACGCAGGTTGGCGTCATCACCAATGTCCTTCGCGAGGCCGCCGCGCCGAAGAAGCGCATCGAATACGTCGAGTCCGACGGTGTCTCCGACTTTGTGAACCTCGACGTCATTGGCAAGGACGGAGTCAAGATGGAGGCTGTGATGGAATGGCTGACTGTTCCGGACGATGGTGCATTCGTCGGGGCCAGAACGGACAAAAAGAACAACAATAAAGACGGCAAAGCAGGCGTCCGATTCTTCCCGTACCACTACTGGAACTCCCACCACCGCCTTGGGTACGACGGCGACCTGTTTGACCTAAACAACAGCCAGTCTGCTACAACGAACACGAAGTATCACATTGTGACGCATCTCGATTCGGACAAAGGCTACGCCGCGTTCAGGACTTTCGCGGATGGTGCTTGGGGTCCGCTGGTCGAGCGCACGATCCTATCCGGAAACGGCTGGTATCAGCCTGTCGATACGGAACTTCCGCTTTACCTCTTTTCGATCAACTTTGACGGAACGCCGCGCTATCCCGGAAAGGTGCGCCTCTACAGCCTGAAGCTGCGCCAGAAGCAGCAGGACGGATCGTATGCGCTCGTGCGCGACTTCGTGCCTGTTCGCGATCGTGTGACGGGCGGCGCGGCTCTTTGGGACAAGGTGAGCGGAAAGTATTTCCGCAACGGCGGCAAGTATCGTCTTGCCGGTGGCGGCAAGGAGAGCCCGCTCAATCAGGGTTTGTTGATAATCGTCAGATAAACACAGAGAGGATCGATTGAAAGATGAATAAGACCGCTGTTTTCCTGTTCGCCGCCGCTGCGCTATGCGGATGCGTCTGCGACAAGCCGTCTGCGGGGTGCGGCGCGAAAACCGCGCCTGTCGCCAAGCATGTGATCGTCATCGGCGTCGACGGATGCGGGGCTCGGTGGATTCCGTGGGACGCGATGCCCAACCTCAAGGCGTTGCGCGACGAAGGCCTCTACACTGTCGGGCGCTGCCACAGGCCTACGGCGTCTGCCATCAACTGGAAGAGCGTATTCGGCGGCGTCTCGCCTGAAATCCACGGCTTCACGAAATGGAACAGCTCAAAGCCGGAGATTGAACAGCCTGCCTGCGTCCTGGACGCGGAAGGGCGCATGCCGTGCATCTTCAGCGAAGTCCGGCGCCAGCGGCCTGACGCATATACGGCCAGCCTCTTCGCGTGGGACGGCGTAGGCAACTGCCACAACACGAACACCGTCAGCTTCGTGCGCTGGTACGGCGGCAAGAAGGAGGAGTATCCTCTTCGCGACGCGGCGGTGTTTGCGGGGTGTGCGCGCCAGCTCGCCAACAGCCCCACCCTCATGCTGCTCTACCAGGGCGGCGTGGACTCTGCGGGCCACACCTACGGCTGGGGGAGTCCGGAATTCACCAACGCCTGCGTGAGAGTCGATGCGAACATCGGCAAGTTCATGACAGCGCTCAAGGCCGAACCCATGTGGAAGGATACCGCAGTGCTGTTCGTCGCCGACCATGGCGGGCTGGGCACGCACCACGGCGGTATCGAAGACATAAGGGTGCTGGAAATCCCGTTCATCGTCAGCGGGCCAGCCGCGAAAGGGTTGCGCCTCAGGGAACCTATGATGCTGGAGGATGTCTCGCCCACAATCGCGTATCTGTTGGGAATGGAGATTCCGGCGGCATGGCGAGGCCGCCCGGCGGCAACCGGCCTCTGACGGAAACAGGGACATGGCAATGAACGCGGAAACCGGAATGCGCGATGCGGGATGCCCGGGGCTTGGGCGGCGCGAGTTCATCAAAGGCGCCATGTCCGCAACGCTCGCCGCGCTTTTCGGATCTGCGAAGGGTGTCGAGGTCTCACCCGTTCCGCCGGAAGGCGCACCGCTCCTGGAAGACATCGCCGGGGAAGACGGACGCGAGGCGTTCCAGCGTGAAATCGACGCCGTAACCCCTCAGGCGTGGGCGGCATACGACAAGTGCGGGCTGTCGCTGGACGAAGCGACAGGTGCGCGCATGCGTGCCGAACTTCCGGCGCTCCAGCGTTACGAGGACGCATTCGACAAGGTCCTTGCGGAAATCGGCAATACCGAGGTGACGGGGCGCCCGGCAGTGTGGCTCGTCTACAACATGGGCGTAGTGGTGAAGACGCCGAAGTCGCTGTTCGCGGTGGATCTCCGGCACCGTCGCGCCGAAGTGCTGGCGCCCAAGCTGGACTTCGCGCTCATAACGCACAACCACGGCGACCACTTCACGGAAGATTTCTACCGGGCGATGAACGGCACGGAGAAGAAGACGGTCGTCTCCAATTTCAAGGACAACTACGGTGCGCAATCCGGCGGCAGGAACGCCGGCGGATACACGCGGGCCGTGAAGACGTTCGAGTTCGGCGACGTGAGGGTGCGTACGACGCCCGCGGACCACAATGCATACCTCGTCGACTTCACGACCGTATTCGAGATAACCATAGGCGACTTCACGATATACCATTCCGGCGACTGCGGCAACGCGGAAAAGCTCAAACCGCTGTGCCCGAATCCGGATCTGTGGATATTCCATCCGAGATGCGGCATGAAGTGCGTCGACGGCGCCAAGGCTGTCAATCCGAAACTCGCCGTCGTCACGCATTTGAACGAACTCGGGCACGCCAAAGACCGCTGGCGCTGGACGTGGGCCCAGGGCGGGCGCGACCGCCGGAAACTGGAAGATGCGGGATACAAGGCGGTTGTCCCGCTCTGGGGCGAGAGGATATGCTAGAGGGGCGAGAGAGACGGACGGCGCGACGCGCCAAACGTTCTTTGCGGTTTTTGCGTCCTTTGCGGCTGAAAAAAGAAATCAGGCTGCGGAATTTGCTCTTGGCGGCGGCAATGGCTGCGGCCGGTCTTTGCCGGGACGCAAGCGCGGCGGCAGGGGATTTCCGCGGCTCGTTCAAGCACGAGTTCGTCTCTTCCTACATGAGTTCGGCCAGCGGCCTTCGCGACACACGCCCGAACATGACGGATATGCTCGCTTGGAACTTGTCCCTTGGCGATGCCGGGTATCTGTGCGGCTATTTCTGGGCGATAAGCGCGCTCCACGATATGCAGCACCGTTCCCACAGGCCGCTTTTCTACGATACAGAGGCGATAGTCCAATACGGCAAGGCGTTGCGTTTCGGAGATGCGGTTTCGCTGAATACGGAGGCCGGGCCCTACTTCGATGTTCCGTTTGGCTACCGCAACGCCCACATGAAATGCTGGGGGTCGCGCGTCGCCCAGCGTCTCGACAACCCTTGGGTAGTCCCTTACTGGAACGGCATCTGGATAATCGAAACGACCAGGCGTGCGCGCATCGTGGTCGGGCTGGAGAAAAGTTTTGCGTTTTCCGGGACGTTTTCCATCACCCCGTTCGTGCAGACGACATGGATGGACCGCCGGCGCTTCCGTCGCAGATTCGGAAGCGAGCCAGACCGCTACACGACAGGCGATGGTGCATTCACGACGCTCTTCTACGGAGTCAGGCTTGGATTCAAAGCGAGCGAGAACATCCGCTTCATCGTCACTGCCGCCATGTACGATGTCGTAAATTCGCAGGCAAGGCGCATCACCCGCCGCTCGCACGACTACAGCGCCAGATGCGACTGGCCCATATTCCGCGCCGGTATGGAGTTCAGGTTCTGAAACAATCTTCAGGCGGAAATACGAGACCCGTTCCTCAGTTGCGGCGACATCCGGCGAATGCCGGTGTCGCCTCGATTGCAGTCGATTGCAATCGATTGCAGTCGAGGCAACGTCCGCTTCGCGGGGGCGTTGCCGCAACTAAGGCAACCCCTAATCCCTTTATGGGACGGAAATGCAAGAGCGGGAAACAAGGTTGCAAAGAAATGCCGCTATGCAGAAGCAGTGCCATTTGGTAAAATATACTCAGAACGACACAAAGGCAACTTGACGGCAGCATCACAACTAATCGAGAAAAGGAGTGGCAGGAATGAAAAGATTCGATTGCATCCATAGGAGTGGCGTCTTTGCGTTGACGATTGCGGCAGCGGTACTGCCGGCAATAGCGGCATTCGGCGAGCGGGCGGTTACGCCGGAAGCGTTGGAGACGCTGAAGCATTCGCTTATCCACCGCGGCGACGGCAAGGGTCGCCCCGACAACACGATGGAGGCGCTTCTGTACACGTGGGCGAAGGGCTACACGCCTGAAAGCGACATCCGCTACACGAAGGACGGCAAGATCGTCGCGTTCCACGACAACAGCCTGA
Source organism: Verrucomicrobia bacterium UBA3750 (assembly GCA_002371755.1). Lineage (GTDB taxonomy): Bacteria > Verrucomicrobiota > Kiritimatiellia > RFP12 > UBA1067 > UBA1067. The sequence continues at coordinate 5,740 of DFGM01000063.1, read as the reverse complement.
AGAAGCGCAAGATCAGCGAATGGCTGTGGGAGGAGCTGCGCGAAGAGGACGTGGGAAGCTACCGCGGCGAACAGTACGCCACCTGCCGCGCTCCGCTGTGGGAGACAATCTTCACCGCGATGGAGGAAAACCCCGCGAGGAAGATGCACATCGACTGGAAGGACGTGCCGCCCGAGACGGTTGCCGGGATGGTGAAGGCGCACGGGCTGGAGAAGCAGTGCTGGTTCATAACGAAGGAGTATGACCTCATCAGGCGCTATAAGGCCGCCCTGCCGGAGGGGCAGACTCTCCACTGGATGAATCTAGGCAACTGGGGCTACATCGACTTCGACAAGCCCGGAGAAATCGAGAAGTGCGAGGCGCACATGATGGCTTTGTTTGAGAAGGCGGCGGCGGAGAACTTCAAGGATATCGACAATGTGCAGCTCCATTGTCAGGTGCGGTATGATGCAGACGGCAACATGAGGTTCTGCCCGAGGCCCGAACTCATGAAGAAGTGCGTCGAGCGTCTTCATGCCGCCGGGCTGGAAGCCTCGATGTGCGTATGGCAGAAGGAGGCAAACCGTCCAGAGACATATCTCGCGCTCTGGGAGATGGGCTTCGATTCGTTCGGCACGGACTATCCGGAGGCGCTCTACAAGGCGGTGGAGGTCCTGAAAGCCCGCGTCAAGTGATGCGCGGCAAAGCATTTACAAGACAAAAGAAAGGAGACGGAGATGAGTCATAGCAAAACAACAAGAACGGGAGCGGCGGTATTGACTTCGGCGTTTGTGACGACGCTGACGATGTCTTCCGCCAATGCAGGTCTTAAGTATTGGACTACGGGCGGCTACGACGCCAATTCATACGTCCAGGACGGCCTGGTCCTCAACTACGATGGCATCCGCAACGTGGGACTTGACAAGGAGCATTCGGATGAAACGACGACATGGAAGAACCTTGGCAATGGCGGTTCCACATACGATTTGTCACGCAGCAACTGGGCCGAAGGGCGTGGTGCGTGGGAAAATGACGGGTACCGCTTTACCACGGAAGTGGGGAATGGGACGCATTTCGACAGCCCGTCGATTTCATGGAATCTGAGCGGACAAAATCGCACGATTCAGATAGCCTGCGACATCAACAGGACGGACAGGCAATGCGAGACTTCGACCAGAAACCTCGGCTATATCTTCTACGGTATGGACGGCTCAAAATGTTCCGGCAACGCTTCCTGGCGCTGGTTCAGCATCGGCGTGAGGTCGGATAACGGAGCGAGTTCCGGCGCGTATTCCCTCGCCTGCAATCTTGCGTATACATACGCCGTCGGCGACCATTTCGATTATATCACGTCCATCCTCGGTAACGACTATGTGTCCACATTCACAGGAACGACGCCACCAACCTCTGGGACGGCCGACACAGGGTTCAGCCAGGACGAATCCAAACGCGGCGACATGACCACGATCACGAAGTTCACCCTTGGCGGTTCTAACGGCCAAGGTTTGACGGGGAAGATCAAGAATGCCCGCTACTACAATCGGGTACTGAATAAGGAAGAAATTGTCTGGAACCGTGCGGTGGACGACTGTCGCTTCTTCGGTCAGCCAGTTTCGTCGATCCCATCGACGAATGCGGTGATTGCATCGTCAATCGCCACTATCTCCGCGAACGAAGCGGCGGGAGCCTACGCCGTTGATGCTTCAGGCCACACCTTCACCGCCCCCACCACGAAGACCGTGAATGGCCGCACCTACACCTGCACGGGCTACACGCTCGAAACCTGGGATCCCGCCACCGGCGACTGGGGCGAGCCTGTTCTGCAGAGCGGCACGTCTGTCACGGTCGCTTCCACCGATCGCGTTCGCATTACATGGCAATGGACGGCTGGTGACGGCATTGTGACGCGCTACACTACCGCCGACTACGTGCAGGATGGCCTCCTTTTCCACTACGACGGCATCTGCAATGTCGGCGCCGACCAGCCGCATTCTTCCGAAACATCCTTATGGAAGAACCTTGCGCCGAACGGCGGTTATGACATGAGCTTGCATGTCATCAGCATGGAAGGCGCAAAGCCCGGCGAATGGCGCGCCGATGGCTACCGCTTCGAGAACGAATCCTACTTCGCGCCGGATGTCGCCGTAACGCTCCCTTCCAACCAGACCATCCAGGTTGCGATGCTCGGTACCTCGCTTGATCAGTATCCCATCAACGCCAGCGGCGCGTATATCAACGAGGCCTACTTCTACTACAACAGGGCCACATTCGATAAAGGCGGCGCGCTCTCTCTCCGCAAGGATGTGAGCGGCAGCTTCAATTCATGGATCGACTGGGCGACGCATGGCTACGACTCTCGGACGGGAAACAACAGTGCCCGCCCTGATCCCATGACGACGACAGGTACGCCGTTTGAGTATGTGACGGCCGTTCTCGCCAACGACTTTGCAGCCGCGTTCTTCGGAACGACGATTCCGACGGCGGAGACTTCCCGCTGGACATTGAACGCCTCCCGCCGCAATCTCACGAAAGTGCCTCAGGTGCAGACATCTCCTAGCGTAGGTTTTGGCATCGGCGGCAGTCCCAACGATGACCGCTCCAATTTCCGCGGCGTCATCAAGAACTTCCGCTTCTACAACCGCGTTCTCACAGACGAGGAGCTGGCGCAGAATCGCATGATCGACGAGTACCGATTCCACGGCGTGATCCCAGTCACGAACGTCATAGTCACTACGTCGCACTCCTTCCTCGCCGGATGCGAGGCGAACGGCAACTACGAGATTTCCGGCGCCTACACATTCAGTGCGCCGACTGAGAAGCATACCGACTCGCATGGCATAGAGTACATGCTTGACGGCTACACGCTTGAAACATGGAATGCCGAAACGCTCGGCTGGAGCGCGCCCGTTATGCACACGGATTCTTCATATACCTACACTGTCGGCACTTCGCCCGCGAAGGTTCGCCTTACATGGCAGTGGAAAGCGACGAAGGGTTTGCGCACTGCGGCAGATTATGGCCTTGAGGACGTTGTTTCGAACGGACTCCTTCTGCACTACGACGGCATAAAGAACATAGGCGCGGAGTGCGCCGACGTGACGAACCCGACGAACACATGGTCCAAGACTTGGGTGAACCTTGCCGATTCCGGACGGTATAATCTTGTTCGCGTCAACAAGACGACCAAGGCCGGCGAGTGGACATCCGACGGTTTTGCCTTTACGAACACGTCGAGTACGGCAGGTTCTCGGTTCGACAGTTCGGGTCCTTTCACGTTTGCGCCGTCCTATTCGCTTCAGGTGCTTTTGGACGCCAAGGTGTCCGACCAGAAAAACGCAACCTGCGGATACATGATGTTCAATGACTCTTGGAAGTCTTCCTCGATTGCCGTCAGGACGGCGACGGACTATGGCGCGAACGGTTCGCTATATTATGTTGCTGATGCTGCCTATGGCGCGAATGCATCTGCGCGTCCCCGGTTCACAAACGGCTCCAGAGAATTTCCCTACACTTACGCTACGGCGATCATAGACGGCAAAAAGGCGATGTTCTTCGACGGGACGGACTATCCGACGAGCGGCACCGCGCTCGACACCGAGACCGTGGATGCCATAGCGCAACCACTTACCAAACTGCACTTCGGCGGCGGACAGGGCGACCAGGACTTCACCGGCAAGATCAAGAACGTCCGCTACTACGACCGCGTGCTCACAGAAGCCGAACTCGCGCGCAACCGCGAGGTCGATAGCGCCCGCTACTTCGGCGTGCTTGCCACGACGAACGTTTTCGTTGTCGCAGGCGGCGAAGGCGCCGTACAGGCAGAGACGGGCGCGTACAAGGTCGAGGGCAGCTGGAAGTTCACCGCGACGAAGACGGTTAACAAGAAGGGTGACGTGGTTGATGTGACGCGCTACTCCATTGAAGAGCTGGTCAACGGCGAATGGACCAGGACCATCCATGAGGGCACTGAGTATACCTATACCGCCGGGACGTCTCCTGCGACCGTGCACCTCAAATGGCTTGGCAAACCTGAGGGAATGCTTATCATTCTACGCTAGCGAAAGAGAGAGAACTTAATAATGATGCGAGGCGAAATGCTGCAAAAAAGGAAATAATGAAGATGATGACAAGAAGGTCTTTCATAGGCGGAATTGCGGCTGCGGGAGGGCTTTTGGCTGGGAAGGCGCTCGGTGCGGCTGCCGCTCTTCAGAAGTGCGGAACGGTTGACGCCAATCTCGTTGCATTCATATCTGACATGCACATCAACGGACTGCGCAAGGAGGTGCAGGGCCACCAGTACGAGGAGGCGTGTTTCAACAAGACGGTCGCAAGCATACTTGCGCTCGACCCTCTGCCTGCCAACGTTGTGTGCCTTGGTGACATCGCCTATCATTGGGGGCAGCGCGAGGACTATGTTCTTGCCGCCCAGCTGATGAAGCCGCTCGTTGACGCCGGCATCAAGCTGACGCTTGGCATGGGCAACCACGACAGACGAGGCAACTTCCTCGAAGTCTGGCCGGAATACGCGAAGACTTCGCCTGTTCCCGGGCGCATAGTCTCGAAGGTGGAACTGCCCCACGTCGATCTGCTGCTTCTGGATACGCTGAACGCACTTGAGGTGGAGAAGTTCAAGAAGTCCAACCCTGGCGAAATGGACAAAGCCCAGCGCGAATGGCTTGTCAATACGCTCAAGGCGGCCACGAAGCCTGTGCTGACGTGTGCACACCACAAGCCGAACGAAGATAAGGTGAAGATCGGATCTCTGCTGATGCGCTCGCCATCATGCGTTGGACATATCTACGGGCACTGGCACAAGTGGGGGCGCGACATCGTCCATGACGGATGGGAGCCGCAAAATCTCAAGCCCATGGTCGGGCTTCCATCCACTGGCCACTGGGGTGACATCGGCTATTCCACCATGCGGACATTCCAGGATCGTGTCGAGATCACGAACCACCAGTTCGACTTCTTCTTCACCGGCGGGCCCGGCGACGGACAGCCTATGCGCGATGACATCGTAAAGGAGCTTAACGGACAGAAGGTTACATTGAGAATCTAATCACAAACAGACACTAGAAAAGGCAACACTAATGAAGATAGCAATCATAGGTTCGGGCATGATGGGGAGCGCACTTGCGTTCCCAGCCCGCGAGAACGGAAACACGGTCAGGCTCGTCGGCACACCGCTCGACCGCGAAATCATAGACGAGTGCCGTAAGACGAATCGTCACCCGAAGTTCGCAAAGCACTTCCCGGAGGGCATCCCGCCTTTCCCGGCCGGTTGCGAGTTCTATCAGATAGAGGAGATGGCGGAAGCAGTTAAAGACGTTGATTTCGTCATTGGCGGAGTTTCGTCCTTCGGCGTGGACTGGTTCGGCGAAGAAGTGCTGCCCAAGCTACCGCCGGAGATGCCGGTCCTTTCCGTGACAAAGGGACTCTTCGACACAAAGGACGGCAAACTTCTCTGCTATCCGGAACTCTGGGAGAAGCGTCTGGCGGAGAAGGGCCTCAAGCGCACGATTTGCGCAATCGGCGGCCCGTGCACCAGCTATGAGCTCGTCGCGCACGATCAGACCGAAGTCGCGTTCTGCGGCAAGGATATTGCGGTCTTGAAAATGCTGAAAGCGGCGATGGCGACGCCCTACTACCATATCTCGCTTTCGACCGACGTGGTCGGCATCGAATCGGCTGTCGCGCTGAAAAACGGCTATGCACTCGGCATCGCGCTCACTATCGGACTCAACCAGAAGGCGTTCGGGCT
>DFGM01000009.1 GCA_002371755.1 Verrucomicrobia bacterium UBA3750 | reverse complement strand
GGTCGTCACCCTCTCGCTCGACGGGAAGGTAACTGATTCGTAAACAACGAAAGACGGCCACGTCGCTTTGCGGAGCGGCGCGACCGCCTTTCCCGTTTACGCTACTTCATCTCGACCGTGACTTTGAAGAAGTTGTAATTCGCCTCTTCGTCGTCGTAAATCTCTGTCCAATTGGCGTCGTTGAGCCTGACCTTGCCGAACTTCCTGTAGGTGCGCTTCGCCGCCTCTGCCGCCGAAAGCTCCGGCGAATATGAAATCACGGGCTTGCCCTGCTCGTCGAACGTGATTGACGCCGTGAACCTGTCGTCTGGGTCTGTGGGATCTGTTCCCGACACAAAGTCCTGCCAGACGAACATCTCGTTGCCCGCGCCGTCGCGCTTGCCTGTCGGCTTGGTGAGCGCTGCGGTGAAGTCGTTTCCGAACTTCGTAGAGAATCCCTGATACTGCTCCGCCCATGTCGAGGCAATCGCCACTGGCCCGCCGGACGCAACCTCGGCAATCACGTTCACAAGACCTGTCGTCTCCGGCGGCGTAACTGCCCCGCTCTGAACGCTTTGCGTGACATAATGCACCACCACGTTCGTGACCGTCAGCGAAAGTTCGGTCGGGATGGTCGCGCTTGTCGCCTCAGCCGCACCATTCGCCAGCGTCTTGTACCAGTTCGCCCACAGTTTTCCGCATTTGTCGAACGCCGTGTGGTCGATACTCGTCACGCCGTCGGGAATGACGATGCGCTCAAGGCCTTCGCATCCGGAAAATGCGTTTGCCGCGATGTTAGTGACACCGTCTGGAATGACAATCTCTTTGACGCCGTCAGGATCAACATTCAGCAAAACTCCATTGACGATACTGAACGTTGGCACAGGAGTCATGCACGACGTTGGCACAGGAGTCATGCACGCCACGCGAAAACCGAGGCAATATGTATAAGTTCTATTCAAGCGATACGATGAAGTGCAGTATTCAGGAGCAAAGTTGGCACTTCCGCCACGAAGAACTCTGGCAGACCCCATTTCAGGCCCGGCAGGGTCAACCGCTCCATCTGAAAGATCTCCATACCTGTCAAGACACCATTCCCATGCGTTGCCATGCATATCGTAAAGGCCCCAAGCGTTCGGCAGATACGAACCGACGGTTGTCATCCCCGTGTAGCCGCCTTTCCCATCCTGATGATTTCCCTGATATCGCCCAAGTAGTTTAAGGTCGTTTTCGCTAGAACCACCATTGTTGAAGAGGCTTGTCGTCCCCGCACGGCACGAATATTCCCATTGAGCTTCAGTCGGAAGGTCGAATCCGGACATACCTGTCTTTGCCCGAAGAATCCCCATGAACGATTCCGAATAGACCATTGAAGATGCAGGCCAGTCCGCACCATCCAATGTGCTGCCGCGTAGCATATAGTATTCAATTCCGTCCACAGGTCTCATATCGCCGGGAGAATAGCTGGGGACATCTCCCATGACAAGCTCGTACTGTTTTCGCGTGACTTCAAATACGCCTATGTAGTATGGTTTCGTAAGGGTGACATGGTACGATCCGCACATCATAAACGATCCGGGCTCAATACGGCGAAGAACTAGCTTCGATGTTTTATACTCATCCGTCCAGCCGCCTGTTGGAACCTCGTCGAGATACGACACGGGAAATGCCGCCGCGTTCCTCCCTCCTGAAAGGTCTATAACGCAGTATAGGGCGTTGGTCTGCGCTGATGTGTTGGGTGTTACATTTGAGATGTCCGCCGTGGAGTCTGGCTGCGGTGTAAGATCGTCGGGCGTTGGGTTTGGGTCTGAATTATGTTCATCCCTATATTCTATGGGATATCCTTTCCAGATTCCCGGAATCGAAACACCCCAGCCGCCAGCCAATCGTCCCACATATATGCAGAAGCTGGGAGCAACGCTGTGAATGCTGTCGTTTTCACTCCAGGTACTTTCTATCGTCGGCGCATCTCCGAGGAAAGTCATTGATACAAGATTCTCGCAAGTATCTCCAAGATGTTTTGCTTCAATATTCGATGCGGAGGTCGCAGGGCCAAAGGCATATGTTCCAATGTAGATGACATTTGCACCAATGGTTGCGTTGGTCAACCCCGTGCAGCCGGCAAAGGCACTACTTCCGATGCTCCAGACACCATTGGGAATTGTTATGTCTCTCAATCCCGCGCATCCAAAAAATGTCGAGCCTGCAATCTCCGAAACGCCAGCTGGTATCTGAAACTCCGTCAAGGAACTGCATTCCGCAAATGCGTATTGACCAATCGCCGTGATCACTGACGGCAGCAATACGCCGGAGAGTGATTCGCAGTTCGCAAATGCGTATTCAGGTATCTCCGTCACGCCCGCAGGTATGCTTATATTCGTAAGACCTTTGCAATTCCTGAATGCGTAGGCTCCGATTTGCGACAGGGCGCTTGGCATGGTAATGCTCCTTAAGCCCGTACAGCCGTCGAACGAATACGCCCCGATGGAAGTGACTGTCGAAGGGATGGTGATCGACTGGAGTCCTGTGCAGTCGCGAAACGCACCGCCATAGTAGTCGGCATTAACTGGTGATATGCGCGTGACCTCCTTTCCGCCAAGCGTTGCCGGAACACCTATGCTTCCTGTCACCTTGGTGCCATTTGCCTTTGTCGCGCCTGTCACGATTACCGACGCGCCCGAGATTTCGTATTCCCAGACTATGCCATCGACCGTTTCCGTAGCGGCATTTAGGGCAAGCGTACTTGCAAAAGCCACTAGCACCACAGAAAGAATCTTCTTCATTTATTCTGCCTCCATGCCCTCTTTTCGTTTCACAGTCGGAGAATCGGGCCAATCCTCGTTCCGTGTCGCCGCTTGCGGTCTGACACGAATTAAGGATAAATGAAAACCTCCCTTCGTGTTTTCCGTGAGGCCGTTCGAATTGCCTTTAGTAGAACACAAAGGGAGGAAGCGCGTTTGCGCCTTCCTGCCAGTGTCGCTACTAATGAAGATTTCGAACGTTTCACGGAACGACTGCTTGCAGCATTGCAAATTGCTGTCGGCGGATTTCTCCCCGCCTTATCGTTTTAACTGTCTATGGGCTTGTTCCTTTCATTTCAGTTTCCACGATTTGAGATTGGTTCAGGCCATCGCGCTTTGGCGTTTTGCGGTTACAAACTTCTTGATCTTCTCGCCAAGTTCGCGGACGGATTCACCGTTGTTGAAATGTCGCTGATGCCATGTTGTATAATCCTCTGGAGAACGACTCATCATCACTACAAATCGTTCCGTGTCAAGGTAGCCGAAGCGATTAACAAGAACGTTGAGACATTCGGCTCGGAGTTGGTTGTCTGGAATCATTGTCATGATT
>DFGM01000010.1:35140-35886 GCA_002371755.1 Verrucomicrobia bacterium UBA3750 | reverse complement strand
CCTGCAAATACGGCAATTTTGTGCAGTTTTGGCCCCAGCCACGCGCACATCACCCACTATACGAGTGACCCGTGCAATCCTGCCGCAAGAATTATGGAGGGTGAATGTCATACGGAATGCAATTCTTCTGTATACTCCTTTTCCGACGACTCCCACACCGTTTCGGGAGCAACATCTATATCGTTCGGCCAACAAAGCGTCCCATGTTCAGCACGAACCTGATTGAAAAGGCTGTAGTCGGCAAGGGGTGCGCTTATCTCATAGTCGAGAAGATACCGTCCGTCGAAAATTCCGCGTTGACCGTTGTTAAACACGACCTCCACCTTATAATCGGGAAGCGGCTTTGCAGATATTGTCTTCGCATAACTGAGCATGTCTATACCCCCTTACTTCACTTCGAGCGGTGATATCCTAAAGAACTTTCTGTCGCTGCCAATAAGCCGCCAGTTCTCAATCAGTTCGGCAGCATGAAGATCAACTCACACCTGAGCAAGCCGCAACTTGTTCTTTGGGAAAGCGTCGTCAGACTCAATTAGTTCGCCATCTGGAACACGTATGACAGCATCGTACTCCGCAAAGTATGCATGTACATGTGGAAAATGGTGCGGCGACCGATCCTCCCGATACATGCAAACTTTTAGTCCGGCAAATTCAGCCAATGTCGGCATGAACACCCTCTTTGCTCCCGCTGATATTTTGTGCAGTTATAGTCATTGCGTTCCTCACGCCCGCTCCGCCTGGAGTTT
>DFGM01000010.1:11141-35036 GCA_002371755.1 Verrucomicrobia bacterium UBA3750 | reverse complement strand
GTGCACTGGGCAATCTCCTTAAGCATGAGCTTTCCGTTGGCAAGCAACCGCTTCGCGGTCGCAAGCATGGTCTCACGCTTGACACGAGCCCCACGACGCTCTGCTATTCTTTCTACTGCTTCGCACATGGTACGCCTCCCTTCTTCTGAATTCTTGAGCAAGGCGAGATACTCCGGCTTCATCACGGATGCAGAACGCCCCGCCCTCGCCTTCCCGGCGACGGCTTTGACGGCAACCTTTCTGCCATTCTGCATTCTCTTAGTCATGTTGTTTGCCCTGTTCACCGCACGGCGAACTCACGAACCTCAAAGCTTACGCAAGACATTATACCATAATCTCTTTGCAAATTGCAACCATCATTTTTTACCCCGCCACATTCGCTGACTTGCCAAAGTAAATGCCCATACCCTATGGACATTTACTTTGGCAAGTCAGCAACGGGAAAAAACGTAAAATACCCCCTTGCGGCTCGGTGTCAAAAAGTGTATAATAGTGTCAAACAATGTCAGCAGAGGTAGCCGAGAGTGCCGAGAAGGCGGGAAAAGCAGCGCCCAGTGTGCTGTTTGGGCGCTTTGACCACGCGCTCGATCCGAAAAAGAGGCTCACGATACCACGCGTGTGGCGGAAAGCCATGGGCGAGCCTGACTATGTTTTCGTGATGCCCGACAGGCAGAAAAAGTGCATAAACCTGCTTCCCAAGGCGGAGATGGACGTGATTTTGGCGAAGTTGCAGGGGAAGGCGCTTTTCGACCCGCGGCTGAATCATCTCTACCAGACGGTGGCATCGATGAGTGAACAGCTTGAACTTGACATCCAAGGGCGCATCCGCATCAGCGACCGGCTCCTTCAGTTTGCGAACTTGAAGACGACCGTTGCGATGAGGGGTGCGTTCAGGATGATCAAGTTGTGGGCGCCGGAAGCGCTGGCGCCGGATGACGAGATTAATCAGGCAGAACTCGATGCCGCGCTCGCGGAGGTCGGGTTGTGAGCGCTGCGCACATACCTGTGATGTTGCGCGAGGTATTGGATGGGCTGGATGTGAAGCCTGGTGGTCGCTACATAGACGGGACGCTCGGCCGGGCCGGGCATGCATCCGGGATAGTCGCGCGAGGCGGTGAAGTGCTCGGGATAGACAGGGACGACCAGGCGTTGGAGGAAGTTGCCGCCAAGCATATTAAAGGAATAAAAGCTGTAAAAGGCGTTCATGGGGATATTGCCGGAATAGCGAACGCTAACGGATGGGAGAAAGCGGATGGGATACTCCTCGATCTCGGGGTGTCAAGTCCGCAACTGGATGAAGCGGGGCGAGGTTTCAGTTTCATGCATGACGGTCCCTTGGACATGCGGATGGATCGTACGCAGGGGGTGACGGCAGCGGATTTCGTGAACAGCGAAAGCGCGGAAAGGCTGGAAGAGGTCTTCCGCGAGTACGGGGAGGAGCCACAAGCCCGGCGAATGGCGAGGGCGATAGTGGAGGAGCGCGTACCTAGGCCGTTCCGGACTACTGGAGATCTGGCGCGTTTCGCCGGGCGGCTCCTTGGATATAGAGGAGGCAAACATCCTGCAACGCGCATATTCCAGGCGTTGCGGATGGCGGTGAACGACGAGACGGGCGAATTGGAGCGGGCGCTTGAAGGGGGGATTGGTCTGCTGAACCCCGGCGGCAGATTCGTGGTGATAACATTCGAATCGATAACCGACAGGATGGTGAAGAGGTTTTTTGCCGCGCATGTCGGGCGCATGGAGTCGTTGCAGGGCGGAGGCGAAAGATGGGAAGGGCGGCAACCGAGGGCGCGCACAATCTGGCGCAGGGCGGTGAAAGCCACAGAAGAGGAATGCGCGGCCAATCCGCGCGCAAGGAGTGCAAAGCTCCGCGGAATAACTTTAACAGGAGAGGAGGGCTGAAAGAATGAGACGCAACAGGAAGGTGTCTACCCGTATAAGCGTGATGGCCCAGAACACTGCGCATGCGGCGGTGATACTCGTCATGACTTTCATAATGGCCATAGTGAACCTTCTGGCCAAGTCCAGTTGTTCGCAATTGCTCAAGTCGATTGGAGAAAAAGAGCGGCTTTTGTCCCGTCTCGAAGATGAACGTTCGCGCGAAAGTGCGCGTTGGGAAGAGATGAAGACGCCCGAAAAGCTCGAACAGGCGCTCGCGCGCCACGGACTTGCCATGCGCTATGCGAAACCAGGCCAGGTGGTGCGCATGAAAGCGGATGGCCAGCCGCAGCCTGGGCAGATTTCCGTGGCGAAGGCCTTGCAGCGCCAGAACGCCGCCGCCTCTTCCGTAGCAATGGCGAAAACGCCGGCATCCAGAACGGCCAAGCGCCGCTAGGCAATGCGCGGGGAGAATATCAGGTTCTGGATGCCTGTGGCATTCCTGCTTCTCTTCGCGGTATATTGTTCGCAGAAGCTTTTCAGGAGTCATTTCGAATCTTCCGCCACCGAGCCGCGATACGTGTTCGAGCGCGATGTGCCGGCATGTCGCGGCGCAATATACGATGCCGCCGCAGGCGCGAGCCCCATGGTCAAGTCGGTGCCTTGCTGGGAATACCGTCTCGACCCCGTGGCCCTCACCAACGCTACAGTCCGCCCGCGCGGCGAAAAGCTTCCTCGCACCCGCCAGGCGATTTGCCGCACTATCGCAAACGCTCTTTCGCTGGATTATGCAAAAGTGCTCGCAATGAGCGAAAACCCGTCGAAACGCTACCAGTATCTCGCGCAGTCCACGGATGCGGCGGCGCACGCGATCCTTTCCGATCGCAGGCTCGTGGCCGGGGTGGTGATAGAGGATAAGCAGGTTAGGCAGTATCTCCACGGCAAGCGCCTCTGCCACGTAATCGGCTCCATGAACAAGGAGGGGGTGGGTTCTGCCGGACTGGAGCTAAAATACGACCGCGAGCTATCCGGCGTTCCGGGCTGCATACGCGGCTGCCGCGATGCCCGCGGCGCCGAACTCTACGACAAACGCATTGAAACCGTCGCACCCATTCCGGGTGCCGACATCCACCTCACTGTGGACCGCAATCTCCAATACGAAGCGGAAACCGCCCTCGCAGACGGTATTCGCGAGTTTGGCGCCGGCTCCGGCTGGTGCGTAATTCTGGATGTCAAGACGGCGGACGTCCTTGCCATGGTCTCATACCCGGATTTCAATCCGCTCTTTTTCGGGCGAGCCAAAGACGCGGCCAAAGTGAATCGCGCCACCAGTCTCACTTACGAGCCTGGCAGCGTAATGAAAGTGATAACCGCGGCCGCCGGCATAGATTCAGGCTTCGTCAAGCCGGATTCCCTCTACACCACCAACCGCGACGACGACCGGTATTACCGTCTTCCAGGCGATGGTTCGCACGTATGGGAACCGCGTATGAGCGTGAAGGACGCCATAGTCCATTCCTCTAATATAGTAATAGGCAAACTCGGCTTCGACCTCGGTCCGAAAACGCTCTGGACTTATATGAAGGCTTTTGGCTTCGGGTCCAAGACCGGCATCGAGCTGCCGGGCGAGGAAATGGGGCTTTTGCCTTTCTGGCAGAAGTGGGACAAGGTTAAATGGTCGCGTGCGCCGATTGGTCAAGGCGTAGCCGTCACTGCCATGCAGCTCGCTTCGGCCTATCAGGCCATTGCAAACGACGGCGTGCGCATGAAGCCGCATATCGTCCAATCCATAGTTCAGGCGGATGGACACGAAATCTACACCAAACAGCCGGAAGTAGCCTCGCGCCCGATATCGCGCGGCACGGCGCGGGAACTCAGAAGGATGATGCTTGGCGTCGCCTCCCCGGATGGCACGGCACGACGCGCGGCCATCAAGGGCTATTCCGTTGCAGGGAAGACGGGCACCGCCCAAAAAGTCGTAAACGGGAGATACTCCGACTCCCTCTACCGCGCTACATTCTGCGGAATAGTCCCTTCGGGCGCCGTGAAACGCATTCCCGCAGATCCGGATGTCGCCGAGCCCAGAATCGTCGTCCTTGTCACCTTGGACTTCGACCAGCGCACGAAATTCCATCAAGGAGGCAACTCTGCAGCCCCTATCTTCCGGCGCGTCGCCACTGCCGCACTCAGATATCTCCATGTAGAACCAGACCGCCCCGATGAACTTATGGACCTCGATGATGCCGATCCCTTGGATAAAATCATGGAATCGCGCGAAAGGACGCTATGATCGCCTACAAGGATATTCTTGCCGCCTACAACCGCTATGTCGATACTTATCGAGGCGAGGATGGCAAACTGCCCGAGATGATGCAACTCAAACTCGTCCATACCGCCCATGTCGTCGATAACGCGCGGAAAATCGTCGCCGGCGAAGCGTTTGATGCAGATTTGGCCGAAGCGGGCGCGATTGCCGCTCTGCTGCACGATACCGGACGCTATGAGCAGCTCAAGCGGTATAATACATTCCGCGATGCGGATAGCGTAGACCACGCCGTCCTTTCCCATGAAATAGTCTCTCAGAAGGGCTGGGTGGAGGACAAGGCGATTCTTGATGCCGTCCTGTTCCATAATCGCCGCGAATTGCCGGAGGGACTGGATGCAAGGACACTATACTTGTCGCATCTGGTGCGTGATGCGGACAAACTCGACATCTTCCGCATAATCGAGTCACTCATTGGCGAAGGGGAGGCCTGGCGCACGGATCGCAGGGCGTTTTGGAATCTTGCCGTCGAAGGCGACCCGAACGAGGCGGTGGTGCAGGCAATCGAGGGAAAGAGAAGCGTTGATTACAAGGATGTGAAGACTTTGGCCGATTTCGTCCTTATTCAGGTAGGTTGGATGATTTCCGGGATTTACTTCGCCACCGCCCGCCGTCTTGTGCGCGAACGCGGCCACCTGGAGTTTCGTCGTTCGTTCATGAAGAAACTTACCTGCTCCCCCGCCATAGACCGCCTCTGCGACATGGCCGGTCGTGAGCTGGCTATATAATATAATAAGGATAATAGGAATGGCTGACGGAGACTACGAACGCAGAGACGCGCGCTTGAGCGAAATCAAGCGCCTCCAGCGCATCCTTGATGAAGCAAAGGCCGAGTCGGGTAAAGAATCCCAGGCCTGATGCCGCAACGCCTTTAAGGTCATTTTCTTTCCGAACGGGCGTTCAATCTGAAATGGGCGGCGGGAATTTGGTCGGAGAGACGCCGGTATGCCTGCGGAAAAGGTTTGAAAAATGCGATGGATTGCAAAACCCAAGAGCATATGCCGTCTCGGATACGGAAAGCCTCCCTTCCGACAGAAGCCGTTTCGCCTGATCGATTCTGAGCCGGATGAGCATCTGGGCCGGAGAAAGGCCGATATCGTCCATGACGGCCCGGTCGAGCGTCGCCCTGGAAACGCCGAGCATTTCAGCCAGCTGAACCGTAGACGGCGGATTTTTCAGATTCTCCTCGTATATGGTCTTTGCGCGGCGCACGAGGGGGGATGTCACTGCGAGCGTGTCGGAAGACGCTCTCGCTTCCACGCCTTGAGGCTGAATAAGGATAGGCTTCACCGGCTTTTTGGCGCCATCCATCAGGCGTTTGAGGAGAGCCGCCCCGGCGTGGCCGTTGCGTGTAAGATTGTTGCGCACGGAAGAAATGCTCACCGGCTGGCATTCGCAAAGAAGCGTATCGTTCCCCGCGCCTACAATGGCGACGTCGCCTGGCACGGAACGCCCCATTCCAAGAACGACAGACTCCATTCGCGAGGCGTCTTCATCGTCAAAACACATCACGCCAATGGGGAGCGTCGCGGACTTTATCTTTCTTTCAAGCCAGCGCGTGAGGGCTTTCCAATCGTCGGCATTGGTCTTCTCCGGGGAGAGCGCCCACGCCCAGCGTTCAACCGGCGTTTTGAACATGGCCGAAAACCCCTTGAACCGCTCCTCGTGCTGATAGCCCCAGCCTGTGGAAAACCAGGCCGCGCGGGAAAATCGCTTCTCGATAAGATGCTTCGCCGCTACGCGCCCAATCTCGGCATTGTCACTTGATACGCGCGGAAGGCGTATGTCTTTGCGGGCTGCGGTAAGATCCACCACGGGTATTCCTTTCCTGACAAGGGTGCGCACATAGGCGATTTGCTCTTCGTCGTCTCTCAAAGTGACCAGTGCGCCATCTCCGGTCCAGCCGTCGAGGTTGTGCGTAAGTCTGTCGGCGGAAGTCAAATGCCAGCCGGATTCGCGGGCGATTTTGGCAATCCCCGCGAATCTTCCCTGCGAGGACGGCGTTATGAGGAGCAGTATGTTGCGTATCTTCATTTTTCAGCGGGTGATGTTGCGGGCGTCGTCCCGGACGGAATGGGGAGTGTCTGGGTTGTGGATGCCCATGGTGGCTGCGCCATCCGCCGCAGGGTGGGCGGAGAGTGCGTCCATGAGCTCTTTCGAAATCTTTCCACCTTCCATCGGCGTGAGGATGACGTGCGGCTTTATGAGGACGATAAGCTCGGTGCGCTCTTTCACTTTCTCGGTGCCGCGAAAGAGCCAGCCGACAAGCGGAATAGACCCGAGGATGGGGGTGCGCCAGTAAGTCTCGCCTTCCGTCTCCTTCACAAGCCCGCCCGCCATAATCGTCATGCCATCGTTCGCGACGAATGTGCCGGCGAGCGAACGCGACTCCACGTATTCGATTTCTTTCGATTCGCCCGAGCCGCCATCAACAGGGATGAGCACCTTGTCGGGGCAGACCTCGCTGTTTTCCTGCAAGAGACGTAAAGTAACCGTCTTGTCGGCGTTTATGTTCGGCGTGATAAGTAGCATCGTGCCCACATCTTCCTTCGTAATCTGCACCGTCATCGCGCCTTGCACAATTCCGCTTTCCGAAACAACGGTGTCGGATGGCGTCCAACCCGTGACGAGAGGATACTCCTTGCCGCTGAAAATCCGCGAAACTTCGTTGTTGGCCACGAGCAATGTCGGCGTGGCGAGCGTCTTTATCTTTCCGTCCTGCTGGAGAAGGCGTATCTGCGCCGTGATATTGTCGCTTACCGCCTTGAAGGCGAAAGACGGATTGAAGGAATCCTTGCCGGACTGGACGAGATCGGCAAAGATGTTGTCCGCGCCCGAACCGTTGTGTCCGAGGGCATGGGTGCCGCGGTTGAATGAATAGGAGAATGAAGCCTCGTAATTGTCATCCACGGAAAGTTCCAGCACTTTCACTTCCATGAGAACCATGGGGGTGGGCACATCCAGTTTCCTGACCATCGCCCTGATTTCGTCCAGTGCGCGCATGTCGCTCGTGCGGACGATCAGCATGTTGTTTTTGCGCGATACGGTGACGAATATGTTGGCGGCGAGCGCAACCTTGCCGCGAACCTGCTCGAAAAGGTTGGTGTCGCCCGATTTCATGGCATTTTCCAGCAGCTTCGCGTCATCTGGCGCGATGAGCGTCTCGCCCTGCAGAGCATATGCCGGATTGCGGTTGCGGCGGCGCAATTCATCCCATTGCGAGAGCCGTCCCATCATGCCGCCGCGAGTGTAGGAAAAGTTTCCGCCCCCGGAGCGAGAGGAGCCCACCGATGATTGGGGGGCTTCCATCCCCATGAACTGCGAGCCGCCATTATCTTCCAGCACGCGAAAACGCCTGAAGCGGCGCCCGAGGTCGTATTCATCGTCTTCTTCGAACTCCTCCTCGCCGAGCGAGAGAAACGTGCGGTCTGGATAAATGCCGTAAATGGCGCTGGCCACTTCGATTACGTTGGGATACAGAAGCGTGAACATTTCCGTCGCTTCCTCCCGGAAGGTATTCAGGTTCTCGCCGTATTCCGCTTTCGTCATTATCCTGAGGATGTTCTTTTCGCGGCGTGAGAGAAGCCCGGTCGCCCGGCACACCTCCTCTACCGCGCCATCCACGCTCACGTTCCTCAGGAAGACAGAGACCGGCTTTTCCGCCGCTTCGTCCGACACCGCGATATTCACGCCGGACTGGTCTGCGACAAGACGCATCACTTTGGCAATCGGTACGTTATCGCATTCGATGTAGCGGATGAACTCGGCCTTCTCTCCTTCCGGCGGTGGCAGGGGCGTGAAAGAGCCGCCCAGGAACGCTCCGTGGGAAAGTTTGACGCCGCGGTCGGTCACTTCCTCCACCGCCACTTCCACCTTGACGCCATCCACAACCTCGGCAAGCACGCTTCCCGCACGGCAAATCTTGCCGTTCACGAGAGCGACGCCTTCGTTTGCGCTCCCGACCACAAGCGCCTGGAGCTTCTGAGAATCGGCCACGTACGCCTTGAGTCTCTGGGCGATTGCATCGCTCGCGGCGGTGGGGTCGGTCATATCGCCGTGCGTCGCCCCTACGAGCGCCAGTGTCGCGACAGTTGCGCAAATTGCATGTTTCATGTCGTCTCCCTTCTCGTTTTCAGTTCGTTCCGGCGATTGCGAAAAGCGCCATGAAGAACGCTATGTAGACAAATCCGACTATGCCTCCCGTGATGACTATCATCACAGGTTCGATCATCATGCCAAAGCGTTTCACCGCCACGGCGAGAAGCATTTCGTGGAAACGGGCGGTCTCGCCGAATATCTCCGGCAGGGCGCCCGTCATCTCGCCGACTGCCGTCATGCGCGAGAGCATCGGCATGAACTCTTTAGCCTCCTTTAAAGAAGAGGAAAGGGTGCCTCCTTTAAGGACATCGCCCCGCGCCTTCTCCACGCGACGCCTCAAGCGACGGTTGGACAATAGCGCGGCCGCCGTGGAAAGCGCATCGACAAGCGTGATGCCGGATTCGGTCATGATTTGCATCGAGCGCGCAAAAAGGGCGGTTCCGGAAAGTTGCAGAATCCGTCCTGTCACGGGGAGGCGCATCAAAAAGGCATCCTCTAATTCGCGTGTTGGCGGGATGAAGCGGAGGAATATCCACAAAGCCGCGACCGCCGCAACGCCTGCAAGCACCGTAAGAGAGTTGGCTATCATCCAATCGGAAAAGTCCATCAGCATTTGCGTGAGAGCGGGGAGGTTTTCGCCGCCTGCGCGCAGGAACTCCGCGAGCTTCGGGATTACGCCCACTACGAGATAGCAGCTCACGCCCACGGCCATGGCGAGCGCGATAAACGGATACGCGAGGGCATTTACCACGGTAGTGCGCAATAGGCGGCGCGACTCCAAATGGTCGGCTGCACGGGCAAGTGCCTTTTCAAGTTCGCCAGACTTTTCCCCCATCTCGGCAAGTCGTATCGTTATTTCTCCGAAACGGCGACCTTGAGCCGCGAAAGCGGCGGAGAGCGTCTCGCCTGCGAGGATGCGTGAAGCGACGTCGCTCCAGACCTTTGCCGCGGCTCCGGCGGATTGTTCGGCCACCGTCTCGAGGGCTGAAAGGAGGGTCACGCCGCTTTTCACCATGCTCGCGAGCTGCCTCAGGCCCATCTCGATTTCAAATCTCGAAATCGCAAAGAAGCGACGGGGCGACAGCGGGGCTTTCTTTGCATTCGCCCGCTCTCCGGCTGCGGAAGACGCTTCCTCCACGGCAATGACGATGCCGCCATCGGCACGGACGGCCGCGACGAGCGCTTCGCGGTTTTCGGCTTCGCGAAGCGTCTCGGACCTTTCCCCAGCGCCATCCATGCTCGTGATGCGATACACCATTATTCGCCAAGCACCCTTTCTACTTCGGCAAGCGTCGTCACGCCCTCTTCGACTTTGCGCATGGCGTCTTCGCGCATTGTGGCCGGCTTCGCATCCTCTCCCGGACGCCACATCTCGAATATTCCAATGCGCCCGCCGCCTTTGCGTTTCACGAGGCGTTGCGCCACGACAAGCCGGAGCGTGCCATCCACAAGCGCCGCATCTATGCCGAGGTCTACGAGCCTTGCATGGGCAGATGCGGCATCGTTGGTATGCAGAGTGGAGAATACGAGATGACCCGTGAGGGCGCAGCGAACAGCCGCTTCCGCGGATTCCCTATCCCTTATCTCGCCTATGACGCAAATGTCGGGATCGTGCCTGAGGAGCGAACGCAGAGCCTTCGAATAGTTGACCTTGTCCGCCACTGCATCCACTTCCACCTGGGCGATGCCGGGGATTTCGTATTCCACGGGATCTTCCACGGTGACGATATTGCGCGCGCCGGTCTTGAGAAGCTCATTTATCGCGGCATAAAGGGTGGTCGTCTTGCCCGAGCCTGTCGGGCCTGTAAGAAGCACCATGCCATGCGGCTTTTTCAGGATGGAGCCGAAGAGCGCACGGTCGTTTTCGCACATGCCCAAATCGTCCAGAGTCAGGCGCTTGCCGCCCGTTTCTAGGAGGCGCAAAGTGATTCTCTCTCCGTGCCTCACCGGAAGAGTGGCCATGCGCACGTCAAGGGGCTGTGCGGCTGCGCCCATGCCCGGAGCGCGCCACGAAAAGCCGCCGTCCTGGGGCGCGCGGCGCTCGGCGATGTCGAGCGAAGCGAGCACTTTGAGCCGGCTCGCAACCGCGCTTTGCATGGCGGAAGGGATGTTCAAAACCTCCTCCAATTCACCATCTATCCTGAAACGGCAGCGCAAACCATTTTCCATCGGGTCGAGATGGATGTCGCTTGCATGCATGAGCATACCGGCCCGGAGGATTCTATCCACAAGTGCGACGCTGTCGGTGAGCCTGTCTGCCCTGTCTAGAAGAGTGGCGTTCATGTCATTTGCTCCAGACGCGACTTGAGGAGTGCGGGATTGCGGGAGATTGCGAGGGCGGAGCGTTCGGTGGCAAGCCCCAGGCGCACAAGAGAGCAAAGGGACTGCTCAAGGGTCTGCATGCCCACGCTTGCCCCCGTCTCTATTATGGAATACAACTGCGCCGTCCTGCCTGTAGCGATGAGATTCTGCGCGGCCGGGGTGTTCACCATGAGCTCGCACGCCGGATGCCGTCCTTCAAGCGCCGGATCCGGAATGAGGTGCTGTGCGAAAACCCCTCTCAACGCCAAGGCGAGCTGGTGGCGCGCGCTCGTCTGCTCTTCGGGCGGGAATACGCTCACGAGCCTTTCTATGGCGCCGGGCGCATCTCCCGCATGGAGCGTCGTAAAGACGAGATGCCCCGTTTCCGCGGCACGAAGCGCCGTGCGGACGGTTGCAAGATCGCGTATTTCGCCGACGAGTATCACGTCAGGGTCTTGACGAAGAGCCTCCACGAGGGCGTCGTTGAAGCTTTTCGTGTCCCTTCCCACCTGGCGCTGGTTCACAAGGCACAGGCGGGACTTGTGGACATACTCTATCGGATCTTCTATCGTTATGATGTGCCCCTGGCGGGAGCGGTTTATCTTGTCCAGCATCGTGGCAAGCGTAGTCGTCTTGCCGCTGCCTGTAGGGCCGGTGACAACCACGAGCCCGTCCCGTTCGTTGCAGAAGCCTGCGAGCCTTGCGGGGAGTCCCAACTCTTCGAACGAGCGGAATTGCGAATCGAGCCGTCTCAACGCTACGGCGGTGCGGCCGGATTCGCGGTAGATGTTGAAGCGGTAGCGCGCACCGGAGGGCGAAGTGATGGCGCCGTCTATGGCACCTTCGGTCAAGAGTGTAAGGCGCACGCGCTCCGTCCCTTCGTGCGAGCCAATCGGGAGCGTGGAGAGCCCGAGCTCCATCGCAATGCCATCCACGGTCTTTGCGTCGAACGGTTTGAAGTCGCCCTTTTCCACAAGTGCGCCGCGGATGCGGAAGCGGGGGGCGAGGCCGCAACCGAGATGTATGTCGCTTGCGCCAAATTCCTCGCAGAGGGCGAAGATGCTTTCGATGAGGGGTGTCATAGCCAAACCTCCAGTGTCCAGCGAGCGTTTCCATTTTCGCGCATTTCGGCGCGCGATGGGATGACTGCCATCTTGCGTGCGGCAAACGCGTCGAGGGCGCGTTTCACGGCGGGGTATGTGCCATCCAAAACATACCTGCGGCATTCGGCTTTCCATCCGTCCTGCCAGGCCGTGGCATCGGCAATCGCTTCCGCCATATGCCTAGCACCATCTTTCTCGGTTGCCGGAACAACCTTCTCGCTTCGCATCACGACGAGGCCGGAGGCGGTGAAGACATCCAGCACGGCGCGTTCGCGCTCGGCGAACCCGGCTTCCTTGGAAGCCTCCACCTTGGATTCGGGGCGGGGGAGGCTTTTTTCAGCCTCGAGAGCCGCTTGCGCATCTGCGAGAGCCGTCTCAGCGCGGCGTTTTTCCATGGGGTAGTCTTCCACCTGCACGAGCGCAGCGTGCGTGCTTTCAAGGCTGGCGAGGTCCTTGGCGGCGTCCACTCGCCAGAAATACCAATACCCTGCCGCAAGAGCGGCGGGAAGAGCGAAAGCGAGAAAAAGCTTGTCCTTGGCCGTTATCTCCATCATTCTTCGCCGCCTTCCTTGGAGTCTTTGCCATATTCAAGGATACACGAAAAGGTTGCCGTGACACCCTGCGCACTCGTTTCGATATGACCCGGCGTCACGCGCCAGCCAATCCTTCCCGCCTCCCGCGTCAATTCGGACAGCACTTCGGCGCATGCTTTCGCGCCTGTAGATACCGCTTCCAATTCGACCGTAAAAGGCTTCTGCCCCGAAAAGCTCTTCACCACCGTCCTGCCGCCGCAGACCTTGGCGATGGCATCCATAAGGTCGCGATAGGCTGCACGATGGTTCTCCAGCGTTTCCTGCGCGGCAATATAGTTTTCGCGCCGCTCTTTCATGGTGAGCGCCTCGTTGCGGATGGCGGAGGCGTTGGCGCGAAGACGCGCGATTTCCTCATCCAGCGGACGCTGGGCCGCTATGGCGCTGTGCATACGGGAAGCGGAATACGCGAGATATCCTGCATCGCACGCGATGGCGGCGGCAACCAGCGCCCCGAAAATCCAAAGCAGAAACGAGCGTCCCGCGCCCGGCTTCTTCGCGCCGCGGCTTTTCCCTTTGCGCCTTACGGCCACTTCAAAGGCGCGAAGAGATTTGTCCGGCTCGGGGAGTTCGCGCCATGCCGTCTCGGTTTCGCTTGCGGGAATGCCGGAAAACGGCTCCACTTCATATGCAAGCGCCGCTTCGAGCTCGCCTTCCGCGAGCTGTGCGACTTGCGCCGCCGCCAGGCGCACCTGCTGGCGAAACGCTTTCGCATCGTTCCATATGTCATTCTTCGCGCCGGCCATTCCCTTATTCCCCCAGATGAATCTCCCTCGTTTCTCCGGCTTTCAGTGCGAGGCCGCGCACCATGCCGCCCGCCTCCACGGCCACAAGCCCCGGTGCAATGCCTTCCAAAAGACATTCCGCCGCCGCGCTAACCTGCCCCGTCACGTTCGTGACCCCGCCGGCGCCATCGGCAAAATGGCATTTCACCTGCATGCTTGCGGCAGAGTCGGCGGATACGACAATCCGGGCCTTCTCGCCGCCAGGCGGCACCACGGAAAAGGGGGGGCTCTTCGTGCGGGGCTGCCCGCTCTCTCCCATGTGCGAGACGCCCGTCACGAAGCCCAGTGCATTCGTCTCGGCCAGAAACTCGTTGCCCCACGGGTCGAGAAGTTCGCCCCTCCCCGCCTCGAGTCGCACGTACGGGCCTTTCCATCCGCTCGCCACATAGATGCCGTGCCCCGCCTCCTTCACTGCATACTCTCCCAGACCGGCAGGCTTTTCTACAAGTTCGGCAAGTCTCCTTGGCAGCCTGCCCGTATCCGCGAGAAAGCCGGAGGCAGAGCCGGAGGAATCCACCTTCCATATGCCGTCGCGAATCTCCTCCATCCGCCTTTGGGCGGAGGTGCGTTTCCTCGTTTCGGCAAGCGTCCCCAAGGCGCGCATGGCGAGATGCGCCGTGAGCGCGACAATAGCCATCACAGCCACAAGCTCGACTAAAGTGAACGCCTTTTTCATCTTTCCTCTCCCTCGTCGATGTCGTTGCGGTTGAGGAAAAGGACGATGTCATCGCCCCTCGCGGTCAAGTCTCCGCCTTCCGCGAGGCCGGCCTGCCGCGAAAGGCGCCTCCTGCCGGTGCGCCACAGGCTCACGGTGATATCGTTGGTCGGATTTTCGAGGAAGCATGGAGCATCTAGTCTGCCATCCTCGCCGGCCGAGACGATACGCGCATACCGCCAGCGCAATTCAGGCGAAACGCGCGAGGCATCGTTGCTGAAAGCCTGGGGCGGCGGCACCTGGAGGACATATGGGTTGCCCCAGGGGTCGAGAACGGCAGGCTCGCCGGGAAAGCCGTATATGGATATGGATGTATCGTGCCGGAAGTCCCCAGGCACCATGAGGCCGGAAACATCCGGGAAGAAGCCGCGCGAGGCCGCTCCGGAATCGCCTGCGAAACGGCTGAAGTCGCGCGACGGGAATGTTCCGCGCCTGCCTTGGATATACGGGCCTCGCCAACCGCGGCCCTTCACTTCGTTCCAGCCGGTGAAATCCGCTTTTGGCGCGACACCTCTAAGCGCGGCATCCACATCCACTCTCGTCCCGGCGGCGAACCTGCCTTCTGCGCCTGTATCGGCCATACCATAGAGATTGGTTGAGATAAGGAGGTTGCCGAGTCTCGTTTCCGAAGCCGAAAACCCCGGTATCCCCTGCATATCGGCCAAATATCCGCCGTCCGCGGAAAGTATCGCCTCGGCTATGGTGCGCATATCCGCCTCGGCTGCGCTCCTGTGCGCCTTTTTCACGGCCGCTCCGCTCCTCGCCACGGCAACGACAGCCACTATCGCCATGATTGCTATCACGGCGACCAGTTCCATCAGCGTGAATCCGCTTCTCGGTTGGCGTTGGGCACTATGCATCACATATTGTAAACGCCAGTCTGGGCGGAGCGGTTCACTATGAGGCTGGCGCAGTGCACCTCAATTCCCTTCCCGGCGCCCACGTCGTCCATCTTTTCGTTCGTCTTTCCCTTCACGGATATCGCCTCCACGGGAATGCCGAGGAGGGAGGAAAGGCGCACTCGTATGGCTTCCACGTGAGGCCTGAGGCGTGGGCGCTCGCATATCGCCGTCACGTCTATGTTGCCGACGGCCCAGCCGCGGGCGTGAAGCTCGGCAACTGCGGCGGCAAGGAGTTTTGCCGAGTCCGCTCCCTTCCACTTGTCATCCGTATCGGGGAAGTGTGAACCGATGTCGCCCAACGCAGCCGCGCCGAAAAGCGCGTCGATTATGGCGTGAATCATCACATCGCCGTCGGAATGCGCCTTGAGCCCGTCGTGGCCCGGTATCTCCACGCCTCCCAGGACGAGTTTCCTGCCCGCTTCGAAAACGTGGCTGTCGTAGCCGAACCCTACCCTGAATGGCATATCCATCGCGAATCCCCTCTACGGCGTCACTTGCGGCAAAGCTCCAGGCACAGCATCGCAAACGAGGTGCAAAGTACGGGATCGCCCTCCCAGAAGCGGTTGTTCTCGTTCGCCCAGCTGCCGTCTTCCTTCTGGAGTGAAACGAGTTTCGCGGCAAGTTCCTTGCGCCAGTCGTGCCCGCCAACATCGTCGACGTTTGCGGCGGCGAGGGCGCGGGCCAGAATGTCGTAGAAGTAGTAGAGGCCCTGGCTGCCCATGCCGGGATTCTCGTCGAGCGACCAGTATTTGCGGCAATAGTCAAGGGATTGCCTGACGCGCGGATCACCTCTATCGAGGTTGGCGTGGCACATGGAAAGGACTGCCGCATAGGTCATGGAGCCATAGGCTCTCAGGGCTACCTTGCCGCCCTTGTCCTTCTCCTTGCCTGCCTGCGGGGTTCGGTTGTTGTAGGCGGCGCCTCCGGCATCCTCGCCTTCAGCCTTCACGAGGCCGGAGACAAAGGAGAGCGCCTTGTCCCAATCCACATCAACGCGCGAGCCGGTGGTGCGAAGCTCCTCCAGGGAAGAGGTGCGGCGCATTGCATCGAGAGCGTAGGCGGTGTTGGAAAGGTCGGCATAGCGCCGGCGCGAGACTTTGTCGTAGCCGAATCCGCCCGCCAAGGTATCATCGCCGGTGAGCTGGCTGGAGGCTATGTATTCGCGCGCCTTAAGAAGCGCGGCAACCGGAGCCTTGCCAGATTCGAACAGGGAAGAAAGGCAGACCGAGGTGTTGTAGTTCCCGAGTCCGCTTCCTCCGCGTCCGGGCTTGGGTATGTAAAAGCCGCCGTCTTCGCGTTGGGTTGAAAGGATGTAGGCGACGCCTTTCGAGACCGCCCCGGCGCGCTCTTGGGATTTCTCCCCGTCCTTCATGCCGCAAAGCGCCCAGACCGGAAGCGCCGTGAGGGCGGGCATCTGCCTGTCGCTCCAATATCCTTCCGCGGTTTGTGCGCCAAGAAGAAAACTTTCGCCTTTCGCGAGAGCCGACTCTATCGTTTCATCGGCGCCAATGGCCGCTTGCGCGACAAGTGCCGCGGCGAGTGCCGAAAATGCCGGTATGCGTATCTTCATGGGCTTGCGTCCTTTCCTTTTACACAGTCTTCTTCTCTCCCAGAGCGGCTTTCACGCCGAGGCATACCACCACGGATGCAAGAGCCAAAAGGAAGAGCGTGGCAAACGTTCTTATCCAATCGCCCGTCTCGAGGCTTTTCAGGAATATCGTTCCGAGTGCCCACGAGGAGACGGCGAGCATGAAAAACATGGGGATCGCGGTCATCCAGCAGGGCTTGTTGTTGCGCACGAACCAAAGCGTCGCCGCCAGAAGCGTGAGAGCGGCAAGGAGCTGGTTCGCCGATGCGAAGAGCGTCCAGATCTGTTTTGCGGCAGCGGGATTGCCAAGGAGGAGGAACGCCGCAAGGGCCACTACCACTCCTGTGCCGAAGTACATGTTGTGCAGCATCTTCAGCGCACCGGCGGGCTTTTCTCCTTCCTTCACGCCGAAAAGCTCCTGCCACGAGAAACGCGCGAGCCGCGTGCCGGAATCGACCGTCGTCATGAGGAACGCCGAGACCGCAAGCAGCATGAAACTTTCCGCGACACGCTGGGGGATGCCGAGCTTCACGCAGAAGCCGGCGATCGTGGCCGCGAATATCTGCACAGGCTCGAGGTTGCGCGAAGCTTCCGCGAACTCCGCCTGACTCATGTATGTGCCCGCCACGCCGACAAGCGCGATTATCGCGAGAACGCCTTCAAGCAGCATGCCGCCATAGCCGATCTTGCGGATGGATTTCTCGCTGTCCAGCTGCTTGGCGCTCGTGCCGGATGCAACGAGCGCATGGAAGCCCGAACACGCCCCGCACGCCACGGTCACGAAAAGGAACGGAAAGAGTTTGTCCACGCCTCCCGTGCGGCCTATCACGGAAAAGCCGGCAAACGCGTCCGTATGGAGCACGGGATGCGCCATGAGGACGCCAAGGATGCCGAGTGCCATCATCGCGTAGAGGAGGTAGGCGTTCAAGTAGTCGCGCGGCTGGAGAAGTATCCACACCGGGCACGTGGAGGCGATGAAGCAGTATGCCAAAACAGCGATAGTCCATATGACGGATATCGTCTTTGCGTCTATGCCGAACCGTGCGAGGTCGAAAGGCATGAGACTGCCGAACCATATCGACGCGAACATGAGAGGCACGAATACGAGCGAGGCCCACAGCACCGGCATCTTGAGCTTGTTTACGCAAAGTCCGAAAGCTATCGCTTCGACGAGGAAGAGGAACGACGCCGTCGCGATGGAAGGGTCTGCCAGGAAAGTGCCCGTAATCTGGCGAGTGAACTCGGTGACAACGAGCACGAGCGCGGACCATGAGAAAAGAAGGAAGAGGATTTTGCCGGGCTTGCCGAGAATCGTGCCAATCACCGAGCCGATGGATTCGCCGCCATGGCGAATGGAAAGGAACATGGCAATCATGTCATGTGCAGCTCCGATGAATACGCATCCGAGAATCACCCACAACGCGACGCTGGCCCAGCCGAACTCCGCCGCCAGCACAGGCCCCACGATCGGACCCGCCCCGGCAATGGAGGCGAAGTGGTGGCCGAAAAGCACCGTTGGATGCGCCGGCACGTAGTCCACGCCATCGTATTTCGAGTGCGCAGGCGTCGGCCTGGAAGGATCGACGCCCAGCTTCTTCTCGATGAGAGCCGCGTAAAGAAAGTAGCCGCACATAAAGAACGCTACCGCGATTGCCAGCAATATTGCTCCGTTCATGATGTTTAATCCGTTTGTTGTTGTCTATGAAGAGGTTGTTTGCGCCAGAAGGACAGATACTCTATATTGCCTTTCTCCCTGCCGCGGATGGGGGATTCTTCCAGCCCCAGCAGCTCGAGGCCGAGTTCTTCCCGTCCGAACCGTACGATTTCGTCCCTTGCCGCCATTCGCAAGGCGGGGTCTTTCACAAGTCCTCCGGGGGCGTTGCCTTTGCCGACTTCGAACTGCGGCTTGATGAGCGCGACGGCAAGCCCCCCGGGTGCGAGCACATCGCGTATCGGGGGGAGAATCAGCTTCAAAGAGATGAAAGAGACGTCCGTCACCGCGATTTCCGGCACGTCCGGCAGGTCTTCGGCCTTCATGAAGCGGGCGTTGTAGTTTTCCCGCACCCAGACGCGCCCGTCGCTGCGCAGCTTCCAGGCGAGCTGGTTGGTGCCCACGTCCACGGCCATCACTTTTTTTGCGCCATGCTGGAGGAGGCAATCGGTGAAGCCGCCCGTGGAAGAACCCACATCGAGGCAGACCTTGCCGCCCGCATCGAGCCTGTCGCCCCAGAGCTGGAACGCGCCTTCGAGCTTTTCGCCGCCGCGCGAGACGAACCGGGGCTCTTCTTCAAGCGTTATAACGGCGTCGTCCGGCACGTTCTGCGAGGCTTTGGTGCATACCTGCCCCGCAACGCGCACTTTCCCTGCAAGGATGAGCGCCTGCGCTTGTGCGCGGCTCTGCACGAGAGCGCGCGCCATCATTGCGAGATCAAGCCGGTTTTTCACTGTCCGCCTTCCAGAAAGTCTATGCTCCTGACGTCTTCGCGCGGAAAGGAGCGCGTGATTCCCATCGAGACTTCGATTGTAATCGCGTCGGGAGTGTTGTCTATGAAGACGCCGCGGTATACTCCGCTTGAAGTGGTGACTTGCACATTCGGCTTGAAGACCCTCTTCATCTTGACAAGCACCTGGGCCGTGCGCGAGTTCTCCACCACGGGATGGCGCACCACTTCGGCGTAGCCATCCCTGCGCACGATAAGCGTATGCTCGCCCACCCCCACGTTCTCTATCGTCATGACATCGCTCGTCGCTTCGTCGTAAGTGGATTTGGTGACGCCGTAGGAGTGGCCGTCGAGGAGAATCTGCGCTCCGGCGGGCGAAGTCTTTATTTCCAGCCGTCCGCGCACGCTCTGCAGACGGAACTCTTCGCTTGCTTCGCCGCCTTGCGGCACTCTCACCTGCCGCTCGATGCTTGCGTAGCCATCCATCTCCGCCTTGATGCTGTAGATGCCGGGCTTGAGAGACGCGAGCCTGATCGGACCTTTGCCCGACGCACTGCCGTTCACGTAGAACCTTGCCCCGGATGGAACGGACGTCAAGAAGAGCGCCCCCGGCTCTTCATCCAGGACGAAAGAAACATTCTGCTCGTCGCCTGCATTGAGTTGCAGCTCTCTCTTCACGCTCTTGTGGCCGGCAAGTTCCACGCTTACCGTGGCGCGGCCCTTGGGGATTTCCTTTATTATGATGGGAGAGACGCCCCTCTCGATTCCGTTTACAGTCACTTTGGCTCCCGCAGGCTCGGTGATGACGGATATCGCGCCGGAATCCAAGATGAGCTTTTCGTGCCTGGCGAGCGGAACGCGTCCATTGAATTTCACCTCCAAGGTGCGGCTCTGGTAGCCGGACTTCTGAAGAAGGAAACGGTAAGTCTGTGTGGAGTCGAGATTCGCGATAAGGCGCGGAGTTTCGCCGAAGGAGAGCCCGTCAAGCGAGATGTCGCATCCCTCGGGGTCGGTGGTGACGAGGAGAAGCCCCTTCTCCGGAGTTAGCTGCGCATGGCGCACGGCGTAGGAATCTTCGCCCACGGTGAAGAAGTCGTGCACAGTCTCGTGGCTCTTCAGGGTGAACACCGCCTTGTGGGAGCCGGCCTTGACGTCGAATAGTGTAAGGGGGGTGACGCCCCGCGTCTCGCCATCAAGCGTCACGGTGGCGCCTTCCGGCTGGCTCGTGAAATCGACGCGCGCCGGGCGGGGGGGATTCGCCGCCATCGCGCAAAACGCCGTCAAGACAGCCAATGCCGCAACAACACTCTTTCGCATCACTTGCCTCCCTTCTTTTGCGCCATCCTGCGTTCCACGTCCACAAGCTTGGCCTTCGCCTCGCGATGGCGTTCGTCATCGCGGTCGGGCACTATTTCCATAAGCACCATGAGTTCGCGCTTCGCGCTCTCCCAATCCTGGAGATTGAGCGCCTTGTCGGCCAGGAAGCGTCTCTCGCGATACGCCTCCGCAAGCGCGAGCACTGCGTCGTCATGCTTCTTTTTGAGGTCGAAGTAGATTTGCGGCTTGGGGTTTACCGTCTCCAGATAGAAGAGCCCCTCCTTGTATGCCGCCACGCAAGCGGCGAGGTTTCCATGCTCCACGGTGCGGTCATTCCACTTCGCGTCGCCTTTTCTGGAAGATTCCCCGGCAAGTTCCAGAAGCTTTTCGCGCGAATACTGCAGCGCCCACACGCCGAGTTCGTTGCGCGAGAACGCCTCAAGCGCCTCGCGGACCCGGTTGAACGCTTCTGGCTCCAACGTGTTTTCGACGAGCACCTCCTTCGCCGAAATGCCCGAGACGGTCTTTATGCGCCAGCTCTTGAGGGCGTTTTCGGCGGCTGCGCTCGCTCCGGAGTAGGAGTTTTCCAGCGAACTCCAGCCGTCTTGCGAGAAGATTGCCGCGACTCGCGAAAGCGCCTTCTCGTCCAGCGTTTTCGATTTGTCCACGTGCCGGTTCTCGCCGGGCACGTCGTCGTATACCACCCTGAGCAGGCCGTCGGGGGCGATTGTCATTTCGTAGCGAAGGATATGCCTTGAATCGGCTTCCACCTTTTCGTATCTGACCTCCGAAATCCTGGAAAGGTTTTGCGCCTGTGCCGGCTCCTGCTGCGAGGCTTGCCGCGCGGCCTGCGGCGGCACGAGCAGGATCACGGCGATGAGCGAGATGAACGACAATGCGACGAGCGACCACAGTATGTTCACGGAGCGCGAACGTTTCGCGGCTTTCATTTCCTTGTCCGCCGTCTCGCCCGCGAGATAGTCGGCGCCTCTTACGCCATCGCCGAGGCCTAGATCCACGGCCGGCTTTTCGCCGGCGGAAGCTTCCGCGCCCGCGCCCTGGGGGCCGACAGCCAATATCTGCGCCGGCGCCTCGGCTTTCGGAGGCGCGGTTATGACCGCGGGCGTATCTTCGTCCACTATCTTTATGACGAGATTGCCCGCCTCCACGATGTCGCCGAGCTTTAGTTCGCACGCATCCGCGCCCAGCTGCTTCCCGTTCACGTATGTGCCGTTTGCGCTTGCGAGATCGACTACCGAAAGACCGTTCGCGCCGCTCTGCTCGAACAGGCAGTGGTTGCGCGAAAGTTCCTCGTCGATCACGTGCAGATCGTTGGAGCTGGATCTGCCGATGCGGATTCCGCCCGCAGGGACGGATACCCTCTTGCCGGCGTGTTCTCCGGACATGACCAAGAGTTGTGGGCGCTTCTCCATAGTCGTTTCCTTTCAGCCTCTCTTCTTCTTCAAAACAGCCCCTTCATCGCCTGCGCCAGCACCGGACCCAGGAGGATGATGAATACCGCGGGGAATATGCAAAGCATCAGCGGCATGAGCATTTTCGTGGGCGCGAGATGGGCGAGCTTCTCGGCTCTGTCGAAACGGCGCGCGCGCAGCTGCGCCGATTGTATGCGCAATATGGAGCCGATGGATACGCCCAGCTCGTCGGCCTGTATGAGCGCATAGGCGACCTGCCTCAAGTCGCTCTGGTTCACGCGCTCCGACATGCGTCTCAAGGCTTCTTTGCGCGAAAGCCCGAGCTGTATCTCTTTTGTCATCCTGAGGAGCTCTTCGTTGAGAGGATCCATCTTCCTTTCCGAACAGTTCCTCTGCAGGGCGCTGATGAAGTCCATGCCCGCCTCCACGGAAAGTGTTAGGACGTCCAGGACGAACGGCAGCGCACGCATGATGGATGTATGGCGCCGGCGCAACGCCGATTCCAGCCAGAGAACCGGCACGAGCGGCAGCATCAGGTTGAGCGCCACGAACTCCTTACCGTCCAGCAACCCCTCGAAACCGGCGGAGACGAGCTTCGCCTGCGAGCGTTCCGCGAAATCTGCAAAGAAGGGGCGCGAGACGATGGAGCGGAAGTTCGGGACGAACGGGAGGAGGAGCTTGAAGACGAGCGGGAGGGCTCTTTCCTGCTTGCGGCCGTCTGCGAGCGTGACATACGTCACCTCGCCCGCCATCGCCGCCACATATGCGGCAAGTGCGGCTGCGGCCACGCCCCAGGCGGCCATCATACCGATCTCCATCATCCCTGTAGTCATGTCACTTGGCATCCGGCCCCCGCCGCACCAAGCGGCGAGAGCACGCCTCCATTCTTTCCGGGTTCGCCGGCGAAGAGCACCATCCCTTCGGAAACGCCCACCGACATCTTGCGCGGCGCGAGGTTGGCCACGAACACCACCTCTTTGCCGACAAGCTTCTCCGGCTCCGGGTACGCCGCACGTATCCCAGAGAATATCGTGCGCTTCCCGAGTGCGCCGGCGTCGATTTCAAGCTTCAAAAGCTTCGACGACTTGGGCACTGTTTCGCACTTCGCGACCACGCCTACGCGCAAATCGAGCTTTTCAAAGTCCGGAAAGGCGATTTCCGCCTTGAGCGGAGCCGTCTCCGGCAATGCTTCGGGCGCGGGGGCGGCGGATTGTTTGTTCTTGCTCGCACGCGATTCGTGCGCCACTTCGCCCGTTTCGCCGGGTTTGACGAGAGCCGCACCCACCATCGCATCGACCTGTTTGGCGTCGATGCGGCTTGCGAGATATTCGTAGTCCCCCAGTTTTACGCCTTCCAGAGTGGTGCCGAGGCTTTCCCACGTCCAGGTGCTTTCGCCGAAAAGCTTCATTGCCTTGTCGGCAAAGACGGGAAGAATGGGTTTGAGGTAGATTGCCAGGAGGCGGAACGCGTTCAAGGCCGCGGTAAGCGTGGTGCGGGTCTTTTCGGCGTCTGTCTTTACGGTTTTCCAAGGCTCGGCCTTGTCGAAATACGCGTTGGCGGCATCGGCAAGCCGGCAAATCTCGACGACGGCCAAGTTGAAGCGACGATCTTCGTAGAATTGGGCAATCCGCTCCGCCGCTTCGCGGCATTGCGCGAGCAGCGCCGCGCCTTCCGCGTCCACCGTGCCGAGCACGCCATCAAGCTTCTTTTGCAGCATCTGCGCCCCTCGCGAGGCGATATTCGTGATTTTGCCGACGAGGTCGCTGTTCACTCTCTGCACGAAGTCGGCGAGATTGAGGTCCATATCGTCCGTCGTGCCGCTTAATTTCGCCGCATAATAGTAGCGTAGTGCCTCGGGCGGCAGATGGTCCAGATACGTGCGGGCGTTCACGAACGTACCCTTGGATTTGGACATCTTTTCGCCGTTCACCGTCAAAAAGCCGTGCACGAACACTTTGTCCGGACCCTTGAAGCCCGCCGTATGGAGCATTCCTGGCCAGAAAAGACAGTGGAAGCGGATGATATCCTTGCCGATGAAGTGGTAGAGCTCCACGTCGGGGTCGTTCCACATGTCGAGCTTGCCGAGGTTTTCCAGGCTGGCGATATAGCCGATAGGCGCATCCACCCAGACATAGAAGAACTTGTCGGGATAGCCGGGAATGGGGAAACCGAAATACGGCGCGTCGCGCGAGATGCACCAGCCCCTGAGAGGTTCCTTGAACCATTCCATCAGTTTGTTGGATACGTCGCTCTGGGTGTGGCCGGGGAGCCACTCTTCGAGATACGCGTGCTGGGGCTCGAGCTCGAAATATATATGCTCTGAATCCTTGAGGACGGGCGTGCCTCCGCATGTGGTGCACTTTGGCGCATGGAGTTCCTCCGCCCCGTAGGTGGAGCCGCACTTGTCGCAGCTGTCGC
>DFGM01000010.1:0-11095 GCA_002371755.1 Verrucomicrobia bacterium UBA3750 | reverse complement strand
GTCGCAGCTGTCGCCATACTGGTTCTCGGCCCCGCACTTCGGGCAGCCGCCCTTGACGAACCGGTCCGGCAGGAACATCTTGCAGTGCTCGCAGTAAAGCTGGGGCGTCGTGTGTTTGGTCACAGCGCCGGACTTCTCCATGGCCGCGAATATCTTCTCGGAAAGCGCCTTGTTCTCCGGCGAGTTCGTGGTATAGTAGTTGTCGAACGCAATCTGGAAGTCGGTGAAGTCTTTCAAATGCTCGGCATGGGAACGCTTGATAAGCTCCTCGGGAGTTATGCCCTCCTTGCGCGCGCGTATCATTATTGGTGTGCCGTGCGTATCGTCGGCGCACACATAGACGCACTCGTGACCGCGCAACTTCTGGAAACGCACCCAGATGTCTGTCTGCACATACTCCACCAGGTGCCCGATATGTATGTCGCCGTTTGCATACGGCAACGCACTCGTCACCACGATTCTTCTTTTTCTCTTCTCTGCCATAATCCTCCCGAAAACGCCTTTAGCGCCATGGAACGCTATATTATACCATATTTGCGCCGATTTGTCTCGCGGGTGAAGCGGGGCGTCGCAAGCGGTGAGAAGACAAAGTTAATGCCCCCCGCTTCGTGGGCAGCTCGCTACGCTCATCGCCTATATACGCGACAACCCGCGGCGGCTCGCCATGAGGCGGGCGAATCCCCGGTATTTCACGCGCATCACGCCGGAAGCGCTCGCCGCACTCGTTCCTAAGGCGCCCCTACGGCGCAGCGGCCGCGCATTGCGTCGGGAATATCAAGGCCGAGCAGCGAAAGGACGGTCGGCGCGGCGTCGGCGTTGACGACCGGTTCGCGCAACCGCCAGCCATCGTTCTTTGGATGCGCCGGCGACCAGACGATGAATGGAATCTCAAAGCAGTCCAGCACCGCCATGCCGTGTTTCTTCCCGCTTCCTCCGTGGTCTGCCGTCAGGACGATGGCGGTATCCTTTTCCATTCCGCGTTTCTTGAGGATGGCGACGACGCGGGCGAGCTGCGCATCGACATGGCGGCAGGCGTTGGTCTGCTCCGGCGAGCCCCAGCCGTATGTGTGCCCGGCGTGGTCGACGGAATGCTGGTAGAGGAATACGAGTTTCGGGTCGCGCTCGAGGATTTTGGCGAAGTCGTCCACCATTTTTGCGTCCAGCGCGAGGTGTTCGGCGTGGTCGGCCCAGTTTTTCTGCCTGTAGACGATTACGCGGGAAACGGCGTTCGTATTGTGCATGCGGCTGATGGGAGCCCAATCGTATATGGATGCGGTAAATGCCTCCGGGTATTGCCG
This sequence comes from Verrucomicrobia bacterium UBA3750, assembly GCA_002371755.1. GTDB lineage: Bacteria > Verrucomicrobiota > Kiritimatiellia > RFP12 > UBA1067 > UBA1067. The sequence goes on along the minus strand of DFGM01000010.1, from coordinate 9,797 downwards.
GCGCACTTCGCTGAAAACGCATGGCGTGTTTCCTTCCCGGTCGCGCCACGGCTCGACCTCCGGCTTTCCTGAATTGTCGCGGAATCCGTGCAGTTCCGCGATGGTGCCATGCAGAATGCCAGGCCAGTTGATGCCGGATGAAGTCGGGAACAGGCACCGTCCAGTGGCGTATAAGCCGTTTGCCCGCAAGGAGGAAAGCGTCGGCATGTCGCCCCATGGTATCCAACGCGCGCCAAGTCCGTCGACGCCGATCAAGACGACGCGGTTCACTTGCGGCGCGGCGGCGGGCGCCACGCCGCAAGCCAACGCCACAAGAGAGAAAAACACTGCAATGCGCTTCATATGGTTTTTCGGTTTTTCGTCCCACTCCTGCATTCACCGCACCAATATCATCAGTCCGCGGGGCGGCGGGAATATGCGTAGCGAGTGGCTGGCGAAAATCATCCAGTTCGATGGAACCTCGGTATCATACACCCACTTCAATTCATTCAAGCCCGGCAGTGTATATTCGGCGGGAATCGCCACTTCGATTTCCTCGCCTTTCGTGACTTCCTTCGAGGCGGCATCCGTCGGCCACACCTTCACGCCGTTGCATTCGAGGTGGATCGGGTGCGTGTTGCCTTCCTCCTTGAGGTTCGCAATCTTGGTTTTGTAGACGACTGGATACGTCGGCCAGCATTCTCTGGTTTCCTTGGGTGCGTTCCAGATGAGGGTATTGGTATTGTATGTGGTTGTCATCGAGCGCCAGCGGTGGGTATTGTCGCCGATAAATGAAATCGCCGTGCCGTTGCGGCCTTCGCGATAGGCGTCGGAATTGATGTTGCCCGTCTCGAAGGTGCAGCCCGCGCGGGTGCTCAAGTCCGTGAACGACTGCACACCGCCCAAATCCGCCATGACGGTCCACATCTCATTTTCCGAGAGGACGCGGTCCCAGCCCTTCGCGCAGGCGATTGCGCCGCGGAAGCACTTGCCGGCATCGCCGGTAACCGCCGCAACATTGGGATTCGGTTCGCAGCCGAAACGCAATTCTTCTGTAGTCGTGACAATATTCGTAATGCCGCACCCGTCACCGAAGTGCCTGTGGTTTATCGCAGATGCGTTGAAATATCCGTTCGCATTCCACGACGGCACCTCGCAATACCAGATGTCCGCATTGGAGAGACTGGGATTAGTAGGGCTCGGATAGACCGAAACGAACATGTCCACCCACCTGCCGGCATTGACATAGGCGGTTCCGGTTGTTGTGATGCCCGGATTCTGATATCCCGGCGCCACCTTCGACACGAGCATGATTGGATATCCCTTTGTTTCACCAGCCCCGCAACGCAGTCGCACTGCGAAACCGTCGGCTCTCACGCCGTTATTGTTGTTCCAGCTGGTGTAGCCGTTCAGAACAATAGTAGGGTAGCACTCCTTCGTCGACACGGTCGGCTCGTCCCAGCGGAAGCGGCAAAAGACAGTAGCGACATTTCCTGTCACGGCAGTGTTGGCCTTGCGAACGTCTTGGCGGAAGATCGAATCGGCATCTGCGCCGTCCGGCTGCTGGAAGTAAAGACAGTTGACCACCCTATTCGTGACAGTCGGCAGAACAGGCAGCGCGACATCAGCTGTGATGTAGCCATGCTTCACCTCGGAGTTAGACTCGGAGAAAGTCAGCCCGTCGGCCGTCTTGTCTCCTGTGAAGGATAGATCGAACTTCAACCCGTCGGCAGCGTCCCCGTTACGGCGGAAGGTCGCAACTAGCGTCGCAGGGGCGTCTGCCGTAACGGTAATTTCAGGAGTAAGAATCGAACCTGCGGTGATTGCCGACGTGTCGCCTGTCCAACGATCAAAAACATAGCCACGATCCGCAGTTGCGGAGAGCACCGTATCATCCCCAGCTGCTACCGATTTTGAAGCGGACGCGCCGTCGCTGCCGCCATCCAGAGCCACCATCCCGCCATTGGATGCCATCGCAATCACGTTGACGGAGAGCGTATCAGTGGCAACATCATATGAGTAGCCCGCGCCAAGCGTGGCAGCAGCATCTGCGCCGTTGAAGCGAACGGCGTCAAGTCCCTCGTTCCATGCGATTTCGTCGGCGGAAAGCGTCCGGTTGTAGAGGCGGAAAGCGTGGTATGTACCGTTAAATGCCACCTTGTAGGTGGAGTCGAAGTTGCTGCCGGTACGGTTGCTTGAGTCCCAGGGTTCGCCACCAATGACGCTTGTTGCATCGGCAGATGCATCGCCCCAGTCCTTATTTGCTGTGGCGACCTGCCCGCCATTCTGATACAGTTTGGGGTATTTGTTCGCGAGGACGAAAGCGAAGGATACGAAGGTGTTTGCCGATCCGGCAGGCGTTATGTCGGTCCAGTTGTAATCGCTGGCACTGGATGCGGTTCGCGTCCGAAAGAGCCGGTACTTGCCTGCGACTGTGTTTTCGAGACTGATGGCACGATAGTATGAGCTGCCGTCGTATTGCCCGAAATACACGAAGCGCTTGTTGACGAAAGATGGTTTGCAGGCAACTTCGATCGTGCAATTTGTCTGTGAAATCACCTGTGCGAGCCCGCTGCCTACGGTCACTGGCTTGCAATCGCCCGAAACGGTCCAGCCGTTTGCGCCGTTCCATGTCAACTGCGCGGCAAGCGTACCGTCGAGCAATTCGTCTCCGGCAAGGTTCTTCCATGTCGTCGCGGCTGTATTATGCTCGCCAGTGCCGGCGTTATTGATGCCGTCATACTGTGCGACAAGGCCGCGTTGGACGTACATACGCGATGATGCCGCATCCGAAGGACGCGCCAGAACAACCGCCACGCCAATCGCTGCAATTTTCAGCATCCTTATCTTTTCCATCGGTTTTCTCCTTTGTGGTTGCATATATAATAGCATATGCCAGGACAGAAATCCATTACGCAGATTAGGCACTGAATTACAAAATCCGCGCAGTCTCGCTTGATTCGTGCGTATCCAATATGCTATAATAAGCATACGCGAACAGTGGCGCGATAAAAAGAGGGAATATCAGAATCCACAAAAACGCAATGCAAAAAGCCAAATGCCAGATTCCTGCGAAACAGCGCACGGTAATGCTTATGATAAATCCGCCGATACCTCTCAGGTATGACGGAATTGTCCGCTATGCCCGCGAACACGGCTGGCGGCTGACAATCGCCAACCGCCTTGTCCGTGCGCCAAGCGGCTGGAATGGAGATGGTGCGCTCGTGACGCTGCGAGGCGATGCGGAGACTACCCGTTTCGTCAAAGGTCTCGTGGAGCGCGGCATACCGGTTGTGGATTTGACATCGTACATGCCGGAAATCGACGTGCCGCGCGTCATTCCGGACTACCGCGAGGCCGGTTGCATCGCCGCCGGCCATTTCCATGAAATCGGACTCAAGCACGCCGCATGGTTCTCCACGATCTGGACCAACGTGCATTCTCTTTTTTTCGAAGGTCTCGCCTCGCGTTGGCCGAACGCGGAAAAGATCGTCCTTTCCGATTCCGTGCCGGTTTCGAAACTCGACGACATAGACCGCTTTGAACAGGTCATGAAGCCGCGTCTCAAGGCGCTTCCCAAGCCAATCGGCATTCTTACATATAATGATGAAGAAGCCACCCGCCTGCTATCCCTTTGTCTGGAAACGGGAATCGCCGTGCCGGATGAAATCGCCATCCTCGGTATCGGCAACGATACTTTCCTCTGCGAGAACCAGCCCATCCCCATTTCCAGCGTAATAGACGATCTGGAAAGCAACGGCTACGCCGCCGCCAAACTTCTCGACGATTTAATGCCACCCTCCCTCCGCGCAACGGAGAAGATGCGCCGCCTTCGCCGCATCTCGCCGATTCTCGTGCCGTGCAAAGGCATTGCCGTGCGCCGTTCCACAGATACGCTGGCTGTCGAAAACCCCATACTGCGCAAGGCTCTTGAAATACTCAAGTCCTCGTTTGTCAACCCTCCCAGCACCATCCAGCTGGCGGAAACGCTCGGAATCTCGCGCGCTACCATAGACCGCCTTTTCTCGTTCGAGCTCGGGCGCACCATGCATAGCGAGATAATGCGCCTCAAGCTCGCCAAAGCAAAGGATATGCTAAGCTCCGGCGATGCGAGCATCGGCGAAATCGCCGATGCTTGCGGATTCTGCAATCCCGGGCATTTCGTCAATTCATTCTCTCGTGCTTTCGGCTCTCCTCCCGGCAAATGGCGGCACGAAAAGAGCGGGTGAAGGATGAATTGCGGATGGCCAATGGGGCGCAATTTCGCGTCCGCTCTATTGACTTTCGCGCATTCAATATGGTAAAATGCCACCATCTTCCTTTAGGTGCATTGTGCCCTTGAACAGGAAGGAGGCGAGAAAATGGCAACATCTAGCATGACGGCGAACTTTGCGATTCGCGACGAAAAAGAGGCGAAAGCCTTTATCTCGGCGTTGTTGTCGGAGTCTCGTCCGATGGTTCCCCCTGCCCGCAAGCGGAACTGGAAACTTGTTGGCAGCGTCAGGGAGATCGAGGAGGTGTCCCATGCCTAAATTGATGGAAAGAGATGAGTGGACGACAACGCTGGAAAGCGCGAGGCGTTCTAATCGTGTTTGGCGTCAACGTGTGGTCGGGTCTAGCGGCGAAACGCTTCTTGCTTTACCCGAAGCCGGATCTTTCGAGGTAATCTTCGTGGAAATCGCCGCCCCCGCAGAAAAACGGCGCAAGACCTCGGCAAAGGATATGATAGGTTTTGGGAAACGGTTTCATGCACCTAGACCGACCGAGGAATGGATGAAAGAACTCCGTGAGGGTGAAGACTGATGGATTGGGTCGTCGATACTTGTGTTCTTCTGGACATCCTAGATGAAATGCAGCCTTTTGCAGAGGCGGCGGCGGAAGCGTTGGACGAGAAAGCGGAAGAAGGTGAATTGACTGTTGCTCCAATAACGTATGTGGAGTTGTCGCCAGCGTTCAACGGAGACCGATCCATGCAGGATTTGTTCCTTCGGAATGTTGGCGTGAACATTGATTTCGAAGGGAACGCCGCCGCAGTCTTTACCGCGCATAAAGCTTGGTACGAGCATATACTGCGCAAACGTTCCGGCACGGAGAAGAAACGCCCGATTGCCGATGTAATGATAGGTGCTTACGCGATGCGTAAAGGAGGCCTAATCACTCGTAACGAGGCGGACTTCAAGACTCTTTATCCCGCCCTGACAATCTTCAATCCTGTTTCGTCAGCGACATGAACCAATCTCAAATCGTGGAAACTGAAATGAAAGGAACAAAGCCCATAGACAGTTAAACCGATAAGGCGTGAGAAATCCGCCGACAGACAATTTGCGCTGCAAAGCGGTCGTCGAAGGGAATGTAGGAAGTTTCGCTGGTGACGATACCTTGCAGAGGAAAACGCATAATGCGTTCGCCTCTCTTTGTATTTCACCACAGGCAATTCCTACAGCCTCCTTCGAGATACGAAGAGAGGTTTTTTGTCAGATTTCAGGGTAACTGTCGTATTTCAGGGTAACTGCCGTATTGTTATTGGCAGGCCAAACGCATCGAGAATGGAACATAAAGAATGGAAATAACATGTATTAACTGTGGTCAAACGTGCGAGGTTGATGAAGAACCGGTGCCGGGCCAGCACCTGCTTTGCCCGTTCTGCAATGTTAAATTCAATTACACGCCTCAAGATATGACTGGGGACAATGCGGACGGCATTTCAAATGCAGTAGCGACGCAAGTCGAGGGGGAGTCTGCAAAAATAGAAACGTCATGCCCGCATTGCGGCGCAACGTATGAAGTCGATGCCGACTATATCGGTGAAACTGCCACGTGCGAAACGTGCGAAAATGAATTTGTCGTCAAAGAAGTGGAGGAGGAGGAAACACCAGAAGCACATTCTTCGGACGAACCAGCCACAACATCTGGCAAGGGAAGGTTTGGCGCATTTCACACAAAGACGAAAACGGTAGCGAGTATTGTTAAGGACAAGATCGTTTTACTTTGGGAAAGACGATGGTATGGACGCACTGCCATTATCGGATTTGCAGTTCTTCTTGCAGCCTGTCTTTTTGCACCCTTAATCTCCCATCGCAGTGCCGATGCGGATTATGAAATGGGGCTGCGATACCTTAATGGCGATGGTGTCGATAAGGATGTGGTCAAAGCGACATATTTGTTCCGTAAGGCGGCGGAACATGGCAATGCAGATGCACAATGTCAACTTGGCATATTATATGGAGGACTGAAAGATTGGAAGGAAGCCACAAAATGGTATCAAGCGGCAGCAGGACAAGGTCACAGCATGGCAAAATTCGGTCTCGGCTTTTGTTATATATTTGGCTTAGGTGTATCTAAAGACGAGTCCAAAGGGACGCAACTGTTAAATGAAGCGAAAAAAGACCCCCAATTGCAAAGCCAGATACAGGATTTACTAAATCATTTCCAATTCTCCAATAACAATTTACCATGTCCTAATGTCGATGGTGTATGGAACGACAAGCCCCAAGGTTTTGAACAATCTCGCCAAGCGGCGGAGTGCGACGATGCAGAATCGCAATTTGAACTCGGCCGACGCTATGTTGAAGGCGATGGAGTGGATAAGAATTGGCCTATGGCGATAAAATGCTTCCGCAAGGCGGCGGAACAAAACCATCCGCGAGCACAATATGAACTAGGATCATGCTACAGGCTTGGTTTCTTTGTGACGAAAGATATAGAAGAATCCATAAAATGGATTCGTAAGGCCGCAGAACAAGGGTATGTCAATGCACAGTTTGATTTAGGCGCGAGCTATTTCAATGGTGACGGAATGCCGCAAGACAAAACGGAGGCTACTAAGTGGTTTCACAAGGCGGCAGAACAAGGGTATGTTCAAGCGCAGTACCACCTTGCGCAGTGCTATAATGAAGGTGTGGGGGTGCCGCAAAATAAGATTGAGGCTATAAGATGGTACCGCAAGGCGGCAGAGCAGGGATTCGCCGAAGCACAATATGACTTGGGATGTGCCTATTCTGAAGGTGTTGGTGTGCCGCAAAACAAGTCCGAGGCCGCAAGATGGTACCGTAAGGCTGCAGAGCAAGGGTACGCAAATGCGCAAAATAATTTGGGGAACTTGTATAAAAGTGGACAAGGCGTTGCGCAAGATCATGTAGAGGCAGTGAAGTGGTTTCGCAAGGCTGCGGGACAAGGGGTCGATACCGCGCAGTTCAATCTCGGACTATGTTACTCCAAGGGAGATGGTGTGGCTCAAGATTTGTCTGAAGCAGTAAGATGGTTTCGTAAGTCAGCAGATCAAGGTTGGGCGCCAGCACAATTCAATTTGGGCATAAGCTATTTTTATGGATTAGGCACAGTAGTGCCCAAAGATAAGACCGAGGCGGCAAAGTGGTTCAGCAAAGCGGCGGAACAAGGACACAGAAAAGCGCAGGAGTTGCTGATACAATGTCGACAATATGATTTGTAGTCGATAATATGATTTGTATAAAAAAAAAAGGTGGCATGAAGCAATGAGAACAATTCTGACGATTGTGTGTACTATATTTGCGGCTTGCGCATTTGGCGCGGAAAAGAAGTCGGCGCCAAAGAAGACGAGTCTGACGGAAACCGAGTTGCGGGCTATCGCAAAGGCGACGCCCAATGCAAAGGATGCGGGCACGCTGTATTCGGTTGGCATGGCGACAAACAATGTCGAGCGGCGGCAGGAATATTTACAGGCTTCTGCGGCCTGTCTCTTGGCTTGCGGCAAAAATGAAATCTACAGTAAGCGCATAAAGGGCAAATTAGCGAATGCCGCGGCGTTCGAGGAAAAGCTGAAAGACAAGTGCAAGCGATGTTCTGGGGTCGGCAAGAAAGACAGCCGCTGTTATGTTTGCTCTGGCAAGGGGCAGTGTTCTTCCTGCAAAGGTTCTGGTAAGACCGTATCGATGGGGTTTGACAGAGCCAACGGATGGAAGGCATGTCACAAGTGCAAAGGAAGCGGGCGTTGTCAGAAATGCGGTGGCGGCGGCTCGACCAAGGAAAAGTGTTCAACGTGCAGAGGAACGGGCAAGACATTCCAGCAATCTGTTGCAGAACGCGTATTTCGTGATTCATGCAACGGCATTGCCAACCGCATGGTTGCGGAAGCAAAGGCGAAGGCCGAGGCAGAGGAACGTGATAGAAAAATTAAGGCGGCAGAGCAAGGTAATGTCGATGCGCAATTGGAACTTGCGCTTTGTTATGAGAGCGGCAAAGGAGTACGCAAGGATGTGGGCGAGGCAGAGGAACGTGATAGAAAAATTAAGGCGGCAGAGCAAGGTAATGTCGATGCGCAATTGGAACTTGCGCTTTGTTATGAGAGCGGCAAAGGAGTACGCAAGGATGTGGGCGAGGCGTTGAAATGGTGGCGCAAGGCGGCGGAACAGGGGAATGCAGAAGCGCAATGCGCACTTGGTCTAGCCTATCACAGCGGCAATGGAGTAGCTCAAGATCAAGCGGAAGCGGTGAAATGGTATCGCAAGGCTGCTGATCAGGGTTCGTTTGTTGCACAATGCGAATTAGGAATGCACTATATCGCTGGGGATGGAGTTCCTAAAAATATGGATGAAGGGATGAGATTTATTCGCATGGCGGCTGAGCAAAATTATAGAAAGGCACAATCTGTGCTTGGTTTGCTATATGCCGAAGTCGTTGGCGACTATACAAATGCCGTAAAATGGTATCGCAAGGCGGCAGATCAGGGGTGGGCGCAAGCGCAATATGAACTAGGACTATGTTATGGCAAGGGTAAAGGCGTGGGCGTAGATATGCACGAAGCGGCGAAATGGTATCGTAAGGCGGCGATTCAGGGATTGGCGAAGGCGCAAGAAGCTATTGCAGGATGTTATTTTGTGGGATATGGTGTGAATGAAAACCATTACGAGGCTGTTAAGTGGTATCACAAAGCAGCAGAACAAGGATTGGCGCTGTCACAGTATATACTGGGTGTCTGTTACAAAGATGGTGATGGCGTACAAGCCGACATATATAAAGCGGTGCAATTGTTCCACCGTTCGGCGGGACAGGGATTCGCAGAGGCGCAATATGAACTCAGTCGTTGCTACTTGTTGGGGCTTGGTGTGGAGCGTGATGATGAAATAGCGGTGTCTTTGTGCAAAAAAGCGGCAGAACAAGGGTATGCACAAGCGCAATATGTTTTTGCCACTATGTGTTCAGCGAAGGGGTATATGTCTGAAGCCCATGAATGGTATCGCAAGGCGGCGATTCAGGGTCACAAAGACGCGATAGAGGCGTTGAGGAAGAACAGGAGCAACTAGCTGATGCGGAGAAGGGCTGATAGACCGGCAAAACGAAAGGAAGCGGCAGAAGTCCCGCTTCCTTGAAGGTATTGTATCGCACAGTGTTGGCGCGGGGCTTCAGAACAGGTCGGCGTGGGAGCCGGTGCGGGTGAGGGTCAGAACAAGGACGTCGTTCTCAATCCGATACAGAAGAAGCCAGTCGGGCGTGATGTGGCAGTCGCGCGTTCCTCGTCGGAGGAACAGTGATGGCGAAGAATGATTTAGCGGGCAACATTTCCAAGGCGAGGCGGGAGCGGCTGATCGCGGAGATGGGCGATTCCGCGCACCATGAAGTTGAACAGCGTTCTGTCGTATGCGCATGGCTGGGTGTTTGCGGCGGCGCGTGCGAGTAATCCTGCTTGTCGTGCCGCTGACATTCCTCACACTGACCATCCCCTTCCGTAATGGGGCGCTGGAACGCGAGATGCTCGCGTTTTATAGCAAAATCCGCCCAACCGCGCAAGGGGGGGGGGGCTCCCTAGCGCGTATTCGCCCCATGCGCATCGGTCTGGAAAC
>DFGM01000065.1 GCA_002371755.1 Verrucomicrobia bacterium UBA3750 | reverse complement strand
ACTGAAATGTTGCGTATCGTGGTCTCGTTTGCCGCGCCAAAGTGTATCTCCGTGAGTGCGAAGCAGTCCTTGAACGGTGCCATTGCGGGGCGCCCCGTGATGGAAACGACCGCCGGATATTCGACACGTTCAAGCGCGGCGCAGTTCCAGCCCGAAAACGCCTGGAGGATGGCGAGGCGCGTTCCGTTGTGGACGATGCTCCGCACCATCGGCGCATAGTCACTGTAGAACACTCCTGCGGATTCGATGTCACCGGAGACCGAGACGTAAGAGGCATCGTCAGAGACGCGAATGGTGTATTCGCCCGCCGATGGATAAGTGTGGACGAGTTTTTCGACCCCGCCCGATACGGTCTGGGGTTCGCTGCCGTCGCCCCAGTCTATTGTGATGGCTTCCGAATCGTCCGCGAGACCGGCGGCGTATATTCCCCAGGCGTTCGCATCGTCGGGGATGGCAATGCGAATTGTCGTGCCGATGAACGGCGGCTCTGGCGCGGCGACGAGGGTGAGGGTCTTTGTAATGGTCATGATTGTTCTCCTTTTGGTTTTAGATACATAATTTACAGGATTGAGAATGCTCGCGCAGAGACGCCGAGACGTCGAGAGAGTTTTAGACTGTTGGCGCCAGGAACAACGCCATAGGTAATCATGTAAATCATGTTAATCCCGTCTAAAAACTCTGCGCCTCTGCGCGAGACATTACCGGCTTACGAGGCCGCGACGAGCGTTGCGAACTTAGTCATGGGGTAAACGGCGCCGCCTTCGATCCCTGCGCAGGTGCGAAAGGAGAAGGTCAGCTTCGTTCCCGCCGCGACGTCCGCAAGCGCAGCAGGCCATGCGAAGAGCATGTGCGAGTAGTCGCTTTCGGTCGGCGTGATGGCGATCGTCTGCGCGGACTCGCTCTCGCCCCACGATATGGTCGCGGTGTCGCCCTTGGTTGCGTCGAAGAAGAGGTTGCGGCCGGTGACGAGAATGCCCTTGGTCTTCACAATCTCCGAGGGCTTGCCGCCCGGCGAGAGGATGGTGTCGATCTTCGGGATAACGCCAGAGTCCTCGACGTTCGTCCAGCTGAACTTCGTCCAGTCGCTCTTCAGGTCCTGAAGCGCGGTGATGACGACATGCAGTTCGTTGGCGGACGTGAGCTGGCGCGTCTCGCCGACCTGCCCGGTTAGTTCGGCGTGGACGCGGAGCCAGTTTTTCAGGTTCACGGCCTTGCCGTCCCTGCCCAGTTGCTGAATGGCCTCGATGAAGCCGTTGAGCGCGCCGCGCATGTCGTGGAACTGTCCGCGAACGTAGCCCGCGTTGAGAGCGTACTCCACGACCTGGTCGAGGTAGTACGTCTCGCGCTCCACGATCTGCGGACGCTGGATTGTTCCGCCCGTGCGTGGGTTGTGCCCTTGTACGACGCGGTATTTCATTGATGGTTTCGTGTTCATTGTTGTGTTCCTTTCTTGTTTATTTTCCTGTGTTGAACTGCACGCCGAACGGGAACGCGCCCGTCACGGTGACAGCAGAGGTCTCCGCATCGTCGTTGGGGACGATGACGGTGGTGCATCCGGCTGTGACGGTGGCGAGCCACGCGACAAGGCCGGAGGCAAGCGCCTGTAGAAGCGACTTGCCGAGTGATTTGAGTTTTTCTTTCATTGGATTTCTCCTTGGGTTTGTTTTAGATTTGGGTCATGCTTGCGGCACCGTACCGCAAGCATCCCTCGTCCAAATGTCATGCCGTTCGCGGCACATCCGCCGCCAACTTGTTCACCAGATCAGGCTCCAGACAGCAGCGAAGTTCGTCTTGAAGCGCGGCAGGTGTTTGCGACGGAAGTCGCCCTCGGAAAGTCCAAGGCGTTGCGCGACTTTCTGCCAACTGCCCAGCTCCAGGTGTAGGAAACCAATCTGTCTGTCAATGGGCTTGAGGTTCTTGAGCGCGAAACGAACGCACTTGTTGACTCGCGCATCGCTGTTCCACTGATGACGCCAGAGCATCATATCGCAGGTGAGAGAGGCATACGCCTCGTCAACGACATCCTTCTTGCCCCTTGCGACGATGCCATTGCAGCAACCTTCAACTTTGTCACGTTCCTTCGCCTGACGCACTTGATAGGGCACGAGGGCACGGATGGACTTTCTAGCCTCGCATACGGCAGCGTTTTCGGCTGTCTGCATAGCCTTGCGGATGATTGTCTCCGCCTCGTCCGTCTTGCAATCCGCCAGCAAGCCAAGAATCTTGTCCTGTTGCGGATAGAGTTCGAGCGCGATGTCGTCTGCAATCTCGGCTTGCTCGATGCCTTTAGTCCTTCTGTTGTTGTGGGCGCACTTGGCGGCGCGAGCATTTGCGATTGCCCAAATCTCTGGGCGCAATTTGTTTGTTTTCATTTGTTGGTCTCCGGTCAATTCCGCTTGGCTGTCCCAGCGCGTGATTGCGCATGGGTCCACACGGTATGCCGTCGAATCAACTGCCGCCGCCAGAATTATTCAGGCAAGTGAAGCCGTACTCTCGGGCACGACTCCATTATCGCGGGAAGAATTTTATTCCCGATTTTTAAGATAAAAAAGGCGCACCGGCTAAGCGATGCGCCTTGTAAATGGCCTTGTAGTTGGGCAAATGCGCCCAGAAGCAACTACGGTTGTGCTAAAGTTTTTTAATTTTCCCTATTGACAAGAAACAGGCGGGAAGAATCTATTCCCCGAAAATAGCGAGAGCCGCCCCGAGGGACGGCTTTGCGATGATCGTATTGAATATATTTGTCTAGAATGTCAGCACATGCCTCCGTGGTTTCCACTCCATGACTTGTCGGGAATCGAGATGGGGCTAGGTGCGCGATTTTCACCAGCTGAGCGTTCCCGTTTTTCTTTTTCTGCGCGTTTCTTATTGCTTGGTTTTGCCTGGGTATGTATCGACGCCCAAAAATTCTCATCATTATAGGAAGCGTCTTTCTTCCGCTTTTTCGCGATATGCCGTTGGGCAACTTGCAAGGCTTCTATTGCCCTGTCATGAAATTCATCGCCTGGCTTTGTTCTTGTGCGAAGATAGGTGATCGCCGCTGGAATTGAAATGTTCTTCCGGACAGAGATTTCTGTCACAAGACTTATTATGTCTGCACGGCTCGATGATATTCGTGTAGCATTGTGCTTATTAATGTCTTCAACCAACGGCTTAATAATATCGGCTATCTCTTCTTTTGAGAGGGCAATTTTCTGGTCAAGCTTAGCCTTTAACTCGTCTTTTTCGCTTTCGTTATCTAAAGCCTCGGCTATTGCCGTATTTAGGTCCATCCAACCCTGCGGTATATGCTTTTTCACTTTATCAATTTGATCGACCCATTCCCATATTGTTATATCATGGCGATTGATTGGGAATGTTAGTTGTTCTCCCATTTCGTCCACTTTTTCTTTGCAGCGGCGATAATGGGGGCTGTCTTTGCCAAACAGTCTCTCACATAGTGGCAAAACGGCACAGCCAATCCGCGATTCATCATATGGGTCGGCCTCTTCGTCTTTTGAATATAAGAGAGCCGCCGGCATAAAGCCATCTTCAAGTTCGTCATTGATTGCGCCCAAAGCCTCATTGATGAGTTTTCTGTCACATTCTACGCCTCCGTGATAACATTCACACCTCTTTAGTGCCTTGGTCGCTATCTTCTCTATTCTTGTAAGAGACTTTTCGATATCTTCGATGAGTCTGGATTCCTCCACCTTGCTCAATAGCACCCCTCGTTCAACAAGTACTGTTTGCCATTCTTCCCAGAGAAGCCTTGATGCTTTGATAAAGTCAGTCACTATGCTTTCTGCCTGTTTTGCTCCAATTCCGCATTCGGGGTCTGGCTTAAGACTTGAAGCGAGAGTGGAAAGAATGCTGAGGAGCAGTTTTTTCGCCTCGTCGCAGCCTAATTCTTTCGCCCAAGTGGCCGCGCCACGCGAATAAGCTCCAAGAGCCTTGATGAACTTCGAACGCAAGCGCGTTTCGTCTGTTTCGTCATAAGTTTCTTCGCAGTCGAAGCGGGGATCAGAACGATAATTGCCATCCTTGCCGCGCCAGACAAACTGCCCAAAGAAAATGACAGTAGGTAGAGAAAGAACGGCCTGAATACCCTCTAGATCATTGTCTTCAAAAGGCAGAGTCACGAAGTCTTCTTTCCTAAACTTCTTCTCGGCATTTTCAAGATCTTTAATAATTGAATCGAGGTGTGTTCCTGAAAGCCAGCCAGTATCGAACATGCCAAGCGCCTTATCCCTATATTCTGCACGGGCGGCGTCTTCGGATTCGCGGGTCATGACATGGGACAAGAGACGTCCGTTTACTCTTGGCTCGATATCGGATGATTCTTTCATGTTATTCATATTCAGTTCCTTCTGTTGGAAATTCAGAATTCGCTGCGCACCGTTTGAGGTTTTGGTGCGCACCATTTGTCGCTCTGGTGCGCAGCAGAGCATGAAATGGTGCGCACCAGAGGTTTCACCCCTCCCCTCTGCTTCGGCGGAAGTTGGCGAGGCGGCGTTCGTTGCGTCGTCGCCGTTTCTCAGCCTTTTCGTCGCGGGCCTTTTTGGCGGCGGTGTGGACGCGGCGGTCGAATTCTTCGCTGGTCATTCGCGTGCCGCCCATCGCAAACTACTCCTCGATTGGCAGCGGGACGGTCGGGAGGCCAAGCGACCGCAGGGTCTTGTTCTGCTTCTCCCACTCGTCGGCGACCTCTAGCGGGTCTTTCTTGCGAAGTTGGATGAACTTACCGTTGATGGAATCCTTGATGCCTTTCTCGGTGCGGACGCGCTCGCAGCAGAGGTCGATGTAGTCCTCCAAAGTGCCGCCGGCATCAAGATACTCCTGCATCTCATTCTTCATGCCGTTTATCATGCGTTTCATCTTGCGCAGTTCTTCGGAGTCTTCATCGAGAATCTGCAGAGGCTCGCTGGAAATATTGACCATGCAGTTGCCGGGGCAGTCGCAAACGACGCCGGGTATGGCGTGACGAGCCAGCCAAGCATCTCCCTCGTCCGGGAACGTGGTTCGCCAGCCGTCCGCCGAAAGATTCTGTATGGTCGATGCGTCTCCGTAGAGAGCGGAGCGCGTCGCGGTCATTATTGGGGCGGATGCCTTGCGCAGCGAAAGCCACAGGTAGGCGACCGCGAGAACGAGCGCGACGATGGCCACCCATCGCTTCCATCCAATGGGGTTTCGGCCGAGAACCTTGAACGGCTTGATGCCTTGCTTCTTCAGCTGGGCGTATGCATCGTCGCGATTCTTTGCGACGATCCAGCCGTCAAGGTTCT
>DFGM01000041.1 GCA_002371755.1 Verrucomicrobia bacterium UBA3750 | reverse complement strand
CCTCAATCTGAAGGACTTCTTCCGCGCCTATGTGAACCACCGCTTCGACGTGATTACCCGCCGTACGCGTTTCGAACTCAAGAAGGCGCAGGCCCGCAAACACATCCTAGACGGTCTACTTCTCGCCATAGACAATCTCGACGAAGTCGTTTCGATGATTCGCGGCTCGAACAATCGCGAAGAGGCAAAGCAGAAGCTTGTGGAACGTTTCGCCTTCTCCGAGGCGCAGGTGAACGCAATCCTCGAAATGCGCCTCTACCAGCTCACTGGGCTTGAGCGCGACAAGCTTGCCGACGAAATGGCAAAACTTCTCGCCGCAATCGCCGAGTTCGAGGCGATATTGGCCGACCCGGAGCGCGTCTACGCCATCATCCGCGACGATCTTGCCGACATCAAGGCGCGCTATTGCGCCAAGGAAGACGCGAAGAGGCGCACGGAGATTGTGGCTGACGAGAACGAAGTCTCGATGAAGGACCTCATCCCGGACGAGCCGTGCGTGATTACGCTTTCCAACCGCGGCTACGTGAAGCGCGTGGCGCTCACCGAGTACAAGGAGCAGCGTCGCGGCGGTCATGGCGTCAGGGGCGCCCAGGTGAAGGAAGAAGACTTCATCCGCCTCGTGTTTGTGGCGCAGACGCACGATTCCATGCTGTTCTTCACGAATACCGGCAGGATGTTCAAGAAGGAGGCGTTCGAGATTCCCGAGGCGGCCAAGGCCGGTTTCGGGCGTCCGCTCATCAACATTCTCAACCTGCAGGAGAACGAACAGGTTCTGCAAATGCTGCCCATACGTTCCTTCGACGGCGATCTGGACGTCTTCTTCGCGACGCGCAACGGCACGGTGAAAAAGACGCTTCTGGGCGAGTTCCGCAATGTCAACCGCGCCGGCATCCGCGCACTCAACATCGATGAAGGCGACGAACTCGTGGATGTGGGCCTCGCTTCGCCCGAGCAGGACGTAATCATGTTCACGGCTTCCGGCCGCTGCATGCGCTTCTCGTCTTCGGATGTGCGGCGCATGGGTCGCACCGCGACAGGCGTCAGGGGCGTGAGACTGCGCGAGGGCGACAAGGTGGTCTCCTTCGATGTGGTGGACGACGAAAAGACGCTCTTCATCGCGACGGCGAACGGCTACGGCAAGCGGTGCGAGTTCAAGGACTTTGCGCGTCACAATCGTGGCGGCCAGGGCATGATTGGCGTAAGAGTGGAGGAAAAGAACGGGCTTGTCGTGGCCGCGCATGCGGTGAAGGATGACGAGAGTGTCATTTCCATCACGAGTGACCAGCAGATGGTTCGCAGCCGCGTGGCGCAGTTCAGTGTTCAGGGACGCTATGCGCGCGGCGTGAAGCTGGTGCGCCTATCGGAAGGCGCGAATCTTGTATCCGTCTCGGTGTGCGAATCGGAGGAGGATGAGGGCGAAGCTTCCGCCGCGGCGCCCGCAGCGGGGGCGGATGACGCCGCAACCGTAGATGCGGTGCCGGAAGGCGGAGAACAAAGCGCAGAAGGGCAAGCCGTCCCGGAAGGCAATGAAGCTGGCGAGTAAGGCGTTTCTCGCGGTGGCGCTCTTCGTCTGCAGCTTGGCGCATGCAGGCCTGGAGAGTCTTTCCTTCGATGCGGATGCTCTTCTTGAGGGCATACCGCTTGCCTTGGAGGCGCTCGATATTGCCGAAAAGGCGCGAGGACGTGAAGCGGCGCACGCGGCGAAGCTGGCGGCCGAGGGAAGGGCGGAGGTGCCGCCTTCCACGGCAGCTCTTAGATACAATATAGATACAGGGGGTCTGGGGGAGTTCTTTTTCGACGATTGGGGCGAACTTTACATCGACCGCCGCTTTGTCACAGATGCGGAACTTGCCCGAATCAAGGTAATCGAAGCCTTCGTGCGAAAGCACGTGATCGAGCCGTATCTTGAGGCGCTTGGCAGGCGTACCGCGCTTAGCTCCGGCGTGAAAAAGCCTGTTGCCATGCCTCCGCCGCGCAAATCCGCTGGCGGCGCCGGTTTGCCAGTGTTCCGCGGCTTCGAGGATGCCCGCTACCAGGCGCATGATGCGCTGATCGCCCGGATGGTGCACGAGTTCAATGCCGCCAAGGCCGCCTGGTGCGGCGGCAATCCCGAGCAGGCCGCCAAAATCGCGGACATTACGCCTGCACTGGTCAAGTCCCACATGATAGAGGAGTCTGGCGGGAACGGGCCTGCCTCCAAGGCGGCGTGGGGAGTAGATCCTTTGCAGGTCAACGTTCCCGGCGATTGGGGGCGCGAAAAGGAGCTTGTCGGGCTGGTGAAACCCGTCCGCCGCAACGAAGGCAACGTCACCAACAATGTGATGGCGGCCATAAAGTATCTTTCGCGCAAAGGGTTCGGCGCGTCGGCGCGTCCCGCCGCGGAAAGACCGAAAGGGTTTTTTGACGGCTGGCCTCGCGCCCTGCAGCGCTACAACGGCAGGCGCGACCGCACCGATACAGACCGCTGGTACTCGGATGAATATGCCGACAAGATTGTCCGGCGCGCTTCCGACCCAGACCTTTTCGTCCCGATTGAGATAAAGCTCAAGAAGAAATGAGTTTTGTCTGCGAGCTTTGCCCGCGGCGGTGTGCCGTGGATAGGGAGGCGAGGCGCGGGTTTTGCGGCGCAGGCGCCGTCCCACGCGTCTTTCGCTGGGGTCCCCATTTCGGCGAAGAACCTCCGCTCACGGGCAAACACGGCTCGGGATGCATCTTTTTCTCCCGC
This sequence comes from Verrucomicrobia bacterium UBA3750, assembly GCA_002371755.1. Taxonomy (GTDB): domain Bacteria; phylum Verrucomicrobiota; class Kiritimatiellia; order RFP12; family UBA1067; genus UBA1067. The sequence continues at coordinate 4,489 of DFGM01000041.1, read as the reverse complement.
TGCACGATGAAGTGCGTCTATTGCCAGAACTCTCCATGGTCTTGGCGTGGCGGCGGGGAGGATAAGACCGTCCGGGAACTCGCAGGGATAATGCGCGATTTGGCAGTCAAGGACAAGGTGGAAAACTGGAACCTCGTTTCGCCCACTCCCTATCTTCCTTATATAGAGGAGTCGGCGGGCATATTGAAGGAAGAGGGCGTCGCGTTGCCGTTCGTCTGGAACTCCTCCGGCTATGAGCGGGTGGAGACGCTCGAAAGATATCGGAACTTGTGCGATTGGGCGCTGTTCGACCTGAGATATGCGAAGGACGATACCGCCAGGCGCCTCTCGGCGGCTCCTGGATATGTTGAAGCCGCGCGCGAAGCCGTAAAATGGGCGGCGAGGAACACGAAACTCATCGTCCGCATTCTCGTAATTCCCGGTCATGCCGACGAGGCGATTGAGAACCTCGCCTGGCTGGCAAGCGAGGTCTCGAACGATGTCGCAATCTCCGTAATGAGTCAGTATACGCCCGCGTATTTGGCTTTAGGGATGCCGCCTCTTGACCGCACCGTGACGCACGACGAGTATGAAAGCGTGACCGAGGCCGCAGATTTTCTAGGCTTCGGCAATGGCTGGATACAGGATTACGCATCTGCCGACCCAAAGTTGGCGCTCCTCGGAGAGAACATGCCCCCTGATCATGGAAGCGTCGGATAACGGCTTTAGAAGAGAAAGGGAAACGCCATGCTGCACGTAGTCGCCACGCCCATAGGCAATCTGGAAGATCTTTCACCGCGCGCTTTGGCCGCGTTTCGCGCCGCCGAAGCCATTGCTTGCGAGGATACGAGACGCACTTGGCAGCTTCTTGCGCACTTTGGAATCCCCCGCCCCGCGCAGATGTTCTCCTACAGGCAGGGAAACGAGGAGAAGATCTCCCGAAAGGTGGTGGAACTGGCACATGAAGGCAAGGAGGTGGTGCTTTGCTCGGATGGCGGCTACCCCGGCATTTCAGACCCGGGATACAGGCTGCTGAGGCTCTGTGCGAGTGAAGATGTGCCATACGACGTCATTCCGGGGGCGAGTGCGGTGAATGTGGCGCTACTATTGAGCGCACTGCCCACCAGTTCCTTTACTTTCCGAGGCTTCCCTCCGCGCGGACCCGGCGCCATCAGAAACTGGTTCGCCGAGGACAAGGACAAGGAGCATACTCTAATCTGTTTCGAATCGCCTTTCCGCATAGCCGCCACCCTGGAGGCGGCGTTGGATGTACTTGGCGACCGAGAAGCCGCAGTTTGCCTGGAACTTACGAAATTGCACGAAAGAGTCCACAGAGGCTATCTTTCCGGACTTTTGGAGGAGTTCAAGGGGCGGAAGGTGAAAGGGGAGCTCGTGCTCGCCATCGCCGGCTCCAACCCGAAGTTCATGCACAATCACGAACCCAACGGCGATTCCGCCCATGGCGTCGCCGCCGAAAAGGAGATGAAAAGCGAATGACACTCAAGATACTTCAAGCGATTTCCGCATGGCTTGCGAAATGGACGCCTCTTTTCGTGGGCGCGGTGGCGGTGTGGACGTTCTTCGCGCCTGGCACTTTCTCGTGGGTGCGCGGCGATACGCAAACCGCGATTCTCGGCCTCATCATGCTTTCCATGGGTATGACGCTGAAGGCGGAGGACTTCAGGATTCTGGCAAGGCGGCCGTGGGATATGCTCATAGGAGCACTTGCGCAGTTCACCATCATGCCGCTCGTCGCGTGGTCTTTGGTGCATGTGATGGGGCTTCCGAAAGCAGTGGGGGCGGGGCTGATACTCGTGGGGTGCTGTCCGGGAGGGGTGTCATCCAACATCATGAGCTTTCTGTGCAAGGGCGACGTGGCGTTCTCGGTGGGCATGACGTCGCTATCTACGCTCGCCGCGCCGGTGGCGACGCCGCTTCTCATGATGTGGCTTGCCGGAGAGGCGGTGGAAGTGGATGCGGCGGGGATGTTCAAGAGCATACTCTTCGTGACGATAGTCCCGGTCGCGGCCGGATTCGGGCTGAACGCGCTTTTTGGAGAGAAGAAAGGCTATCGCGAGGCGATGAAGGTGATGCCGGGCGTAGCGGTTATGGCGCTTGCCGCGATAGTCGGCGGGGTTGTGTCTGCGCAAGGGTGCAACTTCGCCAAGGCGGGCGCGGTAGCCTTTGCGGCCGTATTCCTGCACAATTCCCTCGGCTACGCTCTGGGGTATCTAACCGGGGTGGCGGTGCGCTTCTCCGCACCCAAGCGTCGCACCATATCCATCGAGGTAGGCATGCAGAACGCCGGGCTTGCGACCGTGCTTGCATCTCGACACTTTCCGCTTTTCCCCGAAGCGGCAGTCGCCGCCGCCGTCTCGTGCGTCTGGCATTCCGTCTCGGGCGCACTCATGGCAGGCGTATTCAACTTTCTGGACTCCCTTCGCCGGGCACCCGGCTCTTCAAAATACACTTGACTTCGCACCCGCAAAAGCGGTATAATGTGTGGCGATAATCGTCTTATGGAGGAATTGAACATGACCGAAGACCTGCAGAGTCTCTTGGAGAAGATAAACCGCGAGGGTGTTGAAAAGGCGCGTGCGGAGGCGTCGGCCATAACCGAAGCGGCCAGGAGAGAAGCCGCAAAGCTTGTTTCGGATGCGAAGGCGGAGGCGGAAGCGTTGAAAGCGGCCGCCGAGAAGAGTGCGAACGAGAGTGCAGAGCGCGCGGCAGAAACCATTCGCCAGGCCGCTCGCGATACCGTGCTCGAGGTTGAGGACGCCGTGACGAAGCTTCTCACCCGCCTCCTTGCCGAGAATGTCGAGAAGGCGCTTGGGGATGGCGAGACTCTCGCAAAGCTCGCAAAGGGCGCGGTCGAGGAGTTTGTCTCGACAGGCGATGTGGAAGTATCTGCTTCGGCCAAGCTCGTCTCGTCGCTGAAAGCCGCCCTCGCCGCGCAAAAGAACGTGACCGTGACCATGGACGAAGCGCTCGGCAAGGGTTTCACCGTGAAGCTTGACGGCGGCAGGGTGGAGCACGCATTCACGGCCGACGTCGTTGCAAACGAGCTTTCCCGCCGGCTGAGGCCGGAACTTGCGGCACTGGTCAAGGGAACGAAATGACGACGGATTACATAGTCGCTTCCCTCCCGCCGCTAGCGTTCGGCGAAAAGCCCGCCCTGTCGCGCGAGAAGTTCGACGAGCTCGCGGCGCACAGGATTGCAAAGCCGCTCGAAAAGTGGCGCGACCTGGAGACGCAGCTGCGCAACGCCATGGCATCGTGCCGCGGCGGCGCGGAGAAGTATTTGCGCCACGCCGACGGCTGTTCCATCTACTGGGAATCGCGCATAGAGGCGTGCTTCCAGGAAAAGGACGTCGCCAAGCGCGACGAGATGCTCGACCGCGTCTGGTGGGATGCCGCAGGCGAGCTCGTTCCCCCGGCCACTCCGCTTGGCGATGGCGCTCTTGCGGCATATTCCATCAGGCTCGACATCGCCATCAAGCGCGCCGCAATCTCGTGCGACAAGGGCGAAGCCATCTTCGATTCCATAATCGACTCCCAACCCCCAACTCTCAACTCCTAACTCCTATGACAGCAACAGGAAGCATCGTTACGGTAAACGGCAACATGATCACCGTCAAGTTCGAGGGCGCGGTAGCCCAGAACGAGGTGGGGTATGCGCTACTTGGCGACAAGCGTCTCATGGCGGAAATCGTGCGCGTACGCGGCGAGAAAGCCGATATGCAGGTGTTCGACGCGACGACCGACCTCGCCGTGGGCGACAAGGTGGAGTTCTCGGGCGAGCTTCTTGCGGCCGAGCTCGGCCCCGGCATGCTCGCTCAGGTCTACGACGGACTCCAGAATCCGCTTGCAGATCTAGCGAAGGAGGCGGAAAAGATTTCGAAGGATTCCGGCTACTTTCTTCAGCGCGGCATGTATCTGCCCGGCCTTCCGCGCGACAGGAAGTGGGATTTTCATCCAACGGCCACGCCGGGCGCGAGGATTACCGCAGGCGAGACGCTCGGCTGGGTCACGGAAGGCATTTTCGACAACAAGACCATGCCCGGCCACAAGATCATGGCTCCTTTCGCCTTGCGCGGCGTATGGACTCTCAAGTCTATCGCTCCCGCCGGCGACTACACGGTCGTCGATGATATCGCGACGCTCGCCGACGCTTCAGGCAAGGAACTCAAGGTGCAGATGATGCAGCGCTGGCCCGTGAAAGTGCCAATCAAGTGTTTTGCCGAGCGTCTCGCACCCACCGAGACTCTCGAGACGACGGTGCGCACCATCGACACGTTCTTCCCCGTGGCCGTGGGCGGCACCTACTGCATCCCCGGACCTTTCGGCGCGGGAAAGACGGTGCTTCAGCAGACGACGGCGCGCTATGCGAAGGTGGACGTAGTAATTTCCGCCGCGTGCGGCGAGCGTGCGGGCGAGGTGGTGGAGACCCTGAAGGAGTTTCCCGAAATCACCGACCCGAAGACGGGCCAGTCGCTCATGAAGCGCACGA
>DFGM01000110.1 GCA_002371755.1 Verrucomicrobia bacterium UBA3750 | reverse complement strand
GCACTACCTTCACACGGTAGGGGTCTTGGGTTCGAGTCCCGAATTGCCCACCATTTTCCGCGCTTGTGGCGCTATGGACGGGGACGGCAAGACCTATCAAATCTCCGAGAAGTCAGGTTTGGGTGGTGCGCTTGCTGTTCTATTTTTTTGTGCACTATGAATAACGAAGCTACCATTGAAGAAGTGGCAGAAGCCATAAAGCGCGGCGAGAGGGTGCTGTTGATGACGCGCCATGCCGAGCGCCCGCACATTGATCCGGAAGATCCGACATTCGGCGAAAGCCTTCCGATCACGCCGTCGGGCGAAAAGATGGCGTACGATTTTGGCTCCCGGCTGAAAGCCATTCTTCCCGATGAAACGCGCGTGCAGTTTATGGCGAGTCCCCTTGTTCGCACACGTCTTACGGCTGCGACAATCGCGAAGGGGATGGGATTAGGAGAGAAGTGGAACTATGAAAGCATCCCCACAGATACTCTCATAGGCAACGGAAGCCCGTATTATTCCGATGCGTATGAGGTTTGGAAGATGTTCCGCGGCGGGGAGTTCTACCGCATTTCCTTCGAGTACTGCGAGAAGGGGATGCAGACTGGATTCCGGCCAATAGCCGAGGCTACTCGCATGCTGGAGGATTTTGTCCTCTCCAGATTTACCGCGCAGCTCGGCATTTTCACTTCGCACGACCTCTTTGTGGCCGCTTTTCTTTCCGGCAAAGGTGTTTATTCGGGCTGGACGGAGGAGTGTTGGGTGGGGTTTCTTGACTCGGCGGCGATATTTATCGCCCCTGACGGAGTCAAACGCTACGCGCTTGTGAGGCGTGGAGCATGATACGGCACTGGCGCTCGATTTCGCGAAGGAACTCTCGCGTATCGCCTTTGGCGGTCTTCAGCCCGAAATACGTCCAGTAGAGAGCCGAGGAAATCGGGTTTGTCCAATCGGTGATACCGTAGACTCGTTCCACCTTGCGCATACGCTCCTTATCCATGCCAAGCTCGTTCCATGCGTTGCGTTTGGCGGCGTCTTCGACGATTTCGCGCCATTTTTCGCGGTAGAGAGGCGAAGCAGAATCAATTTTGCCGCCTATTTTGAGCTGGAAGAGCCAGGCGAGTTCGCGGCAAAGTTCGGGAGAATCGGGATTGAGTTTGAGTCCTTCGTCGCGCAAGAGGCGTATTGCAGCGGCCACCCAGCGCCAGCGATCTTCAGGTGTCGGCATCATTACAGAGATGTTGTAGGCGAGGTTCCATGCGGAATAGCTCCATACTTCAGGCGTATGCGGCTCGAGAAAAGCGAGGGTGGAAGCGAGTTGCGATAGTTCCACATATCTTCCCTCCTCCTGCAGGCGGTCGGCTCTGAACCATACGGCCTCTGCGGCGAGAGAACGGAATCCGCCCAAAGCGGCGATAACGCCTTCTGCGGCGACGGGGGCTTTGCCGGGACGTTTGGAGACGAGGAATACCTCGGCGGCTGTTCCAGCAATAGCGAGAACGGCCACAAGCAGCCAAAGCGGCCATCCGGGCCTTATTGCGTTTCTCCTCAGAAGCCCCATGCTTCGCGCTGGCTGTCGGACTTGTTGCGTTGCAGCAGCCTGATGTAGTCCACTTTGTTCTTGAAGAGGTCGTTTATGAACGGCGCGGAAAGGTAGGTGATGCCGTTCGAGCGTATTGCCTGGGCGAGACCTTCGGCGCTTGTGGATTGCTTCATAAGGTCGGGAAGTTTGGCCATGGCTTCCTTCGCCGCTCTGCCATCGACGCGAACGCCTGAATAATATGCGGAGAAGTAGCAAAGTCCGCCGGAGCGCAAGTGGCTGTCGAGCTTGGTGCGGGCTGCGTTGATGCGCGCGAGCAGAGCTTTGGATTTGTCGTTATGGACAAATTCGCCGTCAAAGGAGTAAGTCACGGTGACGGTTGGCTTTTTCGGACGTGGCTTATAGCCGGCAGTTTTCTTCTTTGCGGACTTCTTCGGCGCCGGGTCGTCGTCAAAAAGGTCGTCGAGAGAGTTTTCCCAAGAATCGTCCTCCTCGGGCTCGGGCTCCGGTTCTGGTTCTGGCGCGGCTGCGGTGGGGTCGGCGGCGGGCGCTTCGCTCTTTGTCATTTTGACGCCATCCTGCGTCTTTATAAACTCCTCCCACGGCACGATTTCGCCTGTGACCTGGTTGCCGTTGATTCTGAGCGCGGTGCCGTAGCGTTCGACCTTGTAGGGCGGCTCGATGTACTTGCCGTCGATAAAGACCCAGCCAGAGCGAAAAGGCTTGCCAATCGTGGCCTTGAGCGATCTGAGCGCCTGCGCAGGAACCCGCGGGAAGTTGTTTTTCACCTTGACGGGGTTCGCTGGTGCGCAATACGCCGCGAATACCGCCATCATTGCCAGAACCGCTATCGCGTGTTTCTTCATCGTTCACCATCCTCCAAGTATTCGTATCGCCTTTGCAAGGCGTTTAAGAAGTCCCGCAACACCGTAGCGCAGAATCCCCGGAACCCGTCGTTCCAATTAGTGTGTCCCGAAGGCCACTTTTCAAAATGTCGGTCGAAGAAATGTCTGCTTAATCCGCGTGTGCCGCAGGGCCAACGTTGTCGGAAATCCTTATCCTTCCCTCACTTCGATACCTGCGGTTGCCTTGAGAGCGTCGACAATCCGCTGAAATGCGCCGGCCACCTGCTGGTCGGTCAATGTGCGTTCCGCAGAACGGAACTCGAGAGCGTAGGCAAGCGACCGCGCACCATCCTTCGCATCTTTCGGACGGAAGATGTCGAATATTTCGACGCTTGCGAGGTCGTTGCCGCCGTTCTTGCGTATGGTGCGCACGATGTCATCGTTCGTGACATTCTTGGCTGCGAGAAGGGCGATATCGCGCCTGACGAGCGGAAACTGCGGGACTGGGGCGACCTTGCCCACCGCGTCGAAACGCTTGATTAGCGGTTCGAGCTTCATTTCACAGAGCACCATCTGCGTGGTGAGACGGTACGGGTGGCGCATTTTCGCCGAAAGTGCGCCCATGATGCCGATTTCGCGTCCGTTCAGCTTGATGGCGAGAGCCGCTCCCTTTGCGAAGGCGGGGTGTTCGGCAGGTGTGAACTCGAGCTTGCCGGGCTTGAGGCGGCGCACGAGTTCCTCCACGGCGCCTTTCATCCAAAGGACGGCTTCTTCCTCGTTCACGCCGGCGCGGCGGCGAAGCGCCTCGCGTCCGACGGGCCCGACGAACCCGAGCGCGATACGCTCTTCTTCGCCGGGACGCGAATCGAACACCTTGCCGACTTCAAACAGCATCGCGCTTTCGAGCTGGTGCGAGGCGTTGCGACCGAGCGAACCCATCATCTGCGGCAGCAAGGACGGCCTCATGACGGCATATTCCGCCGAGACAGGATCCGGTATGACGAGGCGGTTGTCCTTGTCGCGGGTGTCGAAGTCGTCAAGTTCTCTGGCGCTCAAGAACGAATAGTGCATCGCTTCGGAAAAACCGAGGGCGAGACAGATTTCGCGGATGCGCGAGCGTGCGCGGAAAGGTGCGTCTGAAATCGGCGAGACGGAGGGTGCGCAGGGCATCTTGTCCGGAATATTGTCCAATCCATAGATGCGCGCGATTTCCTCCACGAGGTCGGCCTCGAGTTCGAGGTCGTATCTCCAGGAGGGCACGGAGAATGCGACTTCGTCGAGCCCTGCGTAGAGCACGCCGTCGCCTTCGATGCGAGGCTTGATGCCGAGCGATTTCAGAATGAACGCCATCGCGTCGTTGCCCACGGGGATGCCGATCAACCTGCGGGCGCGTTCGAAGTTGAGCGTCACGTCGGGATTGAGCGGCTTCGTGCGGTTGTCCACATCGATTACGCCTTTGGCAATCTTCGCCTTGCCGTATTTCTGCAGGAGATGCGCGGCGCGACGGCTTGCGAAATCCGCAAGATCCTTGTCCACCCCGCGTATGTAGCGGTAGGAGGATTCGGAAGAAAGGCCGAGTTTCGTGGCAGTGAACTTCGTGCTGGCGCACTCGAAAAGCGCACTTTCGAGAAGAACGCTCTTCGTGCCTTCGGCTATGCCGCTCGTCTCTCCGCCCATGACACCTGCGATGGCGTTGGGGGTGGCGGTGTCGCAGATGACAAGCATGGACGGATCGAGTTTGCGCTCTACGCCGTCAAGCGTCTTTATCGTTTCGCCTTCGCGGGCGTCCCTGACTACGATGGTGCGGTCTTTGAGTTTCGTGTAATCGAATGCGTGCATCGGCTGGCCGAGCTCCAGCATCACATAGTTCGTCACGTCCACGCAGAGTCCAAGCGACCTTACATCGCACAGCTCCAGACGCTTCGCCATCAATTCGGGCGAGGGGCCGTCCTCTACATACGTGACCACTCTGGCCGTATAGCGAGGGCATTTGGCGGTGTCTTCCACCACTACCTTCACTTCGCTCTCTACGGGCGTTTCCTCTTCGGTGAAGTCGACTTCCGGCATCTTCACCTCGCGGTGCAAAATCGCGCCGAACTCCCTTGCGATGCCGGCGATGGAGAGCGCGTCGGGCCTGTTCCAGGTGATTTCGATGTCAAAGACCGTCTCTGGCTTCTCGCCGCCGAGAACATCGCGCACGAAAGCCCCCGTCGGGGTATCCGCCGGGAATTCTACGATTCCGGAATGATCCTGGCCGAAGCCGAGTTCCTTGAGCGAGCAGCACATGCCGAAGGATTCCACGCCCCTCAGCTTGCCTTTCTTTATCTTGAAGCCGCCCTCTGGAATCACGGCGCCAATCTTCGCAAAAGCGGTCTTGATGCCTTTGCGGCAGTTCGGCGCGCCGCACACGACCTGAAAAACCTCCTTGCCGTCCGATACCTTGCAGACGTGGAGGTGGTCGCTATCGGGGTGCATTTCGCATTCGGTCACTTCCGCGACCACGATTTCGTCGCAAAGGGGCTTCGGGCCTATGGTTTCGACGGTTTCCACCTGCAAACCGGCGCGCGTAAGCTTGTTCGCAAGCTCGTCCGGGGCTATGTCGTCTATTTTGACGAACTCATTCAGCCAACTTAGGGGCACTTTCATCTTTTGATTCTTCCTTGTTCTCCTGCACGGCTGCTTCCGCATTGGGAGTTTCAACGCTTGCTGGTGCCGGGGTTTCCGGCGCAGGCGCAGGCGTTTCGGCTTTATTCGCGGCCGATGCTGCTGATTTAGTCTCTGCCGGCGCGGCGGCTTCGTCGTTGGTCGGGACTGCCGCTTCGGCGGCGGGTCTCGGCTTCTTGTTTCTCCATTGCGGACCGTACTTCGGGTATTTCTCCACAGCGGAGAATACTCCATTCGTAAACGAAACTATATGACCCGTGGAAACGAGCCACGCGAGATGCCGTGCGGCATCGGGCGAAATGGCGGCGATTTCCTGTTGCGACCTGCAAGGGTTTTCCGCGACGAACGCTGCGACCTGGGCAAGTTCCGGGATTGCATGTGCGGCATCGAACTCCTTGAGCTCGTGGCCAATCACAAACTCCGGGCCGCGCGGGTCGTTGGCACGGAAGAAGAACATCTTCCTGTGCCTGAACGCGCCGCGAAGCGCGAAAATCATGCTGTATGGCGCACGGCGTTCCGCCTGCAACGCATCCTTCACCGCATAAACGAGCGGTTTGAGCGGGCTTGCCAATGCAGCCTCTGCCGTCATCATGAGCACTTTGGGCTCGGTGATGAGATTGTCGAGGAAGGTGCGGCGGAACTCGGCCTCGGCCTGTTCACGCGTCAAGGTCGGCGCATCCTCTCCCGCACCCTTGGGGACGAGTACTGTCTTCTTTGTGGCTCCCTTGCGCCATTCCTCCACGGCTTCCGGATCGCGTACCATCTCGATCTTCGCACGATAATCCGCTTCGCTCATGTTCGGATAACGTGTGCGAATCATCTCGCGGACGACGGAGTTGAATTCATGGACGTTGGGCGGCCCGAGCAACACGCCGCTCAAACCGCACTTCGCAACGCAATTGAAGTTGCCTTTGGGCGGCTCCACCTCGATTTCCTTCGTCTCGTAATAGTCGCCGAGGTGGGCGGCGAGGGCGTGCGCCACCACGTCGTCGCGGTTGGGAGAAGCGAACGAACACGCCTTGCACTGGTGGAAGCGCGGCTTTTCTCCGCCTGCCGTTTCGCGCGGCGTAATCTTCAAAAGGACGGTCGCCGGGTTGTCGAGAAGGAAATACGCGAGTTCCTTCAGCTTGAACGCCTGGGGCGAGAGCATGAGCTTGCGCATGATTGTGCCGAGAGCCTTCGTCTCGGGGAGAATCTTTATTTCCGCGTCAAGCGGTCGCACCGGATCTGGACGCATCTGCGTGCGCTGGAATCCGTTGCGGCCAGGGCCTTTGCGCCTGTCGTCGCCAAACGATTTGCGTTCGCCAAACGGCTTGCGCTGCCCCTGCGAATCTTGGCGATTCGCAGGGCGCTTGTCGTCTTTGTCCGGCGTCCAGCGCCCGGAACTCACCCCGGCAGCCTTGCGCGCCCATTCGGGCGTGAAGTCGAAGGAGCCGAGGTCCAGCGTTGCAGTGTCTATTATGTCCATTGCCGTATATTATACCATTTATTTGCCCGCCTTGCCTAGTCCTTTTCATGGTATTTTCGATTCCTTCGCCGCCGCAAACGCGATGGTATGGCGTAGCGGACGGGAAACTCAACGCCCTGCCGCGTAGCCGCCTCCAAAGTGCGGCTGCGGGAGGCGGGGGCTGTTCAGGCCCAGAGGCGGCGGATGAGGGCGATGCCAGACTTGATGCTCTCTTCCTCAACGGCGGCATTCGGTTCGAAAACGATGTGTTTTGCCGCCAAGGCGTAGGGTTTGAGCGAGGCGAAATCCACTTTCCCGTCGCCGGGGGCGAGATGGTCGTCGTTGTAGTCTTCAACGTCGTTGAGGTGCATGCCGGCGAAGGATTCGGGGCCAAGGCCGTATTCTGCGAAATCCGGCTTTATCCAGCCGAGCATGTGTCGGACGCGGTGGTGGCCTGTGTCGAACCAGCCTTTGACGGGTGCGCCATTGAACTTTGCGAGGACAACCGCGAGCTCCTCTTCGTCCGGGAAGCCTTCGAGATAGGGAAGGTTTTCCAGTGCGAGCGTCACGTTTTCCTTTTCAAGGACGGGTATGACGCCCTCAAGCGTCTTATAGAATATGGAAAGGGCTTTCTTGCCTTGGCTGCGGCGGCGTTTCCACGCGGCGGCGAGGAGCTTTGCGTAGCCTTTCGCCTCCAGTTTGTTGTCGCCTTTCTTGAACTCGGCTCTCAAAGAGAAGGAGTCCATCGCCCTGAAGAGCGAATTGAAGGCGACGCGCCCGGCATGAAGGACGACAGTATCGGCACCGATAGAGGAAGCGAAGCGGACATTGTTTTTTACATGGGCCACGGCAAGTTCGCGGTCAGCCTTTGAAAAGTTGGCCAGGCGATAGAGTTCCGGGTGGCCGTCTGGGGCGCCGGGAGGGACGGGGCAAAATGCGTGTATGCTCCCGACGGGAATCTTGGAAAGCATCGCCTTGAAGCCGGGGACTTGCGCATGCGTGGTGCGGAAACCGAGCTCAAGCTCATCAAAGCCAAGCTCCAGCGCCTTTTCGGCGATTTCGGCGCCGTCTTCGATGCTACGGTTGCACCAGTTCGTGGATAGCGAGAGCTTCATTTGGCGGGAAGGGTGATTTTGTCCATCATGAACGAAAGGACGGATTCGGCGCCGAGGTAGCGTTCCACACGCGCAAACGCTTCTTCGACGGCTTCGACATTGCGGAAGGCCTGATGGAGCGGAAGCCGTCCTTCTTCCATCCACTTTCGCGCATATGCCATAATAGTGGAAAAGAACGCTTTCCTCACTACAGGCGCCTCTTCCTTGGGGGCGGCATCAATGGCATCGTCAAGTATGGCGGCAAGATATTTCGCCGCCTGCATCTTCTCATATACTTCATTGGGCACGCCACCCCCGAAGACTTCGGCGATGCGGTCTGCGTATTCGCCTTCAAGGATGCCTTTTGGCATCGGCAGGTCGATGCGCTGGCAGCGCGATACGATTGTCGCGAGAAGGGCATCCGGCTTGTCTGTGAGGAGCAGATACAGCGTCTTCGGCGTCGGCTCCTCGAGACTCTTCAAAAAGGCGTTCGCGGCGGCAGGCTGCATTCTATCCGCACCATAGATAACGCCCACCTTCCAGCCGCCGGAATATGCCGCTGCCGACATCGGCACGACAATTCGCTCCCGCATCGACTTGATCTGAATCGTGCGGCTTTTCCCTTCGGGTTCGAGAATCGCCACGTCGGGGTGGAGACTTTCCTTTATCTGTTCTTGTCCGTCGGGATAGAGCTTTAGAAGTATCTTATCGACAATTTCGCGGCAATTGCCGTTCAGGTCGCCTACGATAAGGTAGCCGCCCGGGACGCGTTCTTCGTCAATCGCGTGCTCTATGAGAGAATAGGCTTGAGATGCGTCCATATTTCCTCCCAAACATCATCCGGGGCGGCGTTGGCGTCGATTCTGGCGATTCTCCCTGGTTCGGCGGCATGGAGTGCGGCAAACCCGGCACGAAGGCGTTCGTGGAATGCGGCCTGTTCGCGCTCGAATCGGTCCGCGCCCGTATTCGTGGCGGCCTCGCGTCCGAGCCGGCGCTTCAGCGCCGTTTCGGGAGAAACATCCAGCCAGAAGGTGATATCCGGTTTCAAGCCGTCGCAGGCGAAAGAGTTCGCAGTCTCTATTGCATCGAGGGGCAAGCCTCTGCCATAGCCCTGGTAAGCGAAGGTGGAATCGCTGAAGCGGTCGCTAACCACCCATTTGCCGGCATCCAGGGCGGGCTTTATCACGTTTTTGACGAGTTGGGCGCGCGCAGCGAGAAAGAGGAGAAGTTCCGCACGGTCGCAAGGCGCGTCTTCGTATTCGTCCTTGAGGAGGCCGCGGATGAGCTCGGCAAGGCGGGTTCCGCCCGGCTCGCGCGTGACGACCGTCTCGATGCCGCGAGCTTCCAAAGCGGCTTTGATCCGCGCAATCTGCGTGGATTTGCCTGCGGCCTCGCCGCCTTCGAGCGTAATGAACTTCCCTCTCGCCATCGTCAGAATCCCTAATGGTAGGTGTAGGTCAAATCCGGTACGACAACCGCGCGAGGCTTTGCAAACATGCCAGACCACACGCGGAAGGAGCCTTTCAATTCCATCTCCTTCACGCTCTTCAAGCCCGACGGCCCAGACGACTTGCCGCCGTAGCCTGCCACAGCCAGATTCTCGGTAAGGAGAATGTCATTGCCGCGCACGTCGAAATCCACGTTCCCCGTGCCGGATTCCAGCACGAACGCATCGCGCCTGCCGTTCCAGCCGATGGATGCCCACTTCACGCCGCTCCGGTTGCCGGGGAAGCGGTAGTCGTCCTTGTGCATGGACCATGTGCCGAAGACGTTCATCTTGGACTTGCCCGGCACGCTCGTGAGGATGCCGTTGCCAACCCAGTCCACACGCGAACAACTATTGGAGAAACCGGTGACCACAAGCCCCAACTCCACGAATTGCGAGTTCTCCCTGCACTTCTCGCTCGCCTTGAGCTCGTATTCGTATTTCACGGTCGTAGCGTTTTCGAGGGATGCCTTTACAGTTCCTTCGAACCAATAATCCTCGCCCTCGGGCAAAGTCCATTTGAGGTTGAAGGCGACGCCATCCGCAACCGGCTTCTTTTCAAGCACCTGGGGCTTCAGAAGGCAAACTCCGCCATGGTCGTATGCTTTGCGCTTGCCCATAATCTGGATAGCACGGTCAAGACCCTTCTTTCGGTCGATACGGAGGAAATAGCTGACATTGTCGCACAGGAGGTCGGCGAGCGTGTATTGGCCGTTCACAGGGACTGGAGCTGCGATTGGAGCCTTGGCTTCGGGCAATTTGCCGACGTCGTCATCCATGCCGGCGTCACATTGCGCCATGGAATTCTTTTCAGCCGCGAATGCAGTCAGAGCCGAAACGAGCGCCGCGGCGAAAAAGACCCGTGCTGTCATTTCTTTTTGCCTTTCGAAGACATTGGTTGCGTGAGAATATCCATCTGCCTGCGGGAATACTTGGCGACGTCGGTGAAGAGGGACTTGCCATGGGTATCCATGGCGACAATGCCTTTGAGCCCATCCACTTCGAAGTGCCAGCAAGCCTCTGCCGGGCCGAACTCTTCAAGGAAATCCACGCCGGAGACGCGTTTGACGGCGGCGGCGGCCACGGCGGCAGCGCCCCCTACGGCCTGAATATATACGCAGCCGCACTCCTGCATCGCCGCGAGAGTGGCCGAATCCATGCCGCCTTTGCCGATGATGAGCCTCACGCCCGTGGCGCGGATGAATCCCGGCTCGTAGGCGTTTTCGCGTATGCTGGTGGTGGGGCCTGCCGCCACCACGCGCCAGCCGGCGGTTGTCTTGACTACCACGGGCCCGCAATGGAAGAGTGCGCCATCCTTGAAGTCCACATGAAACTCGCCACCGTCTGCGAAATACTTGTGCAACATGTCGCGGCCGGTGTGGATGGTGCCGGAAATGCGCACCACATCACCTGCCTTGAGCGCCCTCACCGCCGTCTCGGAAAAAGGATAATCGAGATCAACCACAGCTGTTCCTCCTGCAAGCCCAGCACATATACGCCACGGTGACGAAGAAGGAAGCCGGCAGCCGCGGCCGCGCGGTCGCCTTGACGCCGAGAATTGTCGTCTTGCCGCCCATTCCCATAGGTCCGATGCCGAGCATGTTCGCATCCTTGAGAATCCAGCGTTCGAGGCGGGCGAGCTTCGGGTCGGGGGAAATGTCGTCGAGCCGTCTCAAGAGCTGTTCCTTTGCGACTTCGTAGCCTGTCGCCCTGTCGCCGCCGATGCAGACGCCGATGATGCCCGGTGCGCACCCGTAGCCTTGCGCGCGGAATATCGCGTCGAGCACGCACTTCCTGACGCCCGTCATGTCGCGCGCCGCACCGAGTATCGTGCTCGGGAGCGAATACTGGCGGGACATGTTTTCAGAGCCGCCGCCTTTCAGCTGCAATGTAATCGTGCCCTCAAGCCCGAGCGACTTGCGCCATTCGGCGCTCTTGTAGTGGATAATCGGTGTATATTCGGTGCAATTGTCGTCGAAAGACCTGCCCGACACGGGGTCGATGCAGTTCTTTCTGAGCAAACCCTTCTTCGTGGCCTCAGCAACGGCGGCTTTTACATCCTCGGGCGTCACCTTGTCCTTCACCGCTTCGTCTATATAGAAGGAAAGGGTGCCGGTATCCTGACAAAGCGGCGTGCCGCTCGCCTTGGCAAGAGCCGTGTTCTCGAGGATGGTTTCCAGAACGATGCGCGCCGAAGAGCCTCTCGGTTCCTTGGCGAGCACCTTCTTCAGCGCGCCTTCAACATCATCGGGGAGGGAAGTGCTCGTCTCCCCGATAAGTTTCAGCAGTTTTTTTGCTTCGCGGTCTCCCATTGTTCAGCAGCCTCAATCTTCGTTCACGGGCGCGGGCGCAATCTTCGCGAAGTCGGTGACTGAAGCGACATAGCCGCTCTTCGCCTTTGCAAGCTCCGCTCCGGCCATCGGGAACTTGGTCTTGAGCCAGTATTCGAGAACAGGCGTCTTTTCGGGGAACTTCGAGGCGAAACGAACGAGAAGTGCGGCAATGATGGCGGCAATCGCGCCGTCGACAAGCTCTCTCGCGTGCAAGTCGTGATATGCCTTGCCGTTTTCATGCGCCTTTACGTATTCCACGGCCGAGTCCACTTCCTTGCAGAGTGCCTTGGCCTGTTCGACAGCGGCCTGAAGGTCTGCAGGCACATCGACGCCTTCAAGGATGTCGGAAACCACTTCGTTGTAGAGTCCAGCCGTCACGCCCGCGATGGCTGCGACCACCTGAAGCTGGGAGGTGCCCTCGTAAATCGTGGTGATGCGGCTGTCGCGCAGATAGCGCTCCACGGGATAATCCTTCATGTAGCCGGAGCCGCCCAACACCGCCACCGCGCCGTTTGCGGCGCGCATGGACATCTCGGAGGCGTAATATTTCGCCATCGGGGTTAGCATCTTGTTGAACGCGGCGTATTTCTTCATGCGCGCTCGCACGGCCTGTGCTTCCGGCTGCCCCTTCAGGGAAGCGAACTTCTTCTCGAGACCGAGCTCCAAGTCGACGCACTTGGAAGAGTAGTAGGCGAGAAGACGCGAGGCCTGGAGTTCGGCCGACATGTCGCAAAGGAGTTCGCGGATGGCTGGGAAGCTGTCGATCGTGACGCCGAACTGCTTGCGGCTCGCCGCATAGTCGCGTGCGGCGCGATAACTCGCTTCGCCTATGCCTGTGCCTTGCGCGGAAATGCCCACGCGTGCGCCGTTCATGAGCGCCATTACGTAGGTGATAAGGCCGCGCTTGCGCTGGCCGATGAGTTTGGCGGGGGCGTTGTTGAAGACGAGTTCGCAGGTGGGCGAGCCGTTGATGCCGAGCTTATGCTCGAGACGGCGCACTTTCACCTGAGGGCAACGCTCGACGAGAAGGCACGAAAGGCCGCGGCCGTCGCTGAACTCAGGTTCCGTGCGCGCCAGGACGAGCAGCACGTCGCCGCATCCGTTCGTGATGAAACGCTTCACGCCATTCACGAACCAGTTGCCGTTTTCGTCTTGCCAAGCCGAGGTTTTCACGCTCTGCAGGTCGCTGCCCGCGTCAGGCTCGGTGAGAACCATGGCTCCAGTGAACGTGCCGTCGCAAAGTTTCGGGACGTATTCCTTCTTTATGTCCTCGTCGGCAAAGCTGTTTATCGTCTCGGCGATTCCCTGGAGCCCGAAGATGTTCATGAGCGAAGCATCAGCGCGGCTGACGATATCGTTGCACGCCGTGAGCATGACGCACGGCATGTTGAGGCCGCCAAGATAGTACGGAATCGTGATGCCGGAGAGACGCGACTGGCCGAAAAGCTTGATGGCGAGTGCGATGCCCGGTGCATACGTGACAGTGCCATCCTCGTTGAGGACATTGCCCACTTTGTCGGTTTCCTCCGCCGTGGGGGCGATCCTGTTGCCCGCGATATCGCCGCAGACGGCGAGAGCGCGCTTGTAGTTGTCGAGCGCGTCTTCGCGGTTTTCAGGGGCGAAATCGTTGTCTTTCGCGAAGCGGAAGCCTTCCTCGCAAAGCTCCGCGACTTCTCCGAGGTCGAGAGCGTCAATCGTCTTTTCAATATCCGGGTTGTCTGAGTAAAAGTTGGACATGTCCTTAGCCGCCCTTCTGCTTGATAGCCTTAATCATTTTTGGTATGACGACATTGAGGTCGCCCACGATGCCGTAGTGCGCCACCTTGAAGATGGGGGCGTCCTTATCTGTGTTGATGGCGATGATTTTCGCCGAGTCCTGCATGCCTGCGAGGTGCTGGACGGCGCCCGAAATGCCGCAGCTTATGAAAAGAGCGGGGCGCACGGTGACGCCGGTCTGGCCGATCTGGCGTTCGTGTTCGCAGTATCCGAGGTCGACGGCCGCGCGGCTGCCGCCCACGGCTCCGCCAAGGACGTCCGCCAACTCGTGGAGAAGGGCGAAGTTTTCCTTGGAGCCCACGCCTGCGCCGCCTGCCACGATGATGCGCGCACCCTTGAGGTTGATGCTGGAGTGGCGGCGCACGATTTCAAGAACCTCGACGGGTATCTCCACGCCATCGAGTCCGGCATCGTGTCTTATTGTCTCTCCTGTCCTGCCCGGGGCTTTCTCGAGAGGCTTCATCACGCCTTCGCGCACCGTGGCCATCTGCGGCCAGTTGCGCGGGTTCACGATCGTGGCGATGATATTGCCGCCGAACGCCGGGCGAATCTGGAGGAGAACATTGGAGAAGTTCTCCTTCGTCTTGTTGTCCGTATAGTCGCCAATCTGGAGGTCGGTGCAATCTGCGGTAAGACCGCAGCGGAGCTCGGAAGCCACGGCCGGCGCGAGGTCGCGCCCCATGTGCGTTGCGCCGAAGATGACGATTTGCGGACCGCATTCGCGTATGAGCTTCACGAATGCGTGCCTGTAGGCCTTGCCGCGGAATACTTTGAGCCCGGCGTCCTCGACGAGATGCACCTTGTCGGCGCCTGCTTCAAAGAGGTCTTTGGCGAGGGGCTCTACATTTTCGCCCATGAGGACGGCGGCGAGGGGGACGCCCAGTTTGTCTGCAAGTTCCCTGCCCTTGCCGAGCAGTTCGCGCGGCACGTCGCTCAAAACGCCGTCTTCCTGTTCGGCGAACACCCACACTTCGCCCTTGCTTCTATCTTCTGCCATGATGGATTATAGCCTTTCTGGTTCTTTGCGTGGTGTCAGCCGATGGTGTGGTCGGCGATGAGTTCGGAGACGAGATGCGCGATGCCCTCGTCAGTGGCGGGAACTTCCTTGTAGTCACCGCCCGCGAGGACCACGGACACGATCTTGTTCACGTTGGTGGGACTGCCGGCGAAACCGCAACGCTCGGGTTCGGCGCCGATATCGTCGCACGAAAACTGCCCGATTGCCCTGTCGCCTTCCAGCGCCACGCCGCCATTCTCCGCAGGCGCTTTCGCCTTCTTGTACTTCATCACCCGCCTGACGTCATAGGGGCGCAGCTCGCCGAACTTCTCCGTGACGGTGAAGAGGGCGGGCAGTTTGACACGGTCTTTCTCTATTCCCGTGCCGATATTCCGCGTCGCGATGGCGTAGTCGCCATCCATCTCGAGTCCTTCAAGATAGGTGATTGCGGCGAAGCCGAGCTTTTCGGCGATTTGCGGGCCGGTCTGGGCGGTATCGCCGTCTATGGCCTGCCTTCCGCAGAAGACGAGATCGGGGTTGAGCTTCCTCACTGCGCAAGAGAGAATATAGGAAGTGGCAAGGGTATCGGAGCCTGCCGCCTTGCGGTCGGTGACAAGATACGCCTTGTCGGCGCCGCACATCAGCGCCTCGCGGAGGATTTCGCAGGCGTTGGGCAGGCCCATGGCTATGGCGGTCACGGTGCCGCCATGCTTCTCCTTCACGCTGAGCGCCGCTTCCAGCGCATTGCGGTCTTCCGGATTGAAGATAGCGGGCAGTGCCGCGCGGTTTATGGTTCCGTCCGCCTTCATCGCCTGACCGGTCACTTTCTTCGTGTCGGGCACCTGCTTGATGCAGACTACACAGTTATATCCGCCTGAGCGGGATTCTTTGCACTCGTTCATGGCGCATATTATACCATTTTTGCGGGCGGATTGAAAGAGGGGTAGTCACTGGACAAGGGGGCGGCGGCTATGCTATAATATTCGCCATGAAACTCATAGAAGAACTGAAGGCCAGAGGGCTGGTGGAGGCACTCACCGATCCCGGGATAGAGGCGGCGCTGGAGAAGCCCATGACTGTGTATTGCGGCTTCGACCCGAGCGCAAGGTCGCTCCAGGCCGGCAATCTCGTATCCATAATGGTGCTGAAACGCTTCCAGCAGGCGGGGCACAAGGTGATAGCGCTTGTCGGCGGCGCGACGGGGCTTATCGGCGACCCATCCGGGAAGAGCGCCGAGCGGAACATGCTTACCGTCGACCAGGTGGCCGAAAACAAGGCCGGCATCCGCGAAAACCTCTCGCGAATCCTTGATTTCGACGGGCCCAACGCCGCCATAATGGTGGATAATTACGATTGGTACAAGTCGATTAGCGCGATCGAGTTCCTGCGCGATATCGCGATAAACTTCCGCGTTCCGCAGATGCTGGCCAAGGAGAGCGTGAAAAAGCGGCTCGAGGCGAGCGAGGGTGCGCTTACCTTCACCGAGTTCTCCTACCAGATTCTGCAAGGCAACGACTTCCTTCATCTCTACGACAGCTACGGCTGCCAGATGGAAGTGGGCGGAGCCGACCAGTGGGGCAACATCACCGCAGGTACGGACCTTGTGCACAGGATGCGCGGCAAGACGGCGTTCGGCCTCACTTTCCCCCTGCTCCTCGATTCGACAGGCAGGAAGTTCGGCAAGTCCGAAGGCAACGCACTCTTTCTTGATGCGGGCATGACGAGCGTGTACGATTGGTATCAGTACTTCCTGCGCGCTGCAGATGCGGACGTCATCCGCTATCTGAAAGTGTTTTCGATGAAGTCGCTGGAGGAGATCGCCGCCCTTGAAGAGGCGATGAAGAAAGATCCGGAGGCACGCATACCGCAGAAGGCGCTTGCCGAAGAACTGACGCTTCTCGTCCATGGCGAGGAGGGGCTCAAGACGGCGCTTGGCGCCACGAAGACGCTTTTCGGAGGCGATATTTCCGGAAAGAGCGCGACGGAGCTAGAGGAAATCTTCCGCGATGTGAAGTCTGGCGGGCTCGCCAAGGCGGAAATCGTTGGGAAGCCGGTCTACATGGTGGCGGCGGCGGCCGGGATGTTCAAGTCCAACGGCGAGGCGAGGCGCATGGCGGCCCAAGGCGGTCTTTCGCTCAACGGTGCCAAAGTGGACGATAAGCGCCTCTTCGAGGAAGCCGACCTCGTGGACGGCCGAATCGCAGTATTGAAGCAAGGCAAGAAGAACAACTTCCTCCTGAAGGCGCTCTGAGACGCCGGCAGAGACATTTCCAACCGAAACAGCCGGCAAACCCGGCCGAAACAACAAAAAGAAAGAAAAGACAAAATATGAATACAAAAGTCATGGCGGCAGCGTTTGCCGCGGCAATGGCGGCGAGTTGCGCTCTCGCCGACAAGGTGACGTTCAAGTCCGGCGCGTTTCTCACGGGCGAAGCCGACGTCATTCGCGACGGCAAGCTCTCGTTCAAGTCCGACGACCTGGGTGCCGTGGAAATCGACATCGAGAAGATCGCCACCCTGGAAAGCGACCGCGACCATGTGATTCAGTATACCGACAACTCCAAGGTGACGAAGAAGCTCTCTGTTTCCGCCGGAGAAATCGTCGTCGTAGAGAATGGCGGCATGCAGAAGCTCGATATGGAAGGCGTGAAGGCCACCGACCCCGAAGAAGAAAAGTGGAACGGCAGCATCAACTTCTCCGGCACCGCTACGCGCGGCAACACGGTGGGCGAATCCGCCACCTTCCTCGCCGATGCCAACCGCAGGTGGGAGGAAGATAGATTCACCGGCTCCATCGGCTACTTCTTCGCGCAGTCCGGCGATTCCAAACAGGATAAGCAGAAGACCGTAAGCCGCTTCGAGGCGCAGGCGCAGGAAGACCACTTCTGGTCGACCGCCGTCTATTCCTACCTGAACGGCAAATACGAGTTCGACCGCATAATGGACTTGGAATACAGGTGGCGCCTTGGTACCGGTCTCGGCTACCAGTGGTTCGAGAAGCAGGACTTCGGCCTCGGAAAGATGAGCTTCAACCAGGAACTCGGCCTTGCCTGGGTCGGCGAAAAGTATGACCACGAGAAGAGCGACGACTATGGCGCGTTCCGCTATGGCCACCACTTCGCCTGGACTGTCGCGAAGATCGACGGGCTCGACTTCATCCACAATCTCGAATACATCCCTGAGGTCGACGAGTGGCAGGATAACTACATGCTTGATACCGACGTCGGTCTCACCTACGCTTTCCGCGCCAACTGGCAGCTGATCGCGAAGGCCGAGTGGGACTACAAGAGCAAAGTCGGCGATCACACCAAGCACAGCGACATCCGCTATATCCTCGGCCTCGGCTACAAGTGGTAATAGGTTGAGAGTCGCAATCGCATATCCGCCGGTGAAGAGCGAGAAGGGCGTTGCTCTTCTCACTCAGAACCGGCAGTTTCAGTGGTTCTCGCGTCCCACCTATATATTCCCCGTCGTGCCGGCCACGGCCGCGACGATGTTGAAGAAGGCGGGGCACGAGGTCCTTTTTCTTGACGGCATCGCGGCGGAACTTTCCGGCGAGGAGTTCATGCGCCGCCTTGCCGCTTTCAAGCCGGAGCTTGTCGTTCTCGAGACGAAGACGCCCGTCGTGCACCGTCACTGGAATTGGATAAAGGAGCACGCCGCACTCGCAAAGACCGTCCTGGTGGGCGATCACGTGACGGCTCTGCCGGCTGAATCCATGGAAAATTGCCCGGTCGACTACATCCTGACCGGCGGCGATTGGGACTTCCTTCTCAAAAACCTCGTCGAATCAGCCTTCGACCCCGCGAAGTTCGAGCCGGGTATATGGTATCGCGAAAACGGCGAGACGAAGAATACGGGGCGATTCCAGCTGGATCACGACCTGAATACCGCGCCGTGGATAGATCGCGACCTCGTCTCATGGCGTCTATATGCCGTCAAAAACGGCAACTTCCGCCGCACTCCGGGCACTTATATAATGTCCGGGCGCGATTGCTGGCACGCCAAATGCACCTTCTGCTCCTGGACTACCCTCTACCCCAAATACCGCACGCGCAATGCCATAGACGTGGTGGACGAAATCCAGATGCTCGTCGAGAAATACGGCATCAAGGAGATAATGGACGATTCCGGATCCTTCCCCGTGGGCGAGTGGCTCAAGACTTTCTGCAACGAGATGATAGCGCGGGGACTGCCGAAGAAAGTGCGCATAGACTGCAATATGCGTTTCGGCCGCCTTGGCTATGAAGACTATGCGCTTATGCGCAAAGCGGGTTTCCGGCTCGTCCTTTTCGGCGTGGAAAGCGCGAATCAGGCGACGCTGGATAGATTTGTCAAGTGTATTAGAGTAGCGGATGTGGAAAACGGCGCCGCCTGGGCGACCAAGGCTGGGTTGGATGTGCATCTCACGTTCATGTTCGGTCACGCGTGGGAAGATCGCGATGATGTCGCGCGCACGGTGCGACTCGCGCGCAAACTCCTTGCAAACGGCCACGCTTCCACGCTCCAGTGTACTATGACCGTTCCCTACCCGGGCACTCCGCTTTTCAACGAACTGAAAGAAAAGGGCGGCCTAACCACTCTTGATTGGGACGAGTACGATATGCGCCGCCAGATAATAAAGACGCCTCTCGTGCCCGAACCGGAAATAAAAGCCGCCATACGCGAGGTCTACAAGGGCTTTTTGCAGCCTTCTGCGCTTCTCCACCGTTTCGCCACGACGCGCAATCTTTTCGACTTCGGCTTTTATTGGCGCGGCATAAAGTCTCTCGCCGGACATCTTGCCGACTTCCGTTCCCGCTAGGCGGCTTCCGCAGGCGGGTATGGGAATGTTCCGCCGCATTTGCGCCGGAAGGGGGAATATGGTATAATATGCACATAAACTACGCTTATGCGGAGATAAACAGGAGTAAAAAATGAAGAAAATAAACTATCTGGCGGTTGTCGCAATGTTTTTCCTTTGCGGCATGATTTCGTTCGTGACCAACCTCGCAGCCCCCATCGGCAATGTCTGGAAGTATGCGATGGAAGGTTCGAATACGGCCGGCATGATGGGGAATATGATGAACTTCCTCGCCTATCTCGTCGCCGGCGTTCCCAGCGGCATGCTCCTTTCCCGCATCGGCTACAAAAAGACTTCTCTCGTCGCGATTGCGACAGGCTTCACCGGCGTCCTGATTCAGTTCCTTTCCGGCAAGGCAGGGGCGAACGGCTTTACGGTCTATCTTACGGGCGCGTTCGTGGCCGGCATCTCCATGTGCCTCTTGAACGTTGTCACCAACCCCATGCTCAATACGCTCGGCGGCGGCGGCAAGCGCGGCAACCAGCTGAACATGATTGGCATGACATTCAACTCCATAACCGGCACCCTCACGCCGCTTCTGGTCGGCATGCTCATCGGCGAAATCTCCAAGGATACGAAGATGGCGGATGTCAACCTCGTCCTCTATATCGCGCTTGCAGTCTTCGCGGCTACGTTCTTCGTCCTCTCTTTCCTTAACATACAGGACCCCGAGGCCGTTAAGACGGACGAGAAGATTCCGGTGTTCGCGCCGCTCAAGTTCCGCCACTGCCTCTTCGGAGTCATCGGTATTTTCTGCTATGTGGGCGTCGAGGTGGGCATCCCGGCCACAATGAACCTCTGGCTCTCTGCGACGGATGGTCCTCTTGCCACTGCCGGCGTGCCGGGCTATGTGGGAATTGCCGGGTGCGTCGCGGCCACATATTGGATGATGATGATTATCGGCAGAACCATTGGCAGTGCCATTGGTGCCAAGGTTTCAAGCCGCACCATGCTGATGGCGGCGGAAGGGACGGCCGTGATTCTTGTCATTCTCGGCATGTGCTCCTCGAGCGTAATGGTGAAGTTCCCGGTGTTCGATGGCGCAAAGTTCGCCTTTACCATGCAGTCGATTCCGCTTTCGGCGGTATTTTTCGTGCTGTGCGGCCTTTGCACGTCGGTAGGCTTCCCGTGCACCTTCAACCTTGCGGTAGAGGGTCTGGGCAAATATACTAACGCGGCGACGGGTCTTTTCATGGCCATGATCGTTGGTGGAGGACTCCTTCCGCTCGCCCAAGGGGCGGTAGCCGATGCGGCGGGCTTCATGCCGGCCTTCATCATACCCGTGGCAGGCTTTGCCTACCTCTTTATCTATGCAGCCTTCCTTTCGCGCCCGACCCGGACGCCGGAAGCCAAATAGCTCCCATCCCCCGGCATAAGCCGTAATATCCGGCCGCCCAAGGGCTGAATCGACCCTTGCGCATGGCTCCCGAACCCAATGGGCATTGGACGCGAATCCAATGCCCATTGAATCTGAATCCAATGCCCATTGAATTCCAGTCCAATGCCCATGGGTTTCCTGTCCAATGCCCATTGGATTCGCGGGTG
>DFGM01000159.1:179-7253 GCA_002371755.1 Verrucomicrobia bacterium UBA3750 | reverse complement strand
GCACTTTCTATTTGACAAACTGGGAGACATATGCGCAATTGCCATGCACGGAAGATGGTAAATATGGTATAATATGCGCAACAACAGAGCAAGGAGGATGCAAACATGGAGGAGAAGAGAATCGTGCCGAGAGGCGTCATGGGCATTTTCGTGATGCTGGTCGCATGCTTTTCGTTGTGGGGAATCCTCAACAACATGACGGACAATCTCGTGCCGGCGTTCCAGAAGATATTCACGATGGATCAATCAAAGGCCGGCCTCGTGCAGGTGGCATTCTATGGAGCGTACGCAGTCCTTGCGATTTTCGCTTCCATTCTCACCGAGGAGTTCTCCTACCGCAAGGGGGTGCTGGTGGGGCTGGGCATCTACATCATAGGCGCACTCATGTACATCCCGGCTTGCCTGCTCCAAAGCTTCGACCTCTATTTCATCGCGATATTCGTCGTGGCCAGCGGCTGTTCGCTTCTGGAGACGAGCTGCAACCCGTATGTGATAGCGCTGGGAGACGAAAGGACTGCGGTTCAGCGGCTCAACTTCGCGCAGATGTTCAATCCTGTCGGGTCCATTCTGGGCATTCTGCTCGCGAAGGAATTGATACTCGCCCATCTCGATCCAAGCACGGCGGAAGAAAGGGCGCAAATGGCGCCTGAAGCGTTGAAGACGATAGTGAACCACGAACTTTTCTGGGTGTGCGTGCCGTATGTGGGCTTGTGCGCGATTGCGCTTGCGATATGGATATTCTTCCTTTTGAAGCGGGAACGTGATGACGGCGCGGCCGGGGCGGCTCTCGCCCCGCGCCTCAAGAGGACGCTTGTCGCGGCTCTTTTCTCTCTGGTCCCGCTCACTGCGCTCTATTTCATCTTCCCCGAGATGGATAAGGTGACGTGGATTCTTCTCGGCATGCTCGGGCCGTTGGCTTTCATTCTTATGATGCCTCTCTACCGTTCGATGCTGAAATCGCTCCTCGCCTCGCCTCGCTATTGGATGGGCGTAATCGCACAATTCTTCTACGTGGGCGTGCAAATCGCGGCCTGGACTTGGATGAACGCCTACATCCAGAAGGAGCTCGGAGTCGAAAAGGATGTGGCTGCCGGCTACTACCTTGTCGCAATCATCGTCTTTGTCGCCATGCGCTGGATAACGACGGGGCTTATGAGGAAGTTTGAGCCGGCGAGCATGATGGCGGTCTTTGCACTGGGCGCGATAGGGTCGGTGCTGGGAGTCATGTATCTCCCGTCGGATGTCGTTTTCACGGCAGGGACGATGCCATTCTCCTGGAATGTGATAGCGCTTGTTTCGATGTCCGGCTTCATGTCGCTCATGTTCCCGACGATATACGGTATTGCGTTGGGGTCGCTTGAGCCGCGTGCGGTGAAGCTCGGGGCGGCAGGGCTTATCATGGCGATTCTCGGCGGCGCAATCATCACGCCATGGATGGCCGGTATCATCGGCAACGCCTCCAGCGCCTTTCTCGCGCTCGTGCCTGGTGCGGATGCCGGCTGGGACGCGAACCTCCGCCTCTCTTCGGCCACGATACGCGCTTCCTTCGCCGTGCCCGGCATATGCTTTGCCGTAGTCTTGGTCTATGCGCTCGCCTTTCGCGCCAAACGTCCGCGCTAGGTGGCGGAAACAAATGGTTTCGCGAGTGCAGGCTCCACGCGGGCGCTTGCTTCAGGCCTCTCGTTTCAGCGATCGACGGGTCCTAAGACCTTCTCGACGCAATAGACGGCGTTGGAGCGTATGTCCATCAAGATCGGCACCGGGGAGCGGAGGGAGATTTCCCTGTCGGCGCACTCGTCCGGATAGAAGCTGAGCTTTAGAGACGGCGCATGGGCGAAGAGGTGCTTGTGGTTGGCGCGGATTGCCTCGAAGTCGGCCACAATCCCGTCATACGCTTCCTTGTCTGTCTGCGCCATCAGGGAAAGGTGCTTCAAATACCTGTAGCGCCATAGAGCGCCGTCGATTGCTTTTGTGCACAGGAGGTGGGTCTTGAGCCAGGCTGTGCGGGTCGAGACTTCCTCTAACCACACGGGGCGTGCATCCTGCCGGGCGCTTCTGGCGGCTTGTGCGATGAAACCTTCCATCCTTTTGACGGCGGCGAGGGCGGAGTCTTTTTCTTCGACGACTTTGGCGATGTTCTCCTTCGTGGGCTCCAGGACGGCGCGTCCTTCAGGCAGGAATGTGCGGTTTGTGTAGCGCAACAGGTCTTCGCGGCGGTTGATGTTGGTGGTGAAACGGCTTTCCGTGGGAGCGCCGAGCCCCAATGGGGAAAACGATACGGCCGTCGCCATCTGCGTTTCTTTCAGAGCCTTTACCATCCAAGGCGCACCTTTGCCGTATATCGGGGCGGCCCATTCGCGCCAGATGGTCTCCAGGTCGTCCTCCGGATTCCAGGAAAGCTGACGCCAGGCGTAGATGTTGACGGAGTTCATGATGTCGTCGAGAGCCTCGTAGTCGCGGTTGTTGTAGCCGCCGGCGTAGAGGCACACTCCCGCCTCGGCCCCTACGAGCGAGAACGCCCTCTTCATGCGGCTCGCGGTATCTTCGACAACGCAGGCCGGCAGCCACTGGAGGCCAAGCGTCTGACCGGTAATCTGCCATTCGGCGAATTCGGTGAATCCCGCCTTCGCCGCTTCTCCGAGGAGGCGTGAAAAGGGCGGCAGGGGCTGGCAATCGCAGTTGTAGACCTTCGTCTGGATGATGGTGGATGACTTGTCGGCCGTGGAATACGTCTTGCCCCAAAGTTCCATCGGCTCGCCGCCCGTGCCGCCATATCCGGGTGCGTGCACCCATTCGTCCACGAGAAAGTGCGGGCAGCCGGAAGACCATGTCCGCACCAGAAGCTTCTTTCCGAGCGGCTTGAGCGCCTCTTCGAAACACTTGACCGCCGCCGCCACCTGGTTTGAAAACCTGTCCATGCCGGATTCGCGGCAGCGTTTGCAGTGGCAATTGAGACCATAGTCATCCCAAAACGTCACTGCGACGCCTTCATAATCCGCCTGCGAGGCGATAGAGACGATTGTTTGCGCAAAAAACGCCCAGGTGGCCGGGTCGCTCGGGCACATTATGCCTTTCTCCCAGCTGCGCCCCGGGTCGGTGGCTTTGCAGGACGGGTGTTCTTCGAGATACGCAGTGCATTTGGCGCGGTTCCATTTCATGGGGTCGCAGCCATAGAGGAACGCATAGCATGCTACGTCTGCATCTGCGCATTCCTTGGCCATCCGCGCCGGGGCGTTGCGCCGGAGCTGGACGATATTGGCGCCCGTTGCCGCCACCCATTCAGCCATGGTATGGCGGTTGCCTGTATAATTGAGCATGCGGCGGGCGAACTTTGGATCGCGCACGAGCTTCCCGTCCTGCATGCCGGCCCAACGCTGGATTTCGCCCGCCGCGAAGAGGAGCGAACGCGGACGCATCCCGCGTATGGTCACTTGGCTCCCGTGCTTTTCGGCTATATACCCATCGTGCTTCACGCCGGGCAGAGAAGGGGAGACCTCGAGGCGTATATCCAGTCTGGCACAGAGCGGACTTTTCGCGATCATATCCCTTGCCGCAAGTGCGGCGGGGTGATTTGCCGTGCATTCCACCGCGCCTTCGAGGATTGACGGTATGAGCAGCGCCGATGCCAGCAACAACGCGAATATATGCTTTTGAATCTTCATGGCAGGGATTATACCATATTCCGCCCCCATCCGTCCACTTGCAGCGGGGAGAGATAAAAAGACAAAGGAAAGCGAGGCGCTGCCGCCTCGCTTTCCTTTTCGTATCTGCGGGATGGAACCGCGATTCCTGAGCGCGAAACGCGGCGTCAGTTCAGTTCCATGCGGCCGCGGCGCGAACGATTGCGGATGCGGGCACGCTGGGATTTCTTGCGCGCCTTGACGCACGGCTTCTCGAAGTAGCGCTGGTCGCGGAGCTTCTTGAGAAGACCCTCTTTGTCGAGGACCTTCTTCAGGCGCTTTAGACCGCGCTCTACCGATTCGCCCTTCTTGAGCTTGAGCACAAGAGCCATTATTTCACCTCCTTCACATCCTCCGTCGTTTCGGCTGCGGCAGGCTTGGCCGCACCGCCGACATACGTCCACTGGAGGACGCAGGTCTCGGCGCCGTCACCCTTGCGGGTGCCAAGCTTGACGATGCGCGTGTAGCCGCCCTTGCGGTCGGCCATCGCGGGAGCCACGACTTCGAAAAGACGCTTCACCGCTGCGGGCTGCAGAAGACGGCTGGCCGCCAGACGGCGAGCAGCGAGATCGCCTTTCTTGGCGATCGTCACAATCTTGTCGGCATCCTTGCGGGCTTCCTTGGCCTTCGGCAGGGTGGTGGTGATGGATTCGGCGAGGATGAGGTTCGTCACGAGGCTCTTCATGAGCATCGCGCGATGGGCGGTGGAACGCCCGAACTTCTTCATTACTCTCTGATGACGCATTGCAATTCTTCCTTATTTCTTCGCTTCCAGCAGGCTTTCGTCGAACTTGTAGCCAAGGGAAAGACCGAGCTGGACCAGCTTCGCCTTGATTTCGGTGAGGGACTTCTTGCCGAAGTTGCGGTATTTGAGCATGTCCGCTTCCGTCTTCTTCGCAAGTTCGCCCACGGTCGAGATGTTTGCAGTGTTGAGGCAGTTCGCCGCACGCACGCTGAGCTCGATTTCGTTGACGGACATGTTGAGAAGCTTGCGCAGACGCTCGCGCTCGTCGGCATCCCGCTTTTCG
This sequence comes from Verrucomicrobia bacterium UBA3750, assembly GCA_002371755.1. GTDB lineage: Bacteria > Verrucomicrobiota > Kiritimatiellia > RFP12 > UBA1067 > UBA1067. The sequence continues at coordinate 2,545 of DFGM01000159.1, read as the reverse complement.
GAATCGTCGAACTCGAGCGTTTCTTCGCCGGCATAGTCCACAAAGACGTCAAGATGGCGGCGCAATACCGCTCCAGCCGTCTTGAGCGCGGTTTCAGGGTCGATTCTTCCGTCGGTCCAGATGTCAAGAACGAGTTTTTCGTAGTCGGTTCTCTGGCCAACGCGGGTGTTCTCGACGAGGAAGTTCACTCGTGTCACCGGCGAGAAGATGGAATCGATGGCAATCTTGCCGATTTCATGATCGGGCTTCTTGTTGCCTTCAGCGAGGCAGAAGCCGCGGCCAGTGCGCACATCGCACTCCATCTCGATTTCGCCATCCACATCCAGCGTGCAGATTTCCTGACGGGGATTGAGCACTTGGACATTGTTCGTTTCGGCGAAATCGCCGGCGGTGACGGTGCAGGGACCCTTCGCCTTCAGCGTGATGGTCTGGCTCTCGCGGTTGTAAGTCTTGATGAGCACCCTCTTGAGGTTCAAGATGATGTCTGTCACATCCTCGGAGCAGCCCTTGATGGACGAGAACTCGTGGTTCACGCCGCGAATCTTGACGGCGCAAATCGCCGCGCCCTCGATAGAGCTGAGGAGCACGCGGCGAAGCGAGTTGCCGATTGTCCGGGCATAACCGATTTCGAAAGGCTCTGCCACGAAACGCATATATGTGGGCGTGGCGGTGGCTTCGTCCTTGACGATACCACTGGGCATTTCGAACCGGCTCAAACGGATAGGCATGTTTTGTCTCCCAATAAGAATTAGTTGTGTTATGGCTTTTAGCCAGATACTTAGCGGGAGAAGAATTCGACGATCAACTGAACTTCGATGTTCTCCGGTATCTCAGCACGTTCGGGGACGCTCAGGAGCGTGCCCTGCATGGTCGCTTCATCCCAAGAGAGCCAGTTCACGACCGGCGACTTGTGGGTCTTGAGCGAATCCACCACGGCTATCATGTCGCGATCCTTCTCGCGCACGGAAACAACCTCGCCGGGACGGACGATGTAGGAAGGCACGTTGCATACCTTGCCGTTCACCGTGACGTGCCGGTGGGTGACGAGCTGGCGGGCGCCTGCGCGGGTCGGGGAAAGCCCGAGACGGTAGACCACGTTGTCAAGACGCGTCTCGCAAAGCGCGAGGAGGATATCGCCCGTGATGCCCTGTTTCGCTTTAGCGCGCTCGAAGAACAGGCGGAACTGCTTTTCGCGCATTCCGTAGATTGCTTTCGCCTTCTGCTTTTCGCGAAGCTGCACGCCATATTCGGAAACCTTGTGGCGGCGTTTGTTCGCACCATGCTGCCCCGGGGGATTGGGACGCTTCTCGAGAATCTTGTCTGGCCCGAATACGGGCTCGCCGAAACGACGCGCGATTTTGCTGCGCGGACCTGTGAAATGACCCATGATTAGACCCTCCTGCGCTTACGTGCACGGCAACCGTTGTGGGGAACGGGAGTCGTATCGGTGATTTGCGTTACGCGAATGCCTGCCGCCTGAATGGCGCGAACCGCGCTCTCGCGGCCTGCTCCGGCACCCTGCATCCTCACTTCGCATTCGTGCATGCCCTTGGCCACCGCGACACGCGCGGCATCCTGCGCCACCATCGTGGCGGCAAAAGCCGTCGACTTGCGCGAACCCTTGAATCCGGCCTTGCCTGCGGAACTCCACGAAATCACGCCGCCGCGTGCGTCCGCTATGGACACCTGCGTGTTGTTGAACGTGCTGCGGATGAAGGCAATGCCGGCAGGTATCGACTTGCCGGGCTTCTTCTTCTGTGCAACTTCGCCTTCGGCGCCCTGGGGCGCTTCGGCCTGGGCGGCCGCCGGGACCGCTTCCTTCTTTACTTCTTCGCTCATGTCGGAAACTCCTTAGCGGGTAGCCTTCTTCGGCAGCGCAATAGATACGCGCTTGCCGCCCTTGCGTGTGCGGGCGTTCGTCTTCGTCCTCTGCCCGCGTACCGGAAGTCCCTTCTTGTGGCGAAGACCACGATAGGAGCCAATCGATATCAGACGGCGGATGTTCTGCGATACTTCACGGCGAAGATCGCCTTCCACGCGGTAATGATCCTGTATGTACGTCGTCAGCGCGTGAATTTCGTCCTGTGTCACGTCATCCGCTTTCTTCATCGGATCGACGTTGCAAGCCGCCAAAACGTCGTCAGAACGCTTTGGCCCGATACCATGGATATAGCGCAGAGCGAAGCGAATGTGCTTCTTGCCCGGGATATCCACACCCATCATTCTAGGCATAGTTGTTGTTACCTCTTTGTTTTTTTACCCTTGGCGCTGTTTGTGGCGCGGGTTTGTGCAGATCACGCGCACCACACCCTTGCGGCGGATGATGCGGCAGTTCTCGCATATGCGACGAACGGAACTACGTACTT
>DFGM01000159.1:0-125 GCA_002371755.1 Verrucomicrobia bacterium UBA3750 | reverse complement strand
AACGGAACTACGTACTTTCATGTTAGTTTACTCTTTCTGAGTGGTCGAATGAATGCATATTATACCATATTTCGCTCCGACCGCGCAAGGGGGTATTTTCCGGCTGGAGTTTACCCATTTTTTGA
>DFGM01000128.1:377-13569 GCA_002371755.1 Verrucomicrobia bacterium UBA3750 | reverse complement strand
TTCGACGTGATCCTCACGGAAAACATGTTTGGCGACATCCTATCTGACGAGGCTTCACAAATCACGGGTTCAATTGGCATGCTGCCGTCGGCGTCGCTTGGCGTGGACAGGGGAGGCCTCTACGAACCCATACACGGTTCAGCGCCGGACATCGCGGGGAAAGGGATCGCCAATCCGCTGGCGACAATCCTTTCGGCGGCGATGATGCTGCGCCATGCGTTCGGACTTGCCGCCGAGGCGGCCGCCATCGAACGCGCTGTGGCGGATGTACTTGCATCAGGCGTCCGTACCATCGACATAGTTTCGGACTCAAGTACTTCATCTGCGGTCTTCACATGCGATATGGGCGACGCGGTAAGTGCTGCGATAGCCGTAGGTCGATCAAAACGTCCTGTTCGCCAAGCTTGAGATTTATTCAGCCGACAAAGATCGGACGGCCAGCCCGCAGAAAAAGCATCGCGCCGAAAAGAGTGGCGTTGGGCAAAACACGGTGCCCGCCCCACGCCGAGGTGTAACGAGCTCATGACGGAAAGGTAAATGCGCATTGCTCGCTATTGACCGTGAGGGGCATAATATGGTAAGATATGGGCAACTTCAACCCTTGGAAGGTTTGTTATTGTTTTCTTGCAAGAGACGAAATGCTCCCGGCGCTTGGGGCAAATCTGCGCGAAGGCAGGAGAAGATGGCGGAACCTGGTTCGCCCCGGCTAGCCTTCGCTCGGCGAAACTGCGCGCAGGGAACACCCGCAAACAAACAATGGACATGATAAAAAAAGCGACGATTGCGATATGTGCAATAGCGGCATTGCGTGCATCCGGCGAGTGGCTTGACGACGGCACCGTCGCAGATGCGGCGAATCGCTGGCTCGAGCAAAACAGCGTTGCGCAGTTGACGATGAGGGGACTTTCAGTCGATTCGATCACCAAGCGCGGTGCGCTTCGCATTGCGATTCTGTCGCCCGCGGGCTACATAGTTTTTTCCGGTTCCGACCTGAGCGGGCCGGTAATTTCTTTCTCTGCCAACGAATATCTCGAGCCCGAAGAAGGTTCAGCATTTTGCGACATGCTGGCTTTCTCGGACGCGAACGTCGCCAAACGCGAAGCCGAAGGCGGCGAAAGGGCGGATAGATGGGTGCGCCTGATTGGCCGAAGAGACGGCTCGTGGCCGGCGCAAATGCGTCTTTTGGGCGCCAATTCGGCAAATGTGCCGGATTCGGCAATCATAATCGCGCCGTTCATGTCGCTCCATTGGAACCAATGGCAACCCTGGAACGATTTCTGCCCGAAGCACGATTCTGACGATGGAGGCGTTTACCGCGGGCGTTGCCCGTGCGGCTGCGTCGCCACTGCCACGGCGCAGCAGATTGCGCATTTCAAATGGCCTTGGAGGACCGGAAGGCAGGACACTTGGAATCATACTCTTGATACCGACGGCAAGCCGGATGTTCCCGACGGGCCTTATGCCGACACGAATGTCGTGGTGCGATTCGACGGGCACAACCCGTTCGCGTGGGATGCGATGCTTGACGCGTACGAAGACTATTGGGACGATGTGCGCGGAAGAAAGACGGAGAGCGAACGGTTTGCGGTGGCGCGTTTCATGTCGTGGGTGGACCTGATAACCAAGATGAATTTCGGCAAAGATGGCTCCGGCGCGAATTTCTGGAACACAAAAGATACTTCGACAGATTGGTACGAGGCGTGGGAACTCTACGATCTCGAAAAAGAGAATCTGGAGGCAATCGAGAAAATTAAGTCCGACTTGGAACTTGGCGTGCCGGTCCATGTCGGGGTGCCGGGTCATTCCGTCATCGGACACGGCCTGGCGTACGACAACAACTCCGGAACATATTATCTATACCTCAACTACGGATGGGGTGGCTCGAACGACGGTTGGTTCGAGCTGTTTACAGAAACTTCTTCGGTTGGCGGAGCCTTCCCGGGCTTCCGTCCCAAGAAGATGGCGCAGCTGGAGACGTTGCCCAAAGTGTGCGACGGCGAAGTAGAAGTGAAGTGGCACGTCCCTGATTTCCACAAAGACGCCATCACCGGTTTCGATGTGCGTGCGTATTCATACACGGATGTACAAGACGAAACATGCGACTTCTCTGGCGAAGGCGTGGTATCTTCCGACCCGGACAAACTGTATGTGACGAACCAAGCGGCGGACACCGGCAACGGCAACGACTTTCTTATAATCTCGGCATGGTGCAGCGGCAACTGCGAATTGCCGGGAGAAAGAAAGCTGACGGGCTCCAGCATTCTTTCATACCGCGTATTGAGTTCAGACGTTGGCGATGAGCGCAAAGTCGAAATACAGGCATCGTTTGAAGGCGGAGATTGGCAAACGGTATCGGTCCCCCTGTTGAACAGAGGCATGTATTCAACATCGTGGGTGGAGCACAAGATATTCCTCGGCAATCATGCAGGCGAAACCGTGCGCTTCAGGATAACCTGCGATTGGGGCGGTGGAAGCGTGTGCTTCGACGATTTTAGCTGCTCGGATGTCCTGCTGCCAATTGCAATCCAGTCAAAGCGAACCGTGGCGGATGCGCGTTCATGCGTTCTGGGCGGATTCGAAAGCGGAATGGAGATTGGCGTGTCGGTAACGCCCGTATTTGCAGATGGGTACGGCTTGGAATCGGATGTTGAACGCACCCGCATCTCAGGGACGGCGCGGTTGCCTGCAGCGATGGAAATCACGGAGCGCAAAACAATCGACCTTGTCTATGCAAAAGGCGATGCGGCGTGGAGCATATCCAGTTCTGCCGTGGGCGATACTACTATCCTGTGCGATGGATGGTCTGGCGGATTCGGGCTGGCGTTGCCTGGCAGGATAACGGCAAATTCCAAGCTGGAGTTCTCTTGGACCGTTCACGGATATTATGGCGACAGCGACGAATGGTACGACTGCATTTCGGCCATATTCGTGGATGACTCGGGCGAGGAAACCGTATTCTGGAGCACTACGAACCGCCAGGTGCGCGTCAACAGGCAGTTCGTTACTTTGTCGCTGTATGATTTCAGAGGCAAGTCGGGCAGCGTCAGGATAAAGTTCGGTCACAACAACTCCAACTATACCGGCGAAGACTACAGAATGCGCTTTTACGCGCCCAAAATCTACAATATCTCCGTGCCGGTCGTTCCGCAAGGAGAATGGAAGAGCCGAACATACGCCGTATGCGACGAGCCGCGGATACACTCGGTCCGTGGATGCGACGGCATGGAACTTGACGAGGAATTTTACCGTGAACTGAAGATGGGCGAATTTGATACGCTGCGCGTAAAATGTTCGGAGTCCGTTACAGACCTCAAAGCATATCCGAGCCATTTGACATATATGGGCGATGACGACGTCATGGTGGAGAAGGGGGCATCGGGTGAGTTTCTCGTAAAGATGAATACGTCGAAAGCACCGCGTCGCCAGCGCATGATGCTTACACTGGAAGCGAGCAATTCGAACGGTGACGCCGTCTACCGCGACCTGTCGCTCAGATTCGACGAACCGAAAGCAGTCGCGCAGCTCGACAGGTGGCGCAAGATAACGACCTTGGCGGACGACAGGCCCGTCGCGGCGTATACTTTTGACAACTTCGACACCTCGAATTCGGGAATCGGAGATTTCGGGCTCTACGTCTCCAGTGAGAATGTCACGTACGAAGATTCTCCCCTTGGCCGTTCAATCAACAACAAAGCGTCTGACGGCCCTTGGGGGAATTGGAACCTGAACATGTCTAATGAATGGACCGTTCTAATGATAGCCAAGACATCTGACGTAAAAAACGGCGTTGTCTTTGCCGTTGGCACGACATCGAGATGCGGCTTCGCGCTCCTTGACGGTGACGAGAATACGGTCAAGCTGGCGCATTGGACAAATTGGACGAAACGTGGCGAGATAACGGCTAACGTCCCTGGCGCCACGAAAAAGTTCCATGCATACGCAATACGCGGCAACGGAGTGAATGCCGAGTTGCATGTCGATGGACTAAAGGCTGCCGAGTTCACTATGATTGGCATTCCGGACTTCGGCTTTAAGATGTTCGGCGTCTACGGCGGCGCAAACTACGTCGGCTTAGTCAATGGCGCGGGCGAGGCGGTGGACGATTTCCGTATGTATTGCACGGCTTTGCCAGATGCGGCGATAGCGGCGTATGCGGCGACGCTTTTTGGTTTCGACGAATCGCCCGCGGGAGTCGCGGTCGAGGATGGCGGCACCGTCGTGCCGGAATGCTGGTTCGCCAAGTATCGCCCTGGCAAGACGTTATCGCGCGAACAGCTTCTCGCAAAGGCGGCAAACGGGCGTAGCGTGTGGGAGTGCTATGTGGCGGGGCTTGACCCGACGGACGAGAACGACGATCTTGTCGCTGACATAGCATTCGAGGACGGAGTACCGAAGGTTTCGATTGCGAATGGCGCAAAGACAAACCGCCAGTACCGCATTTGGGGCCGCAAATCGCTCAATCCCGACGAAACGCCGGTGGATGTCACAAACGTCGAGGATCTTTCTGCCGAAGGTTGCAAAGACCTGCGGTTCTTCCATATCACAGCGGAACTTCCCTAGACAACTGCCTTTCAATCCAAGCCATAAGGAAATCGACCATGCCGCGCTGGCGGTTGGAGGGGATGGGGATGCCACGCGGAACCTTCCACCACTTCTCGAGGCAACCGCGGCAACAGCAGGCGCATGCGTGCTGCGCCTTGAACACAGGGTGTCCGCGCATCGGAGTCTGCTTGCCATCGTTGGGCGGATTGGCGGGCGCGAGGCGTATACGTATGAAATCCTCGCAGTGGTATCGGATTGTTCCCATTCCGACGCGCTCGATGTATTTGCGGTCGTCGTCCGTCAGTCTAAATCGGCTGCGGAACTTGGAGCGTCCAAGCCGGGCGAATGCCTGGGAGTAGTCTCGCATAGTTACTTCGCAGGGACTTTCCCGTTGAGTGCCTTGCGGCGTTCGCGCCACCCAGGGAGCCATTCGTCCATGAGAGGCTTGAAGCACGGGGTGCGTTCGCGCACTGCCAGTGTCACCGTGCTATTGCTCTTGACACGGATGCCGATGTCCTTCACCCGCTTGCGAATGACGGTGACGGGAACGCCGTCAATTATGTTGTCGCCTGTGCAGATCATTGCCAGTCGATATTGCACGCCTCGCCCGCACGCCGGCCTATGTCATACACTAGTTGCATCACATCGGGATCATGGCAGACGCGTGATATCGGCAACGGTTCTTTTGGCGCGACAAGTATTGCAGCTCCTGCGGCTACTCGACTGTCGATGTACTCGAGCGTCTCGTTGTACCATATATGGCGAGACTTCAAGGCTTGGTATATTGCTGGATGCCGCTTCAGGAGCGGCTTGAAAAGGCACATCCGCTTCTTCGGGAACTTGCGGTAGCCGTGCGGACGTGTAGTTATGACAAGATTGCGTCCGTATCCAATCGACTCGAAATAGCGAAGAGGGATGCCGTCCGAAAGACCGCCATCGAGATAACTTCTGCCGTCGATTTCAACAGGACGGGAGACAAGCGGCATCGAGGCGGATGCTTGAATCCACCTGAACGCAGTCTCGTCAACCTTGTCGAGACGCGTGTACACGGCCTTGCCTGTCACGCAGTCTGTTGCGACGATATGGAACTCCATCGGATTCGCTTCGTATGCCGCGGTATCGAATACATCAAGTTCCATTGGCAGTTCCCGATAGCAGAAATCCGCATTGAACAGGTTGCCGGTCTTGAAGAGTGAAGTCCACGAGCAATAACGCGGATCGCTGGCGAAGCGCTTGTTGTAGCGTATGACGCGGCCGATCTGTCTCGACTTGTAGTTGCATCCGAAGCATGCGCCGGCCGACACGCCGATTCCACCGTCGAACTTCACCCCGCGTTCCATCAACACGTCAAGGACTCCTGCGGTGAACAGCCCGCGCATCGCCCCGCCTTCAAGTACAAGACCGTGTTTCATGCGGCGGCCTTATGGAACTCCTCGGCCATCCATGCCGTGCTGCCGTTCGCCCTGGGCGAACCTTGCAGTATAGGCGAACCTTGCATGATGATTATGTTCATTTGTCTTTCCCATTCAACAAGTCTTCGTAAATTCTTGCATCGTATTCCGAGAAACAACAGAATACGACATCGATATTGTGGTTTTTGAGGAACGAGTTTGTTTCGCGCACGGCGATTTCAGCTGCGTCCTTGACGGGGTAGCCATACACTCCAGTCGATATGCACGGGAACGCTACGCTTCGACAACCGTTCTCGGCGGCGAGGGCGAGCGAGTTGCGGTAGCAGTTCGCAAGCTTCTCCGGCTCTGCATGTTCGCCGTCCCTGTACACCGGCCCGACCGTGTGTATCACGAACTTTGCCGGCAACTTGAATCCAGATGTGATTCGCGCCTCGCCAGTCGGACATCTCACGCCCGGACGAACCTCCGGAACCTTGAGGCAGGCATCGAGCAGTTCCTTGCCCGCAGCGCGATGGATTGCGCCGTCAACGCCTCCGCCGCCCAGCATTGCCTGATTCGCGGCGTTGACGATTGCATCAACAGTGAGTTTCGTGATGTCGCCCTGTACTATCCGCATCATGCGACTATCTCCTTGTTTGCAATTTCAGATTCCAGCGCGCGCGCCAACTGGTCCGGGCAGGAAGTACCGTTCCGGCATTGTATGCCTTTGAGGAGCGATATGACATCCTCGACCTTGCGGCCGACGGCGAGTTTTGCTACGCCTTGCGTATTGCCGGGGCAACCGCCGATGAAACGGCAGGCGGTCAGAATGCCATCCGCCACTTCGTATTCGATCGCCCGCGAGCAGGTTCCTTGAGCATTGTATGTTTTCATGGTTTGGGTTTTCTTGGTTTTGAAATGTCATTTCATCCAACCGGCCCGCGATACGGAGAACTTGACTCCGCCCTTGAACACAAGTTCGTATTTCCCTTCGCGAAGCGCATAGCGCGGTTCGGCATATTCAATCGAAACAATTAGCGTACCGACAGCACCGTACGCGACATAATGCTGGTTCGCTCCGTAGCTCCTCGTATCATAGGCGGCCGGAATGCCACGGTCGTTTCCAGAAGTCAGATTCGTGCTGACGTCGGGCAATTTCTGCCCGTATGCCTTTTCCAATGCTGCAACGATTCTCCGAGCCGCCACTTCAAGTTCGGCAGTAGAGACATCCCCGTCGAAGACACGTCTGAACGACACCGACTCCAGCAAATTGCCTTTTTTCGAGTCGACAACATGCGATGTGTCGCAACGCCATTCCGTAAGACCCTCGATCGGCACCGGCAGTTTCTCCCATTCGAAGCCCCAAAGCGGCGTTGGCTGCGGAGTGTCAAAATCGACGCCGAACACCTCCTTGATTGCCGTTCGCAGGCTTGCCGCCTCCGCATCAAGTTCTTTCGACTCGATCTTTGCGGCAATTTGGGAATGGATTCCAAGGCTCAAGCCTGTCTTTGGTTTGTCTTCACCCTCGTTCATCCAGTCGCTTGCGTCCAACGATATCGTCTCGTCGCCTGCACCCATGCCGGTGAGGGACAACGAACGCAAGTTGCCAATCGTCCGGGGGACCATGTAGCCCATGAAGCTGATGCCATACTTTTGGGAAAGAGTCTCTTTCAGAGCGACGAGATTAGTGATCGCCTCGTCAAAGTCCTTGAAGTCTCTTTTTATCCCCAGCACGCCTTCGACGCGCCTCTTGCCTGTCATCATCACGACGACATCGTTGAAGCCAAACCAGTCGTTCGTTATGACGGCATCGCATCGTTTCAACTCGATGCCGTTCATGTAATCGGATTTTGTCGATCTTATCGCCCCCTCATACACATCGCCAAACTTGAGACCAAGCGGCAGATCGACTGGTTTCGCATCAAGATTCTGCGACCATCCCGCCGCAAGCGCCCCGAATCCATGCAGCATGACCGCCATGCAGACAGCCGGGAATGCTATCTTCATCAAAGTCGTTGGCGGAATCTTGCCGTCAAATGTCTGTTCAGAATACTTCGTCATGGTTTGCCTCTCTACTTCACCTGTCTCGATCCGAAGTTGAGGTACATTATGTTGGAAGTAGTTATGGCAATAGTATAGCAAAAATACGGCACTTTGGGCAAGTAGGCATGGCGATTTAGTTCACGGCGCATTTAGCCTGTGGTCATTGCATACCCCCTGTTGGGGGTAGCCTGCGGCACACGCAATGTGCTATAATTTTCGCATGAAAAGAACCCATCAACTTCTCGTTTGCGCATTCCTTTCAAACATTTGCTTTGCAGATAGCGGCATCCATCGCTTGGTGGACGAAATATACGCACAGTTGACGCCGGAAGAACGCATTGCGCAGATTTGTGCCACAAGCGCCGGGAATCTGACCGGCTCCGACGGTCGCTTTTCCACCGAAAAGGCGCGCACGCGCATTCCGCACGGAATCGGGCATGTCTGCCAGTTCGCCTGCAACCGGACGGACGAGCCGGAGGCGCTCGCGCAATTCGTGCGCGACGTCCAGGCGTTCTGCATGAACGAGACGCGCGCCGGAATCCCTGCAATCTGCCATGAGGAGGTGATTTCCGGGCTTGCCGCGCGCACGGCTACGACGTATCCGCAGCAGATTGCCGTCGCATCGTCATGGGATGCGCCACTGCTCGAGCGCAAGTGTCGCGAGACGAGCGAGGCGATGCGTACGGTCGGTGCTACATTCGCACTTTCGCCGATGGCGGATGTCATCGTGAACTCCAACTGGACTCGCCTCGAAGAAGGGTATGGCGAGTCTGGCTATCTCGTAGCGGTCATGGGCACGGCGTTTGTGCGCGGGCTGCAGGCTTCCGGCCACGCCGCCGCATGCACGAAGCACTTCCTCGGCTACGGCACTATCGGCGGCGGCGAGCAGCGCGGCTGGCGCGACATTTTTGAGGAAGTCGTCTATCCGCACGAAGCGATGATAAAGGCAGGCGGCGCGGCGGCCGTGATGACGAGCTACGATCAGTTCAAGGGCGAGCAGGCCGTGTCGAACCCGACACTGATTCAAGGCATCCTTCGCGGCTATATCGGCTTTGACGGGACTGTCGTGAGCGACTACAGCGCCGTAGAGTGGGGCGTGCGGCGGCTTAACGACGGGGTCGAGAAGACCCGACTCCTTAAAGAACGCGCGGCTGCGGCAATCAAGGCCGGGAACGATGTAGACCTCCCGCAGGGCGCGGCATACTTGCTTGCGAATGTCGAGGCGGGAGGGCGCGGCGTGGGGCAGGCACTCGCCGTCGCGGTGACATCCGACCGCGTGATATTCAGGAAGTGCGCCTTCCTCGGCCATCAGGACACGCTCCTCGCGGACGGTCCGCACCGCGGCGACGGCGTTTCGCGCCAGTACTACGAGGACTGCGAGATCGAGGGGACGGTGGACTTCATCTTCGGCGGCGCGACGGCGGTGTTCAACCGGTGCCGTCTGCGCTTTGCCGACCGTGGATACGTCACCGCCGCATCGACGCGGCAGGGGCAGCGCTTCGGGTTTGTGTTCGTCGACTGTGCGCTTTCCGGGAAGGACGGCATGAAAAAGTCCGAACTCGGGCGTCCGTGGCGTCCCTACGCGCAAACGGTGTTCATCGGCTGTCGTTTCGACGATGTGCTCAAGCCCGAGGGATGGAGCAATTGGCGCAAGCCGGAAAACGAGAAAACGGCATGGTACGGAGAGTTCGGCTGCACGGGAACCGGAGCCGAAACCACCGCACGACCCGCATGGATTCACACCGGTTCGCTTGCGGAAGCCGATAAATACTTCTCAGAGCGTGGCGCCGAAAGCTGGAATGATGTTCTTGCCGGCTCCGACGGGTGGCGTCCTGTGGAATGAATTTTCACCCGCAAGGGGGTAGTTGAGAAACCCATCGAAATGGTAAAATAGTGTCACCAAAGCGAAGAAAGGACTTAACGACATGAAACTAAAGCACCTCGCACTCATGGCATCGGCTCTCGCGCTTGCCGCCGCGTACGCCGAAAGCTGCACGTTCACACTGGGCACGGAGATACCGCTGGGCACAGATGTTGAATCGACGGCTACGATTGCCGGATATGTCACAACGACTGGAACTGCGACGCTTTCCGGAACGCCGGAGGCTTACGCCGTCGATTCTGAGGGCAACAAGGTCGCGGCCTCAAACGGCAAGCCGAAGAACTGGTGGCTTGCGAAGTCGAGAGGCGGAGTCCTGCGCCTCACAGAGGGCAACCCGAATGCGGGCTTGGCGATAATCTTCCGCTGATGCCCATGATAAAACAATTCGTCTCGGCATCTGCCATCATCGCCTCTCTCGTCGTCTCGGCAGGAGAGGCGTTTACTGCCGCCTCCAAAATGCTGGAAAGCGAGATGCGGCGCAATCCCGTTCCGTGCGGAATCGACAAACGCAAGAAGCCGAAGTGGGAGTATACCGACGGACTCGAGCTTCAGGCCGCGCTCGCGGTCGCGAAGAGGTGTCCAAAATTGCGCGAAAAAACCTTCGCATGGTGCGAGGACTACATCGATAGGATGGTGACGAAGGACGGCAAAATCCTCGGCTACAGAATGGAGGATTGCAAGCTCGACTGCATCAACCCCGGCAAGTTCGCCTTCGATATGTATGAGATGGATGAGAGAAGGGGTATGAGGGATGAGGCGGAACGACTCAGGAAGGTGCTAGACACGCAGTTCGCGCAGTTCGCGATTCAGCCGCGCGTGGCGGAAGGCGGCTTCTGGCACAAGAAGGTCTACACGCACCAGATGTGGCTCGACGGACTCTATATGGGCTGTCCGTTCTATGCGCGTTATGCATCGCGCTTCCTCGAGGGCGACGCGAAGCGCGCGGCATTCGACGACATCGCGAACCAGTTCGCAGTCGTGACGCGCCATACATACGATGCGAAGACCTGGCTCTACCGCCACGGATGGGACGAGTCGAAGTCGATGGTGTGGGCCGACAAGACGACGGGGCAGAGTGCGCACGCGTGGGGGCGCGCGCTCGGATGGTTCGCGGCGGCGATAGTGGACACTGAGGAGTACTTCCCGACGGACCATCCCGGGCGCGAACAACTTCGCAAACTGATGCGGGAATACACCGCGACGCTCATTCGCTGGCAGGACAATTCCGGCGCGTGGTGGCAGGTCGCAGACCAGCCGGAGCGCGAAGGAAACTACCTGGAGTCAACTGCCACGACCCTCATCGGCTATGCAATGATGAAAGGGGTGAGGCGTGGAATTCTCGGCGAAGAAGCGAAGGCGGCTGCTTTCAAGGCTTGGGATGCTCTGAATCGAGATTTTTTGAAAGCGAATCCCGATGGCACCGTGTCGCTCACACGCTGCTGTTCCGTGGCGGGGCTTTCCGCAGACCGTGACGGATCGTTTGAATACTATCTCCGCGAGAAGATTGTCGATAACGACCCCAAAGGCGTCGGACCGTACATGCTACTTGCGCTCGAAATCGAAGACGCGCAAATGGGCAAACTTGACATCCAGCGCGAGGTCGACCGCGTTGCGGCGGCGGGCGGTGGAAGGGTCGTCGTGCCGGCGGGCGAGTGGACGAGCGGAGCGATCCATCTCAAAAGCAACGTCGAGCTGCATCTTTCCGAAGGCGCTAAGATCGTCTTCACGGAGAATCTCGACGACTATCTCCCGGCCGTCCGCACGAGCTGGGAGGGAATCGAGTGCATGGGCTATTCGCCGCTCGTCTACGCCTACGGCTGCACGAACGTCGCCATAACTGGGAAGGGCACGCTTGCGCCATCCGTCGAAACGCGCTGGCGCACATGGGGTCTTGCGCGCAAGAAGAATCCAGCGCACGACGCGGCGAAGCGGCGCCTCGCGGAATGGGCGCGCGATAATACCCCTGTGGAGGAGCGCCAGTACTGGAAACTCGATGGGAGCCTGATGCGTCCGCCGCTCATCCAGTTCAATCGTTGCCGGGGCGTAAAAATCGAGGGCGTCACGATACGCCAGTCTCCGTTCTGGACGATTCATCTGCTGTGCAGCGAAGATGTCGTTGTGCGCGGGCTTGATGTCTTCTGCGACCTGAAAAACTCCGACGGAATCGACATCGAGTCCTCGCGCAATGTACTTGTCGAGGACTGCACGTTCGAACAGGGCGACGATGCTGTCGTGATAAAGTCCGGCATCAACCACGAAGGCCGCCGCCGCGCGATGCCGAGTGAGGATATCGTGGTGAGGAACTGCGTCATAAACGACGGACATTCCATGCTCTCAATCGGCAGCGAACTTTCGGGCGGGATACGAAACGTCCTTATGGAAGATTGCCGCGCAGAGAAGACTGTCGACAAGATATTCTTCATCAAGACGAATCCCGAGCGCGGCGGATTCGTGGAGAACGTGACCATGCGCCGCATAAAGGCGCTTGACGTAAAGTACGAGGCCGTTTCGGCAATCACCGACTATTTCTGGAAGCCGGACAGCGTTCCGCTGGACGGAGTCCTCCGCGCGACGCCCGTGAAGAACATCGTTCTGGAGGACATCTCCGCGACGAGCGCGAAGGCGGTCTATTCGTTCCGCGGATACAAGACGGAGCCAATCCGCGGGCTCAGGCTCAGGAACATCAAGGTCGGCAAAGTGAAGAACCCGTCATCCGCCGAGCTTGTGGAAGACATGTCGGTTGTCGACACGCCGTCTTTCAGGTGATTAAGAAAAGTCGGCGCATCCACTTGCGTTGTCGGACCATGAACAATAATCAACCGCGTAATCTGCCGTAGCCCAAGAACGAAATCGTCGTCTATCAAGCCGGACTATACAATCAGGCTCGCCGTCCGTCTTGAAAACGAGACGGTGTGGCTGATTTGGAAGTGCTTTTGGTATAATATAGGCGTTAAAGGGGACGGCAAATGAATTCCACACCGCAAAGGCGATCCGTTCTTCTCGCGAGCATCGGCACTTCCCCCGTGATGCTGATGGAGATAGAGTAACGCGGAAGCTGGTAGGGCGCGATCGCCGAGCGCGCCGCATCAGAAGGAAAGCAGTGACATGGCAACCGGCGCGGGTTTGTTGTAGCAATGGTTGAAATAAACCATGTTGACGAGAGGGCGGTTTGTGTGGTATTATATGCCACGTGAAAGCTGAAAAGACACAAAACTTGGCCTATGGACTGGCTTCGCAGCTGAGAGGTGCGATGCCAGTCGGCGATCTGGCATACATTTGCGCGGAGATTGCCTTTGTGTTGGCGCGGCTGGGCGCAATCTCATCTGGGCGACGG
>DFGM01000128.1:0-327 GCA_002371755.1 Verrucomicrobia bacterium UBA3750 | reverse complement strand
TCTCATCTGGGCGACGGACGACTATACCGCGCGCGGTAAGGTCATGGACTGGAATACAGGCAAGCCGGTTGAATTTCGGTCGATTGCAGAAAACGGAGGTGGGCATGGCAAATAGAAACAGAAAGAAAACCGCGTCTGTCGAGGTTGTCGAAAGCGTGGAGAAAGAACTTTATAAGAACGTTCGATCAATCCTCGCGAAAGCCCGTGCTACGGTCTATGTCGCCGCCAATGCGGAGATGGTAAAGGCGTATTGGAATGTTGGACGCGAAATCGTCGAAAAGCAGGGCGGGAGCGGGAGGTCTGCATACGGGGACGGTCTTGTCGATA
>DFGM01000023.1 GCA_002371755.1 Verrucomicrobia bacterium UBA3750 | reverse complement strand
TCCCATAGGAGGGCGGCTGAGCCCCCAGTGGCGCTGCCCACCCCCGCCCTAGCCGTTGTCCGCCCGCCCCATGCCCATCACCTGGGAAACCAATGGGCATCGGGCGGGCGACCAATGCCCATTGAATCCGAATCCAATGCCCATTGAGTTGGAATCCAATGCCCATTGGATTCTTGAGCAATGCCCATTGGATTCTGGAGTGATGGGCATGAGTCGAAAGCCTCCTGCCGCAGGGGGGCGGAAGGGCTACTTGCCTACGCAGAAACGGCTGAAGAGGCGCGAGAGCATGTCTTCGGTGTATTCCGCCCCAATCCTCTCGCCTATGACGGAAGAGGCGGAGCGGACGCAGTTGGCGAGAATGACGGAATCGATGGCTCTCGCAGCTTCTTCCAGAAACGCCAAGGCGCGGCAAAGGGCGGCGGAATCGGCCTCGTCGGCTTCTCCCTGACTGGCAGGAATGCCGTTATTTTCGCAAATTTGCTCCAAACGCGCCACAATTGCGCGTTTAAGCTCGTCCAACCCCTCGCTAGTCTTCGAAGAGACGTTTAGTTTGCCGTTTTTGCGTCCTAAATCGCATTTCGGGTGAATTAGGATCGCTTTGCGTCCGTATCGCTCCATGTCGATGCCAGGGCCGAGAGCGACGATAAGGACGGCTTCATCCATCAACTTCTCTGTCCGGCGGATGCCCTCGGCCTCGATTTCGTCATCGGAAGAGCGGACTCCTGCGGTATCGACTAGCCTCACCGGCCAGCCATCCATATCCATCCATTCTTCTATGGAGTCGCGGGTAGTGCCGGCCACGGCGGAGACGATTGCGCGATTTTCGCCCAAAAGCGCGTTCAAAAGCGAACTTTTGCCCGCATTTGGAGCGCCGGCGAGCACTACCAAGGCGCCCTCGCGCAGAATCTTCCCCTCCTTCATCTTCTTCAAGGCGGTGGAAATCGACGCTTTTAAGGCATCTATGCGATTGTTCATTTCTGCGAAAAAGCCGTCCGGTAGGTCGCCTTCGTCAATATCAAGGACATGTTCGAGGGAGGATGAGATATCCAAGGCGTCATCGTAAATGGCGCGGAGGCGGCGCGTTTTCTCGCCGGAGAAGCCGCGGATGGCGTTTTCGGCGGCACGATCGGTCTTCGCATCGATGAGGTCTAGGACGCCTTGGGCGGCTTCGAGGGGGAGTTTGCCGTTGAGGAAAGCGCGTTCTGTGAATTCGCCACGCCGAGCGAGCCGTGCGCCTGCGGAGATGCAAGCGGCGAGCGCCCGGGCGGGAGCGATGGCGCCGCCATGGCACTGGATTTCCGCCACATCCTCTCCGGTATAGGAGTTCGGAGCCTTGAAAGCGAGAAGAACGCAGTCGTCGCCGCGCACCTTGCCGAGCGCGATACGCCCGGGAGCGGGGACTTTACCCGCAACTTGCCGGACGACATCGAAAGCATCGTCGCCGGAAATGCGTACGACCGCCACCCCGCCGCGTCCGGGAGCGGTGGATATGGCGGCTATCGTCTCGCCCATCCCAGCCTCAACGCCATTTTGAACGATTCCGCGGCTATGCCGGGAGTGATTTTGGATACGCCGCGCGTGCGGTCGGTGAAAAGGATCGGTATTTCGACGATTTCGAGTCCTGAGCGCCAGGCACGGAAGTTAAGCTCCATCTGGAAGGAATAGCCTGTGCTTTGCGCAGTGCGGAAGCCGATTTTCTCAAGAGCGGAGACCTTCCAGCACTTGAAGCCGCCCGTAGGATCCTTCACCCTCATGCCGGTCACGGCGCGTATGAAAACGCCGCCCGCCCTGGAAATGAGTCTGCGCTTGAACGGCCAGCCGGGCGTGCCGCCGCCTTTTACGTACCTCGAGCCGATTACGAGCGCGGCATCTTCCTTTAAGAGGCGCGGCAAATCCGCAGGGTCGTGGCTGAAGTCGCAATCCATCTGCACTATGCGTTCGGCGCCGAGCTCTATCGCCCGCGCAAAGCCGGCGACATATGCCCGCCCAAGGCCTTCCTTCCCGGCGCGGTGGAGGCACATCACATGGTCATCCGCACGGGAAACGGCGTCGATTTCGTCGCCGGTGCCGTCCGGCGAGGCATCGTCCACGAAAAGAATGCCGGCCTCGGGAACGGCTTTGCGCACCGCTTCGGCCATGGCACGGACGTTTTCGCGCTCGTTGTATGTGGGGATTACGACTATTTCGCGCATATTCCTATTTCCTTGAATATGGCCTCCGGCTCTGCCATGCGCCCGACGCCTTGCGTTCCGCAGGCGAGTTCGCCCGCCTGCGGGGCGATTACGAGCACGCCGCGCCGCCTGAGCGCTTCCAGATTTTCCTGCGTGGCCTCGTTTACCCACATGCCGTCATTCATCGCCGGGGCTACGACGATTTGGGCGCGGGTGGCGAGCAAAGTGGACGTGAGCAGGTTGTCCGCTATGCCGCAACGCATCTTCGCAATCGTATTCGCCGTGGCGGGCGCCACAACCACCATATCGGCCGCAACCGCAAGCGATACATGGTCGGGACTCCATCCTTGCGGCCGCTCGAACGTATCCACATGCACCGGGTTGCGAGAGAGAGTCTGGAACGTAAGAGGCCGCACAAACTCGCATGCGGCCGGGGTCATTACCACCGTCACGTCATCGCCGTTCTTGACGAACAGCCGCACGAGTTCCGCCGCCTTGTAGGCCGCAATGCTGCCCGTCACGCCTAAAACTATCTTCTTCATGCCTTTTCCCCCTCTCTTTTCACGGTCTCCAGCCTATTGCGCAAGGCTTCCACCGCTTTGCGCATATCTTCCTTCGCAAACAGAAAACTGCCCGAAACAAGCATGTTTACGCCGTTTTCGACGGCTTTTACCGCCGTCTCGCCGTTTACTCCGCCATCCACCATGATGTCGAGATGCGGGGCGATCTTCCTCAAATAACGCGTCTTTTCGAGGCATTCACCCATAAACTTCTGTCCGCCATATCCAGGATGAACGGTCATCACCAGCACTTCGTCGGCTTCGCTCAAATAGGGAAGAATCCTTTCGACGGGCGTCTCGGGGTTGAGGACTATGGCGGGCTTTGCGCCAAGTTCTCGTATGTGCCGCAAGGCGTTGTGGATGTCGCAATCGGCTTCCACGTGCACCTGAATCGTCTGTGCGCCAGCCTCGGCAAAGCGTTGCAGGTAGAGGTCGGGACGCGACATCATCAAATGCACATGGCGATAAAGGGTCGGCTCGACGCGCCGGACGAGCGAGACGATGTCCGGTCCGAAGGAGATGTTCGGCACGAAGTGCGGATCCATTATATCTATATGCAGAGCATCCGCGCCGGCAGACGCCGCACGCCGGATTTCCTTTGCGAGGCACCCATAGTCGGCAGCGAGGAGAGAAGGCAATATCATGAGCTTCTTTTCCATCTGTCATTCCTTTCGCTTACCATCCGTTTTGCCACAAGCCGCCATGAGCACGCGGAGGTTTTCTTTCATCGTTTCAAGATACGGTTTCGAGCCAAGGGAGGCATGTTGCATCGAATCAACCGCAAGGATGAGCGGTTTTTCGCCTTTCGCCACCGAGCGGACAGCCTCTGCGAGGCGTTTGTCGGAATCTTCCAGGACGAGCAGCGCGCCAAGTGAATGCTCCTCAAGTTCGTTTGCGAGCATCCGCACGGTGTCGAACGAAGCCTCCGCATCCGCAGTGCAGCCTTTGAATGCCGCAATGCAGTGGCAATGATAATCCCCGGCCATGCGCGAGAAGGGGAATCGGTCGGCGAAGATAAACGCCTTTGAGCCAATTCCTTCGGCGTATGCCGCATCAAGTTTTTCTATTTCCTTTATATAAGGAGAAGCATCCGTGCCGAAAAGGCCGGCGAGACGCTTTACACAACGCGAGGCGTCCTTCAGCGAGAGCCACACGTGTTCGTCGCTTCCGGTGTGGCAGGCGTGATGCTCCTTTTCGTCATCGTGGTGGTGATGGCACGCCTCGCCGCGGTGCAGCGTTTTGTCTTCAAGAAGCTTGACCACGCGGCGCTTTGGGTTGGGGTTGGCCTTCAAGATGCTGTCCACCCACGCTTCCGATTCGCCGCCCACCGTTATGAGCCAATCGCACGTTGCCATATCGCGTATATCCTCCGCCACCGGGCGGTAGGAGTGCATATCCGCGCCATTTCGCTGCAAAAGGACGATGTCCACGCTGTTTGTCTTTTCGCCGAGCGTGTTCAAGACCCAATCGTATACCGGATAGATGGATACGACGATTTTTTCTTTGCCATCGCTCTCTTGCGCCTTTGCGGTCTGGCCGGCGCCGATTGCGGAGGCGAGCGCGAGCGCAAGGGCGAGGGCCGCGGCAATCCCGGACAGCGGATTCTTCATGCGCGAGAAGAGGAATGCGAGCGCATCTACGGCGACAATCGTCGCACCCACCGGCGTGCCGGCGACGATGGCCGATACAATACCGAAGAGTGCGAATATGACGGAAAAGAGCGCGGAAAGCGCAGTCGCCGCCTTGAAGGACTTGGCGATGCGCATAGCGGTCATGGCCGGGAAGACGAGAAGGGCGGAAACGAGAAGGGCGCCGACGAGCCGCATCGAGACTACGATTACGACGCCCGTCACCGCGGCCGAGAGGATGTTGAAGAAGCGAGACTCTGCTCCTGAGGCGCGGGCGAAATCTTCGTCGAACGCAAGGTCGAAGCTGCGATGGTAGGTGAGCAGATGGAACGCGACCACGGCAAAGGCGAGGAAGATGCAAAGCCATGTTTCGCCGCGCGTCAGGGTGATGAGTGAAACCGCGCCAAACAAGGTGGAGCATACGTCGCCCGAAATGTTGGAAGAGGCGGGGAAGAGGTTCATCATGATATACCCCAGCGCCATGGAACCCACGGAAAGCATGGCAAGGTGCGCATCTCCGCGCGTTTGGGAGCCGTCCTTGAGCAGCAAGATGGCGCAAAGGATGGTGATTGGGAGGGCGAATGCCATATCGAGTCCGGCGAGGCCGAGTGCGCCGGAGACGGCCATTGCGCCAAACGCCACGTGGCTGAGGCCGTCTCCCATGAAGGAAAGGCGGCGAAGGACAAGCGTCACGCCGAGAAGCGAGGCGCACAGTGCCGTCATCACGCCTGCGGCAATCGCGCGCCACACGAACGGCCAGGCGAGAAAATCGAAGAGTCTATCCGTCATTTCGCCTCCTTTGCGCCGTTCGCGCAGAAGGCGGCCCCTGCGCCGAGACGCAGAATGCTGTGCGCCCTGGAGGCGGCATCAGGATCGTGCGTCACCATCACGATGGCCGTGCCTTTGGCATTGAGTTCGTCGACAAGCTCGAGAAACGCCGCCGAGCTTTCTGCGTCGAGCGCGTTTGTGGGTTCATCGAGTAGGAGGAGTTTTCTCGGTGCGGCGAGGGCGCGCGCCACGAGCACTTTCTGGCGCTGCCCGCCTGAAAGTTCGCGGTAGGGGCGCGCGGCGAGTTCCGAAATCCCCAGCCGCTCCAATATGCGCTCGGCGCGGCGCCGCTCCTGAAACGTATAGAACGCGCGCCACCCGCGGAGCGCCTGCGCACCGGAACGCACTACCTCGATCACGGACGCGGGAAAATCCTTTTGAAGCGGCGACTGCTGCGGCAGGTATCCGACTGCCGCCTTGCTTTCGGCGAGGCACGGGCACCTTTCCAGCACCCCGCCCGCCACGGGAATGAGCCCGGCGATGGTCTTCATCAAAGTAGTCTTCCCCGTGCCGTTTTCGCCACAGATGCATATGTAGTCGCCGTGGCACACTTCGAAATCCGGTATCGCGATCCCCGCCGCCCCGGGATATCCCGCTTCAAGCCCCTGCGCACGCAACAGCGCCTCGTTCTCCTTTGTTGACATTTCGGCCGCGTTCCCTCTTTATTCGTCATCCACAATCCCCGCGCAGAACTTTTCAAGCGCGTCCTCGCCCAGCACGAACACCGCCTCCGCAGCGCCGAGCGTGGCATACGCTCCTCCCGGCGCGTCGCTGCCGACAAGCAGGTTGCGGCGGACGGAATCTTCGCGATCCTGGTCTACCGCCACCGTGAGCCGGGGCTCGTCAAGTCCGTAATGTTTCAAATCCGCCGAAGACGCCTTCAGGCTCGCGATGTTCCGCGCGACAAGCGGATTGAAAAGGCGGGCGAACTCGTCCATCTTGGTCTCGTTCACCGTGCCGCGCAGCGGACTCTTTTCGACGTTCCAGGCTCTGCGGTCTTTGTCGTAGACTACGCTTGTGGGCTGTTCGCCGCGGGGCGTGATTACGATACGCTTCATGTTCGCAGGCTCGATATTCACGATTTCGCGGCTTCTCAGGTCTTCGGGGCGCATGTCGCCCAAAGCCGCTTCTCGCGAGACCGTCACCGGCGCCACGCCCGCCGCAACGGAAATTTCCACGCCTTCGCTCCGTGCATCTTCACTCTCCAGCGCCGCAATCCGATCCAAAAGCGCGTTCACTTTTTCCTGGTCGGCAGGCGCCGCGACGGGCGCATCGAGCCGCCAGAGTCCGTCTTCGCCTTTAGCGACAAGGTAGTTCACCCCGCCATCCGAGAGCGACAAGCGCGTGACACTTTGGCGCTCCATGGCGATAAGGCGCGAATTGGCGAATCCCGCATCACCCGCGAGCGAACGATCCTTCAGCGTTCCGTCCACGGTGACGATTGCGTGCGCATTGTGGACGAGAGCGTAGACGAAACCGTCGCGCGCATTCTTGCCGAACGATATCTGCCTGTCGTTGCCATCGGCGCAGCGCAGGGTGAGCGTGACGGCGCTGTCGGAGTCGAGCCCGTATCCGGCAAGCATCGAAATCGAGGCGTTGGCGCTTTCGCCTTTCGCCCCTGTCGGCCAGACGAACTCCGCGGCTTCGGCGGTCGCTATATCTTCCAGGAGCTTCTTGATTTTGGCGGAATCCGCCGTGGTTTCGGCGGGCTCGCGCATCTTCCAGATTTCGCCTTCGCGGACGAAGCGCATGAACGTGCCGGGTCCGTGCCTTATGTCGAATGCGGTCACTGCGCCCGCCCACGAGGGGATGAGCGCCTTCTGGCGGAAGCCCTCGGCCGTCAAATCCACGGCTTCCATCACCTGCGGCGGCACCACATATACCACATCTTCGCCTTCCACGGCCGCGTATGTGCCGTCTCCCGTGGGCGTGGAGCGCCCGAAAAGAAGCGTGCACGCGGCGTTTGCCGCAGTCACTTCCACCTTCAGCGCTTCCTCTTCCTCCAGACCGAAATCGGCGCGCGTCTTCGCAAACTTGAGAAGCTCGGAATCGGCGAAGGCGTATTCTATCTCCGTGGACGAGATGATGTCGAGAAGCTTGAGCACAGTCCTTTCATCGGCGTTCGCGGCAAAGGGGCTTGAGATGCGCCAATGGTCGGTGCGTTCGAGCGAGATGTCGGCGCCTTTCTTGCGGCTGAGGGTCACGCGCGTGGCGGAAGAGGCGGTGCCGGCATCCACGAGGAAGGCCCGGTGCACGAGTTTTGCGCCGGTGCTGCCGTTGTATGAGAGGAATACATGCGCGCCTATGCTCAGGAGAAGCGCCGTCGCAAGCCAGAATATCGCTCTTCGATTCTTCATCAGCGCCTCCTCCTTGCCGCCACCAACACCATCGCAGCGAGAAACACCATCCCGGGGAAGACGAGCGCGGTCGCAACTGCGAAGCGGACTCTCTGCGAGCGATCCATGCCGGAAAAGAGCCTGTTCGCCTCGATTCCCGATTCGGTTATGGCGTCGGTGCCCGATAGATATGCGATGCAGTTCATGAAGAAGTCGCGGTTGGCGTTGGCCCTGGCCTCGAGTTGACTGTTCATCACGAAGGCGGCATCTCCAATCGCGATTATGCGTGTCGGGCGCAAGCCGAGGTCGTCTCCCGCCCCGGCTCCGCGTTCGGAGGCGGCAGCCACGCACGATTCGCCCGCCGTCGCGAGCTCGGAATATTCCACTCTGGCGGCCCCGGGACCTTCCGCCGCGGCGGAAGCCGTGAAGACTATCGGCTTTTCCATCACCACTTGCGTGCCTTGCATCGGGCTTGCGACAGGATGTGAGGAGAAGTCGCTCACGATCACGTCGGTGCCCGAAAGGGTGCGCACCCCGGCTATCGTCGCTTCTGCCGGCCGTATCCCCCAGCTTGAAAGGAGGCTTGTAAGCCCAGTCGCTTCGGCTGTGGAAAGCATTACCAGAAGCCGCCCGCCTTTGCGCAGATACTGGTCGAGCCAGCCTGTCTCGGCGCGCGAGAAGTCGCTCTTCACGCCGGCGATTGCGATAAGTGCGCAGTCGGATGGCGTCTGCTCGCCGGAGGCGATGTTGATTGGCATGTTGCGGTAGCCGTCGTGCGTCAAATCGCGCGCGATGTCGCTCAAGCCCCACGAGCCGTAGGCGTCTATGGCCAGTTCCCCGTGCCCGCGCGTCCAATATACCGTCCGGCGCTGGGGCGGCATCGCGACACGCAGGATGGCGGAGGCGCAAACCCTCTCTCCGCAACCGTCCCTCAAGGGCACTACGGCCTGACGGCGCCCGCGCTCGAATACGAGCGAATCTTCTGCGACGCCCATCCTCACCAGCCTCTCCGCCTGGCCGATGTCGAGCCGCGGATCAACGTATCGCAGTGTAACGCGCGCACCGCCCATCGCATCCGCTTCCGCGCTGAGCGCCCTCAAGAGATGCGCCACCTGACGGAACCGCTGGTCTTTTCTGGACATGAACGAGGTGACGAATATCTCGCCTCTCGCGGCTGCGAGGATGTCTCTCGTGCGCGCCGAGAAGCGGTAGTCGCGGCCTGTCGCGAAGGGGAGTTCGAATGTCGTATCGACTCGTTCGAAAAGCGCGATGAGCGAACCGGCGAGAAGGGTGGATAGTACGAGCACCGTAATGGTGGAAAGCCTCAGCTGGCGCGCGCCGCGTCCTTTGAGCCGTGCCCAGGCCGCGAGCTTCGATGTGAATATGAGCGCGAGAAACGTGAGCGTGACATAGGAAAGCACCGTTGCGGGAGATATGACGCCGCTTGCGATATCGTAGGCGTGCGCATCCAGCGGCATTTCCCCGAAGGCCTGCCGGCCCTGGGGCGCCCATGCCAGCAGCGCGTGCCACACCGCACGCGGCAATGCCGCGCATACGGCCACGGATGTGAGCGCCGCCGCAGCCGAACTCCTGAACATCGCGCTTGCGGCAAGCGAGATTGCGCACCACAGCCCGCTCTGCATCGCCAGCGCAAAGAACCCGGGCAGGAAGCTGGATATCCTTACCCCGTCAAGCGCGGGACGCGCCCAGATCGCCGTGAAGACGAGCGTCGAAACGAGAAAGAGCGCCAATGCCGCAAGCGTCACAGACCATACGCCCAAGAACTTCCCGGTCGCGAGGTCTCGTTCCTTGACTGGCGCCGCGAGCAGGGTGTCCAGCCTGCCAGAACGCTTTTCGTCGCTCCATACTTCCATGGAAAGAAGCGCCGCAAGAACGGGCAGGACGGGAGCCGCCGCAGACACCCACAGGACGGATAGCGGCGTATCGCCTCCTTCCGCGCCTTCGAGCGCAAACGCGAAGAGCGCCCCGGCTCCGGCGAAGAAAACGGCAAGCGCGAGTGCGCTCGTGTAGAGCGAACGCACCATCCCTATCGTGCGCTTCATCGTGACGCCTGTCGCGCTCATGCCCTCAATCCTTTCAGCGCGGCGTCTACACGCTGCACTACCGTCTGGGCGTCCGAGCCGGCCACGGGTATCGTTGCCGCTATCGTGCCGTTGGAAAGGACGAGGAAGCGGGTCGTCCATTTTGCAAGATCCGCTATTTCATGTCCCGTCACGATTACGCTCGCAAATGCCGCCACGGTGGAGATTATGCTCCCCGTCGCCTCGCGCATGCCGCGATCCAGCCCCGCGAGAAAGTCGTCCAGCAGCAGGACTCTCGGACGCAGGAGCATTGCATCGGCGAGGGCGACTCGTTTCTTCAGGCCGAGCGAGAGGCGGCGGATGGGCGTTTTCGCCAAAGTCCTGAGCTGGCACGTCTCCATCGCTTCGTCCACGCGCCTCCTGATGCGCTTTTCCGCTTCGCCTTTCAAGGCCGCCCTGTATTCGAGGTATTCCTTCGCAGTCATTTCTTCATAGAGCGCGGGCGTCTCGCCGAGATACCCCATCTGCCTGCGGTAGCGGAGTGGCTTTGCGAGCGCGTCCTGCCCGTCGGCGAGCACGAGACCTCCTTCCGGCGGCATCAGCGTGGCGAGAACCTTGAGAAGGGTGGTTTTGCCGGCTCCGTTGTCGCCCACTATGCTCACGGCTTCGCCCGGGGAAACCACGAACGAAACGTCTCGCAGCACCTTGCGCTGCGAATACGAGAAGGATATGTTCCGCGCCTCGAACACCGTCTTGTCAGAAGAGTTTGGCCGGATATTCGCCAGAATCGACGAGCTTCGCTATTTCGCCCGTCACGAAGGGCTTGTCTTCACGATAGGTGACTCCGAACCACGAGCTTTCCGTGGGAAGCACCTTGCAGTCGGCCTTTCCCTCTTTGATGAGCTCGTCCACGACGAACGGGATGTACCATTCGCTCTTCTCCTTCTGGCCGTTTTCGGCGAGCCACAGGGGGAAGCGGCGCTCAAGCTCTGCGAAGAGGCCGGGCGTGAAGCCCCAGAGGTTCATGGAGACGCGCGCATCGAGCGGCACTTTCACGGGGTTGGCTTCGTCTTCGCGGTTTTCGGCGGAGTCTCCCGCCTTTACCAGCTTCGTCATTTCCTTTACGCCCGCGAGGCTGCCGTCGGGTGTTACGCTGCAGATGCCGCGCGCCACGGAGCCGTTTTCGCTCAGCGTAAGCTCCAGGCGGTAGCCGACCATCGCGAAATGGAGCTTTCCATCGGCGGGCTTTTCCTCCGAAAGAAACTTCGCGAGACGCTCGAAAGCGTCGCGGCCGTAGAAGTCGTCTGCATTGATCACGGCGAAAGGCGCATCCACGATGTCGCGGGCGGCGCGGGTGGCGTGGGCGGTCCCCCACGGTTTCGTGCGGCCTTCCGGCACTTTGTAGGGCTCGGGCAGGTCGTTGATGTCCTGATAGCAGTAGCCTACGTCCACGATGCCTTCGTACTTCTTCCCCACCTTGGTCTTGAACTCTTCTTCAAAGTCGCGCCTGATGATGAATACGACCTTGCCGAATCCGGCGCGGACTGCGTCGAAGACCGAATAGTCGAGGATCGCTTCGCCCGAAGGGCCTACCGGATCCACCTGCTTGAGGCCGCCATAGCGCGAACCCATGCCTGCCGCGAGAACTACGAGTACTGGTTTCATGTTCTTCTCTCCTTCTTGTTCTTGCCTATGCGTTTTTGATTACGGTGGAGCACGCCTTCAGGACGCCCGCCACGTCGGCGAGGTTGGAGGGTATGATCATCGTGTTGTTGGTCTTTGCGAGATTGCCGAATTGAGTGAGATACTGCTGCGCGAGCTGCATGTTCACGGATTCCACCCCTCCCTTGCCGTTTATCGCCTCGGCCACCTTCGTGATGCCCGCGGCCTGGGCTTCCGCGACAAGCAGGATTTCCTTCGCCTTGCCTTCCGCCTCGTTTATCTTGCGCATCCTTTCGCCTTCGGAAAGCGCAATCGCTTCCTGCCTCTCGCCTTCGGCGCGGTTTATCTTCGCCTGGCGTTCGCCTTCAGATTCCGCAATCATGGCGCGCTTTTCGCGTTCGGCCCTCATCTGCTTTTCCATCGCATCGCGTATCGTCCTCGGAGGCGTGATGTTCTTTATCTCGTAGCGCGTCACCTTGATGCCCCACGGATCGCTCGCCTTGTCCACGGCGGCGACAATGGCCGCGTTGATGGATGTACGCTCTTCGAAGCTGCGGTCCAGGTCGAGCTTGCCCATCTCCGAGCGCATCGTGGTCTGCGCAAGCTGCGTCGTCGCGAAAAGGTAGTTGCCGATGCCGTAGCTGGCCTTGGCGGGATCCATCACCTGCATGTAGAGGATGCCGTCCACGGAGACGGCGATGTTATCCTTTGTGATGCACTCCTGCGGCGGCACGTCTATCGCCTGTTCCTTGAGCGTGTGGCGGTAGGCGATGCGGTCTATGAACGGCACGAGAATGTGGAAGCCCGCATCCAGAGTGCAGCGGTATTTGCCGAGCCGCTCGACGATATACGCCGTCTTCTGCGGTACTATCACCGCAGTCTTGATGATTGCCACGACTACTATAAGCGCCACGATTCCGAAGAATGTCAGCGCCAGATCTCCGCTTGCTGTCAGCATGTGTGCTCCTTTTCTTTTGTGTTTGTGGTATATGATATGCCTAGGGTGGATATTATACCATATTCTTCTCCACCCCCGCAACCATCTACCGGTGCGCGGGGCGGAGAAGAACATTTCGAGAACGGGAGTGCCGGGGCGAATGCGCCCAGTCGCCTCGCGTTATTCCGCCGTCGCCCTGATGACGACCTTCACCGCGACAAGTGCATTGTCGCCGGAGGGGATGTTGTATTCCATCGTCTCGCCGGTGGCAAGTGTCAGAGTGGCGGGGTCGTCCAGCTTCGTGGTGGTGCCGGGCGTGAAGCCGTAGTAGAGCCCGGGTTTCACCGAAACCGTCGCCGTGCCGCCGGCCGTCCCCGCCACAAGGGCGTCCAGCGCACTTTGGTCGACCGGCGTGACGACTGCGCACGCATCAAGTCCGGTAATCTCCAGCGTCCACACCCCGGCCTCTTTTTCGGTGACACTGTAAGTGAAGTATGTCTTGTAGACGCTTTCCTCGACGTTTGCGCCAGCAGGGGGCGTGATGGACGCCGCCGCGACCACGGCTTGCGTCAGCGCATCCCCCTCGAGGTCGCCTTCATTTTCAAACGCGACATCTCCGGAGAGCGTTCCGCTGGAAGGGTCGAGGCCGGCCGCAACGAGCGCGTATGTCGTCGTTGCGCCGTCAACCATCGAGCCGACCTCATAGCCCGGCACGCGAGAGACCCACGTCGCCCCTGTCACGGTTGTTTTGGCGGTCGTCACGGCCAGGGTCGATCCGCTGCCAAGCGTCACCGCTGAGGCGATTGTGTACGCACCCTGATAGGTTGCATGGGGCCGGAGGGACGCCGCCGCGCCATCGGGGATATTGATGCCGCCGTTGAAGATGAACTCGGCTTTTCCGCCGTAGGATAGCGCGTAGGCACCGTCGTTTATCGCCACGAGCCCAGTAAATGTGGCATGGACGTCTTCCATCTTGAACTCGCCGGCGGAAATCGTAACCGCCTTTGTGAACGCCACGCTCTTGTCAGATCCGGAGAAGAACGAGTCGTTCGATTTCGCCACCGTCGTTAGCGGTGCTGCGAACACGATCGAGTCCGCCGACAGATTGAAGCCTACCATGTCCAGCGTTATAGAGCCCTCGCCGCTGACATTGCCGTAGAGCGCCACATACGCCCAGTTGGAGCCGCCGCGGTTGAATGTTACGTCTCCCGCCGCCACCATGCCGGAGCACTTGTCCGTGCCGGTGTTTGACGTCAGCCCCACTGTCCAACCGCCTTCCGGCATGCCCTCCTCCGGGAACGTGACGGTCGTGTACTGGTCTGGAACGTAGCCTGTGGACCAGTTGCCGGCCGTCCCCCAGTTGCTATCGGATTCGGCCGCGTTTGTCCATGTCGCCGTGCGGTTGTCGACGAGCACCACGGAATCGCCCGAGAGCGCGGCGCGGAAGCCGTTCGGAATTCCCGTGCAGTTGATTACCGCGTCCTCGCCAAGCGTGATATTCGAGAGCACGACTCCCGCCACCGGCGAGGAAACGCCGGAGAAGTCGACCGTGATAGTTGCGCTCGCGGGGACGGTAATCGCGCTGCTGACAGAGCCCGCGCCAAGCTTCACAGTGGCGCCATTCGCAAGCGTGACTGGCGCGGCAACCGTCAGGCCGCCGGTCAAATCCAGTCCCGTCGTCGTCAGGGCGGCGCTGCCATTCACCGTCCCGGAGCCGGCAAACGACTTGACAGTGGATGCGATGTCGATTGTTGCCGTTGTGCCGTTCCCGAGTGTCACGGGGACGTTGATTGTCGAGCCTGTCTGCGTGAACCAGAGGTTGCCGGCGGCGACCTCGATGGAGCCGTTCGCGTCGCTCGTCGTGTTGCAGAGGATGAACGAGTTGCCGCCCGTCTTCGTGAGCTTGTTGCCCGCGAGAGTCAGCATCGTGCTACCCAAGTTGCTTGCCAGCAACCCGAAGTTCGAGCCGGCATTGACGGTCGAATCAGCACTCAGGGTCAGCTTCGAAGTCTGGCGCGATGAATTGCCTATGGCGTTCCCCGTGTTTTGGAGCGTTCCGCCGGCGAGTGTGTATTCATTCACGCCCCCGATGCCGTTGAGTTCAATCGTCCCGCCCTCCTTGGCGGTTATCGTCTTCCCGCTGGCGTATGCGCCGCTGCCCGTGGAGCCGAAGCCCCCGACCGCGCCGAGCTTCAGTTTCGCGCCGTCCTCGACCTCGATGTTCGTGTTCAGGCTGCCGGCCGCCACTACCTCGCCGGAAGTTATCTTCGTCGTCGCCGTCTCGCCGTTGAGGCTGTATGCAAGCGTCCTGTCGCCGGCGAACTCCACCGTCGCATTGTCCGCGAGGTATATCGGGCCGGAGACGGGTGCGTTGAGCGTGAGTGCGCCGGTGAACTCCGTCGCGTCAAACGAATCGGAGACGGTCAGCGTCGCCGTTCCATTAAGCGCGAAGTCGCTCGTGCCGGTAAGCAGCACGGAACCGGCCGAAACCGCAGTGTTGACAGTGACGGAGGAGATGGTCTCGCTCGCCGCAATCTTCGCCGTGGATGCCTCGTCTTCGACCGTGTCCGCCCATGCCTGACCCGTGGTAGAGCCGACAGTCCAGATTGCATCCGACCAGTTGCCGGAGCTCTCAAGCGTGTAGACGCCGTCGTTGGTCACTTCGACAATCTGGATTGCCGCGAGGCCCGAGCGAATGGAGTTGCCTGTGTCACGCGTGCCATGGGTGATTTCGAGCGTCTGGATGTTGTCGCCGTAGAGCGACTTTGAAATGCGCATCTTGAGGTAGTTCTTGCCCTCCACCAGATTGCCGTCCTGCGCGAAGGGAAGACCAGTCCAGTTGCTGAAGCCGATTGCCGTCTTGCCGCTCGAAGTATCGCCATAGTAGCTCTTCCAGTTCGTGCCGCCGTCGAGCGATACGTATATCGGGCACTCCTTCAGCGTCCCGGCGGAAACGTCGGACGCGGTGATGAAATACACATCGTAGGTATTGTAGGGGATGTTCTCGAAATGGAGCTGCCAGCCGCGCGAATGGCCCGGCGAGGGCAGCGTGCGCGTATCGCTCGGATTGCTGGAGGACGTCGCTGTAAGCGCCCCGTCGCCGGAATCGGAGTCATCGAGATATGTATATGTCAGCACCTTATTGGGCGAATTGACGTTGTTCTTCGCTCCGTTCGCGTCCGTGGCGTTGTTGTTGTAGTATGTATTGTGCCCGTAGTAGGCGATGCGGATGGGATTCGCCGCCGTCGCCCCGCTTGCGTCGCTCAGCTCCTGGACGTCGGTGTATGTGCCGCTCGTGCTGTTGTCGTTCCAAAATTTCGTCTGCTCCCAGAGAACACCGGAGAGCGGATATGGACCGACGCTCGAGTAGGATGGGGCGATGTAGCCGCCGGACGCCGCCTGCGTCCTCGCGCCGATGCGAACGCTGACTACGCCGGTTTCGGGGCGCTTGGCCACATACACATTGTCGCCGTCGACTGCATACGCGTATGCCGCCGTGTCAATCGAACTCGATGCAATCGCCTCCTTCAGAGTCACGCCACTCGCAGCGGAGAACTCCACCAGCCCGGAGGGCGCATCTTTCGTCCACGTCGCTGTCGTCGCGGAGTCCTCCGGCAAATCGCCCGTGGCGCCATATTCGACAGTAAGCGTCGCCGAGGAAACGCCATCCGCCAGCCTAACGTCGAGCAATGTCAGGTTGTCGGCGATTGCAGCCGTGACGGAAGAAGGCATGATGATCTTTGCGTCGCCGGCAAGCGTAATCGTGGCCGCCGTCGCGTCGGAAATGGACGCGAGCGCCTGCCCAGCCGTGCCGCCGATCGTCCACTCGCTACCGCCGGGGAACGTGATTTCCGCATTGGCGGCAAGCTCCAGCTCCGCCGCCACGACTTCCTTCTCCACGCCAACTTCAACAATCTGCACCGCAGCGATGCAAGAGCGGTAAATGGAAGTATCTCGAACCATGTTGCCGATTGTCACGGTCGTCGTGTCGCTTATTACATCCGAGGCGAGATAGCTCACACCCTCGAGCGCACCGTCACGGTAGTCAGTGGCTCCCCAGAGACCGCCCAGGCCTGGAAGCGACGGAGTGGCTGTCGACCCTGCCGCCGCCGTGGAATAGTAGACGCCATTTATGCTCTTCGTCGAAAACGAGAGACTGCTGGAATCTGTTGCCACATACACTATCACGCGGTATTTCAAGAAGGGTATATCCGTGATCGTGACCGTCGGCGTGCTGCCATCGTCGATGTATCCGGAAAAGATTCCGCTTGAACCTGAAATATAGGAATTTGCGACGTTGACCGTCGTGACCTTGGCGGCGCCGTCTGTCTTGACTTCTCCGCCCGCCGTCACGTATTTTGCAACTGCCACGTCAGTCTGTGCATTCTTACTGGTCACCTCATTCCAGGTCGTGCCGATTATGGGATATGCGCCATGTGACGCCTCCGAACTCGCGATAGAGCCGGTTGGATTTCGATCTGGGGCATAGAAGTTGACATTAAGCGAGCCACCGAGCTGGAGCGAGGTGGAGATTTCGATGGCGGGTCCGAGTATGGTGGAGATGGTTGTCAGCGCATATCCCGTGGGGAGCTCCGCACCAGTCGTGTCGAGCGTGACGGTGCCGGCCATTGTTCCGCTCTTCAGGGGCCAGACGCGGTAGGGTGCGCCGGCGACGGCGTTCCACGCAAGTGCCTTGAAGTCCCAGTCCGTCAAATCGACGGTGATCGCCGCCGCCGTCGCATCCACCGCCCCGGCGGAAATGCAGGCGCCTTGCGCTGGCTTGATCGTGACCGCCTCGCCCGCCGTGGTCAAGGCGCCGAGCGAAACGCTCTCCGCGACAGTCAAGACACCCCCGGCCTCGCCTGTCACGGTGACGCTCTTATCCGCGTCCGACGCAGGGAGCGCTGCACCGCCGGCCGTCGCCGTGATGGACGATGAGCCGTTTGCGGCTGCCTTCGCCCTCGCCAGTGCCGCAGCGGCAGCTGCATTGTCGAAATAGCTGTCATAGATCGCCACATACTTGAACTCGGCGTTGGAGAGTGCATTCGCTGGCGAGCGTATCGCACCAAGCGCTATGTCCTTGATATAATAAGCCGTGCTAGAACCAAGGCCCGTTGAATCGGCGCGCGCTCCGTCGTCCAGCCAACATGTGGTGCCATTGTTAGCCCCGACCGTGCCGGAATATGAAAACACGGCAAAATGCAGTTTACCGTCGTCAGGCTGGATGTTGCGCGTCTCGGCGTATTTGTAGTTCGTTGTCCAGCCCATGGTCATACGGCCATTGGTCAGGCTGAGGTTCTGACGGTTGTTGCTGGAGTTTCCATCTGTGCAGAACGACACGATCGTGCCGGAGGTCGTCGAGGTCGGGCCCTTGTAGCCGACTACCACCGTTACGGTCGATTTGACATTGGACGTCGTCTTAATCACCGCCGGCTTGTTGGCTGTGATTGTCACGCCGTTCGCGTCAGACGTATTGCCGTTCGCGCTGAACGTCCAGCCGCCGCCGTGGTCGGTCGTGTCGAAGTTGCCGTACCACTCGGCGACGGGTGCCGCCGCCAGGACCGGTGTGACCACTCCCGCTGCGACCAGGCCAAGAGCGAATCGTTTTACCGCTCTTGACAATGCTGTATTCTCTCTCTTCATCTTTTTCACTCCTTTTTACTGTTGAGAATGAACCGTTTGACCGGGGACGGGGGATTGGCGCTTGACAGGCCAATTAACGAAGCGATACGGTTGGGGCTTGGAAGAAAACCAACGCCATCCGTGCTGCGTACACCGCCCGGAACAAAATGGAGACATGGGAATAAGAGGGGTGCAGGCGACAAAAGACGGCGGAAGAGTCGACAAGGGAACGTCCCTTGAACCGCTTCCGACTATTCTGTCCCTTTGAGTGATTGGCGCGGAACTTGACACGTTCCGGAGACTGCCATCTAAAATCGCGTGTAGTGCGCCGTAGAAGGCCGCTATTGCGTCCGAGCAGCCTTGACCCCCCCCCCCTATTTCGGCAGGGCACGCCACGCGCATTTTCAGCGCATTTCCTCCGGCGATGCTGTGAAGAGTGGAAGTCATATGGTTAGATTTAGAAATTGCGCCTCAACTTGAAAGTTCTATTCTCCAAACGACAATCACATTATACCATATCGAATGGCCGAAAGTCAATAAGGCTGCTGAGCCACATTTTCTGCATTTCCCCCCTTGCGCGGGCGTTCACAATGTGTTATAGTATTAGGCGTATCAGCCGCAATAGGCTGTTACGTATGGAAAAACAATTCATACTTCACGCCCGCAGGATGGGTTTTGGTCAAGATACATGCATACTTGACGGGAACGGAGTGTATTCAAAATTTGGATTCCGGGGCAGATTCTGCCATGGCAGGCAAGTGGTACATGCTGCTGGTCAAGCCTAGGACGGAGAAGAAACTTCAGGCTATAATGGAGCGAATGCATATCCGGCATTGACTCCCGTGTGCGCTATCTATTAGAATCATATAGAATCATATGTACACACCTATGTGCCCGGCCCCGACGGCAAGTTCG
>DFGM01000106.1 GCA_002371755.1 Verrucomicrobia bacterium UBA3750 | reverse complement strand
TCGGCGACCTCATCGGGTGCAATTACCCTATTATGAGCCACTTTGCAGTGGTATTTGCCGTTTTTCGGCTCTACTCCGCCCGGAAGAGCGGTGGTGAAATTGATTTCCATAATTACCTCCTTAGTTGCGGCAACACCCGGCTTTCAGCCGGTGTCGCCTCGATTGCAATCGATTGCATTCGACTGCAATCGACCTCCCTCAACCCAATCCTCTCACCTGTCTAATCAAAATTTCGGGGGTCCATTATCAGGAAAAGTGAAAAAAGTTATGAACACCAGGGATCGCCCGGCCCGCCCGTAGGCGTTGCCCGGCCCGCCTGGAGAGCTACCCCGGCCAATGCCCATCACCCGCAAGACCAATGCCCATCACTCGCAAATCCAATGGGCATTGAATTGGAACCCAATGGGCATTGAATCCGGATTCAATGCCCATTGGTCGCCCGCCCAATGCCCATTGGTTTCCAGACCGATGCGCATGAGGCGGATATCGGCTCGAGTGGCGACAGGCAGTGCGGCGGGCAGGGGGCTCATCCGCCCTTGCCTGCGCCGCGCTCTACTTCCGCACGACCGCCATCGCGCGGCCCATCCAGGTGCGGCGCGTCGCACTCGGCGCGGGGACGTTGTCCGAGAGGTCGCCCGAGCATGTGGCGACGACCTCGCCCGAAAGCGACGCCGCGCCGAAATCGACCTCGCGGTCGGCATAGGGGCACACCGTGCCGTTCGCGTCGACGACCTCAGCGGTGATCCAGTCGTAGCGGCCAATCCGGCAATGGGAGAAGCGGACATCCTTCGGCTCTCCAGCCGTCATGAGCGTACACTTCTCCTTCGAGCCGTCCGCCGCGATGCCGACCGCAGTGAGCTCGCCCGGCGCATAGTCGAGCTCGAACTCAGCCTTCCACGCAGTCTCCGCGGATACGTCCTTCGCGCCGACAAGCCTGCCGTTCAGGTACAGCTCGACCTTCGGCCGACGCGAATAGACCTCGACCGTCACCTTCTTGCCCTCCCAGCCGGCGAACGTCCAGTGATCGTGCGTCGGCCACACGCTCCACTTCGAAGTCGCGATCTTCCCCTTCCATCCGTCAGGCTCGCGGACGGCCAGGTACGTCTTTGCGCCGGGATTCCACAGCGTCTCGCGGTAGTGCGAAATCGGCTTGCGGTGCCCGGTCAGGTCAATGTCGCCGCAGTACGCGCCGTGCCACGGGAACTGCGGAAGATGCCCCTGCCAGTGCTCGCCGTGCAGCTCCCTGTCGGTGTAGAAGTTACGCCCGATGCCGGTCTCGCCGAGATAGTCGATGCCGGTCCAGACGAACTCGCCGATGACGTACGGATGCTTCACGATGCGGTTCCACACCATCGCGGCGTCCTTCGGATAAGTCTCGGTGTAGACGATGACGCGCTTGGGAAGGCGCGCGTGGTCGCTCTCCGTGAAATGCTCCAGGTAGTTGTATCCGACGATGTCGAGGTTCGCCGCCATCGCGTCCTGGTCCTCCCACTTCTCGCCCCAGAGGCAGAGCGCCTGCGTCACCGGACGCGTTCCGTCCAGCCTGTCGATGAGCTCGTGCATCTGCTTCGTCGTCTCGGCGGCGAACGGCTCGCTGCGCTCGAGGATCTCGTTGCCGACGGACCACATGACGACGCTCGGATGCACCCGGTCGCGCCGGACGATCCATTCGACGTCGCGCCGCCAGTCATCCTTGAACACCTCGCAGTAGTCGCCGTTCGTCTTCTTTCTCTCGCGTCCGTCGAACATGTCGTCCATCACGAGAAGCCCCAGTTCGTCGCATGCCGACAGAAACTCCTCGCTGACTGGATTGTGGCTCGTCCGAACGGCGTTGAAGCCCGCCTCCTTGAGCTGCCGCGCCTTCCGGTACTCGAACTCGGGCTCGCTCGCCGCGCCGAGCGGACCGTGGTCGTGGTGTACGCACGCGCCGTGCATCTCGACCGGCTTGCCGTTGAGAAGGAAGCCCTTCTCGGCGCTCCACTCGACGGTGCGGATTCCGAATCGCACCTTCACGCCGTTGCCGATCTCCTGTTCGTACAGCTTCGGCGTTTCGGGGGTCCAGAGAACGGGGTTCTTTATCACCCGGGTGTATCTGTTCTCGACTTTCAAATGAGCGGAGCCAGGCGGCTCGACGCTCCACCAGGTGAACGCAACCTCCGCGCTGCCATCGGACAGAAGCTTCGTGCGCACGTCGACCGAAAGCGGCTCCACATACGGATACGCCATCTTCTCGAGCCGCACGCCGCGGTAGATTCCGCTACCCATGTACCAGCGTGATCCGGGAAGCGCGGAATTGTCGACCTTAACGAGGAGGTCGTTCTTCCCCGCCTTAACCTTGCCGTCGAGCGGAATGCGGAAGCCCGTGTAGCCGTAGCGCGTGCCCTTTCCGGCAAGCTTGCCGTTGACGTACACCTCGGGAAAGCGGAAGACTCCGTCGAACGCGAGCTCGAGATGCTTCACGAGGTCGGCCTCCGCAATTTCGAAAGTCCGGCGGTACTCGCCCTTCCCGGCCTTGTAGAATCCCCACTCCTTACCCGTTTCGCCGCCCTTCGCCGGCGCGGACTCGATGGACCAGTCGTGCGGAACGCGCACGCGCCGCCACGAGCCTCCATCGGCGCGGAACTCCCATCCGTCGGACAGGCACTCAATCGCCTTGCCGCAGTTAGAAACCTCATTCGCCGCGACACCCGACAGAAACGGATTCGCCGCAAACGCCACAAGCAGCGCAACCGCCGCAGACTTAAGATCTTCTTTTCTGATTTTCATGCCGCATATTATACCAGATTCTCCCTGCACATGGAATCACCCATATGAGCACCCGGTTCAATGGCAGGGGATGAGAAGCTCTCCCGCCCAATGCCCCCAGCGCAGCGCACCACTGGAGCATGGGCTGCCGACTTGACCTGCAAGTCGGCAGCCCATTATGTGAACACAGCTAGCCCTGTTTTATCACCTGGGGGTTCACGTGGCATCCGTAAAAAATCGGGGCAACCGTAGGCGTCAAATGACCCACACTTTCGTGTGTGGCTTAAGGCCGCGTTCGTGTCATGCGAAAATCCGGACGAAAAGCAAGAAGCGCACCAGAGAGGGGAAATCCACCCTTCTGACGCGCTTCTAGTGCCAAGCAGCAAAACGCCCAGACGGAACGAACCGTCTGGGCAACTATGGCAAAGGCCGCCCATTTCTGGACTGCCTTATTGAGTAATCAGGCGACTATCACACCACTCTCAAACTCCAACCCAAACCTCCAGCTAATCACTCCAACTCACGCTTCCATCTGCTGAACCTTATACATTCGCTCCTGTTCCTTGCGCTGTTCATCGGGCGGCATCGCGTCAAAGCGCTTCCGCCAGCGGCGGTACGCGATCTTGCTCCACATCGCGAAACCAACCGCAAGAGCGACTATAATCCCAGCGACAATCAACGCTATCTTCATACCAGCCACTACTTACACATCCTCGATGGATTCGTCCCATCCATCAGATGCATGGTCCCTGCCGTCGCCCTTGTATTCCTTCGGCTGGAATAGCGCCGCCATCGTGACGCATATCGACCCGAGAGCTAGTAGAACCGCCCCAATTCCCAATAAAATATTCAGCATAATTGACATTTCAATTCCTCAATTGCGTTCCTCAACAAGCCGACTCGCTCTTCAGCTGTACCGTCGCGATACCCCTTCAAGTAAATCAACCTCCCACCATACGTATTCCCATCTCCCCACGCCGGCGCGCCATCAGTGGTAATCACTCGCTTGCCGCGCTCCAGCGCTTCGGCGATGACCAGCCCGAAGTTTTCGGAGAGGGTTGGAAGAACGAGAACGTCGCACCATTTGTAAGCCGCCTCCTTCTCCGCTTCGCATACAACGCCCCTGAACTCAACATCTAGTCCACGACGAGCCGTTATTTGCCGAAGCTTTCTGCCTTCGCCCTCGTCTTTACCAATGATGACAAGTTTGCAATCGGTCGGAATCGCCTGCAGCAGATATTCAACTCCCTTCAATGGATGTAACCGTCCAACATATAGCAACTTTAATTTTGATGATTGCTCATAGCCCGAACAAACTATCGGTGCTGAACACGGGTCCTTCCTGTCTGATTTGTGCGCCAACCGGACAATCTCCACTCTATTCACTTTCGGCTCAAAAGCCTTAATCCAATCAACCTCGTCCGCGCATGTTGCAATAATTCGATCTGCATGGCGGAAGAGCCAACGCTCAATCGGCGCGACCCAGCGCTTCTTATGCCAGTGATGCCTGAGCTTTGTCGGGTCAGTACATCCATGCGGCATCCGGACAAGTTTCTTGCCCTTCAACAGCGCCTTGAAGCTCGCCCTCATGACCAACGGGGTCCACATGGAGTGAACCCACACTTCCCCATCTTCGCCAACGCCTCGCGCAATCAACTGCTTTGCGGCAACAGCAATTCCGCAGGTTGGGTCGTCAAAACCAGGAACTATATGCTCGGCTTTCGCCATGCGCCTTATTACACTTCCATCCTGAACGTGTCAGGATTCGCGGGATCGAATACCTCGTTCGCCCACATGAGAGTTACCATGTCCGTGTCGCCGACATTGACGATGTTGTGCGTATACCCAGGTGGAATTCGCACGATTTCGAGCTTTTCGCTGCTCACTTTGTATGTGATAACCTTGCCGCTCAGATCGTCGGCGATGCGGAAGTTGATTTCACCCTTGCCACTCACCACAAGGAACTTCTCATGTTTCGTATGGTGCCAATGCTGGCCTTTGGCGATTCCCGGCTTCGAGACGTTCACGCTCACCTGCCCCCGCTCCGCCGAATGCAGAGCCTCTGTGAAACTGCCGCGATTGTCGCAATGCATTGTGAGCGGATAGCTGAACTTGTCCTCCGGCAACGCCGCAAGATAGGTTGAGTAGAGTTTCTTGGTAAAGCCATCCGCTTGATTCGGCACCATAAGGTTGCTAGGTTCGTCATGGAAACTCTTAATCAACTCCACAATCTCACCGAGCGACCTCGTATAACTTGGCTCAACACTCAAGATTTCATTTCGTGTATTTGGTGTATTTCGTGGTTCCA
>DFGM01000158.1 GCA_002371755.1 Verrucomicrobia bacterium UBA3750 | reverse complement strand
GCGGGTCGCGGGTGAGCCAGCGCATAATTTGCGGCTTGTAATAGCGGTAGCCGTAGTAGTAGAGGTCACAATCGGCATCGAAATACTTTGTCGAGAAACGGAATGAGAACGTATCGGCCATTGTGCCTGACTGGCCGATGATGTTGCCGAAGGCATCGTAGGTGTAAGAAGCGACAAGATTACCTTGTGAATCGCGGTAGCCGAGGATGTTGCCGTAAGCGTCATACCCCGGAATGTAGAGTTGTTGAGAGGAGGAGTTGGGAGTGGATGAGTTAGAGATAGTGAGGTAAAGCAGCCCGCCGATTCCCGCCGCGCCGTCATGCGTGCCTGAAACATCCTTACCCCAGACGTATTCGATTTCGTTTGTAGTGTTGTTCGGACGAACGACATGCTCGTACACGAGCAGCCAGCCGTCGTAGAAGTAGCGGTGTGTTCCGTCTG
Organism: Verrucomicrobia bacterium UBA3750; assembly: GCA_002371755.1. Taxonomy (GTDB): domain Bacteria; phylum Verrucomicrobiota; class Kiritimatiellia; order RFP12; family UBA1067; genus UBA1067. The sequence goes on along the minus strand of DFGM01000158.1, from coordinate 3,154 downwards.
CGGCGACTTTTTTGACGCGGCGACCTTGCGCGTCGTAGGCAAACGAGGCAACGAGCATGTTGTTGGACGACACTGAGACGAGGCGATTACCTGAATTGTAGGCGTAAGTCCATTCACCGTACTGCGTCATATTGCCGTCGAGGTCGTAGGATGTCTCACGCGGAGACGCTGAGGCGCGGAGAATGGAGGTATATTGGTTGCGATTATTGGATGTGTAAGTGTTTGTTCCCGCGTTGACGGAGGAAGCCAACAAGTTTCCAATGTTGTCGTACAAGTATGTGTCCTCTGCGTTCTCCGCGCCTCTGCGCGAGGAAACAACCTCCCCTCGCTCGTTGTAGCCGAACGAATCGGCGTTGCGGGAAACAGGTCGCTGCAACGCATCGTAGGAATATTGCAAACCGTGCGTGGTGTTGCCGCAATGATTGGAGACGGCGACAATGCAACTCCTCAAATAGTCATGCCGGAACACTTCGCGCGAAAAGTCCAAGCCTCCTTGCACGGCAAGCGCATATCCGGCGTCAAGTGCATCACCCGTGAAAGCATATCCCACAGAAATATTGACATTTGAAACAGAGGAAATCGCGCCATGCGGCGCATGCCCGAACATTGATTCCTCGCCGCCGACATGGGAAAACCGCACAAGCCGTCCGTATGCATCGAATTTGCGAATGAAAGATGCGGACACGCCATCAATGGTCTGAACTTCGTTTGTCGCACCCCAATAGTCATCTAGAGAATATCCAACCGAAGCAGATGAGTTCGACACTGAAACAACTCTGCCAAACTCATCACGCTGAATGGTTGAATCCAGCGCACCATCGCTTGAAAGAGTGCCTACGACTTGCCGTGTAGCGTCATAGACATTCTCCGTCCATGCACCGCTCGGTTTTGTCGTGCGGAGGGGAAGTCCATCTGGCGTGTAGGAGTAGGCGACGGTCGTGCCGTCTGCGTATGTTTTCAATGTGCAGAAACCTGTTGCCGGATTGTAAGACCAGGCGGTCGCATCCCATGTCGTGCCATCTCGCGTTGTGGAAAGGCCGGTGCGTCGTCCTTCGGTGTCGTAACCGTACTGTACGGGATAGACCGCACCGGCGGAAGCAAGCGGACGGTTGGCGAAATCGTATGCGGATGTCGTAACCGCGCCAAGGGCGTTGGTGGCGACGATGCGGTTGCCGAACGAATCGTAGCCGTAGAACTCGGCATAGACATTGGTGCCGGATGTGTAGAACGTGTCGTATTCTTCGATGTCGCCGTAGTCGTTGCGCCCAATCCAGTCGACGCTCCGTCCGTCCTTCTCCGTGTAGAACACGCGCCCGAACGGATCGAAGAAGCGGCTCGTCGTGCCGTCGGGCGATGTGGACTCGAACGCGATACCAAACTTGCTCTTGGTGGTTGTCGTTCCAGCCGTCACGGATTCGGAAACCTCTGTCAGCACGGAGTTCGTGGTATCGAAGAACGAATAGGCATGAAGCGCAAATGCGCCGTTCTGATAGACGAACGTCTCGCTACGCAACTCGTCGGAAAGCCCTGTCAAGCGCTCTTTCGTGACGGCGCAGGTGTTGGAAACACTGCCGACGACCGTTTTCGCAATGACGCGCCAGAGCGTGTTGGATTCAATCTCGTAGTCTGTGTCGTTGCGCGAGGTGATTGCGTTCTTCAACTGCCCCACGGCTTCTCCGAGGTTGTCGTAGATGCGAGTGACGGTTTCGCCGGAAACAGAATCGGCCGCCGTCATGACGCGCGAACTTGCGCCATCGTAGGTATAGGAAATATCGGAGAGCGGTGTAGTTTCGCGCACAGTGCGGCCAAGAAAATCGCGGTAGGTCGTGCGCAAAACGACGGCGTTGTGATCGGATGCCGAGACTGAAACGACATCAATTCTGCATCCGTTCGCATCGTAGGAAGTTGATGTTTCGGTCTCCTTCCACTTCTCGTCCGGCCACTCTTCGCGCAAAAGGGTCAAGCCATTGCGGTAGGCCGTGGCGATCGTGGCCTTGTTCGTTTCGACGGTTTCGATAACTTCTCTATCTGAATATGCGCTACGGATTGTGGTGGTTTCGTTACCTCGCATATCAGTTGACACCTCGAAGTCCGAAACGCCGTAGGGATAGGCAGTGGTTTCCGAAGTCCGCCATCCCTTGTTTAGAACATAAACTTGATTCGTCGCGCAGCCAGCCGTCTGCCCAATGCGGACAACGGTGTTTGTCTCGCGCCCAAGCGCATCCATGAAGTGCTGCGTTACCCGGTAATGATTATCTACAGAACGTTGATTCCCATACGGTATATACAGATTGTCGTGGGGAAGCTGGGCAAGCGAGACTTCCTCCATCGCGTAGTAGAGATGGTCTTCGCCAGTTACCGCGCTTCGCAGAACCTTACGCCCTGTGCGATCCTGGCTCCACAGCAACCGGCAGCAGGAGTAGGCGTTCGTCGTGAACGAGCCGTCGGCGTAGATGGTCGACACAAGTCGGTTCTTGTCGTCGTAGATATGCTCTCGCTCGTCAAACGCCATGCCGCTTGCCGTGTGGACGCTCCATTCGCGGAGGACGTTTCCGTATGTGGTGCAACGTTCCGTGTGCGTGGTGATCGGGGATGGATGGGACTGATAAAACATCTGGGACGCCTGGGACAGGACGTTGCCGGAGATGGAATATGTGTTTTCGGTCGTTATGCCATCGGCGTCTGTGGAAGTCAGCACCTGTCCGCGAAGCGTGAGCGGTATGCCGGGGGCGTCGTCATCGTAGCGCGTCTCGGTCGTGACAGCGTTGCCGACGTCGCCAATTGCGGCACTCTGCGAACAGGGCGATATGGTTTCAACCGTTACGGTTGCACAGCCATTTGAAGTTCCGTGCGTGTAGCGCGTCCAAGTCCTCCCGATCAGCGTGACCGTCCCGCTGTTCACAAGATATCGGGACGCCGTGCGAACTTTGTCTGCATCCACGGAAGCATCATTATCTCCGGCAAGCGGCGTATAATCGTAGATTGTCGCCGTCGCGACGAACGGCTGGCCTTCAAGCCACTGGAGCAGATTCTGGTTGTCAAACGCATCGGCTGCTATATTGGAAAGCATCCATTGCGGACATTCCGAACCGTCGTACTGGTCGAGCGTCAAGATCGCCCTGCCCTCGGTGTCGTAGGCGCAGAACCGCCAGGC
>DFGM01000162.1 GCA_002371755.1 Verrucomicrobia bacterium UBA3750 | reverse complement strand
CGTCTGCGGCTTCACCGTTTATTGTCTTATTGGAAGTATTCATGCCGGGTAAAATGTTTTCCGGTATTATATCATAAATCGGCGTCGCCGGAGCGACTGCCGAGATTGGAAATCCCGGTGGTGAAAAGAGCCCACCGCTCAGCCACGCCCACATCCAAGGAGAAATTTGGTATAATATGCATCCAAACAATGAGACTCTGAATGAGCAACAAAGTGATATCTTTATTCAGCGGCGCCGGCGGCCTGGACATCGGATTCCACGACGCAGGCTTCGAGACTGCTGTGCTTGTGGAGCGTGATTCCGCTTGTTGTCAAACGTTGCGTACAAACATGCCAGATGTTCCTGTCATTGAAGGCGACATAAACGAGATAACAACTGAAACGATACTTGCAGCTGGACATTTAAAGCCACTAGAGGCCGCGCTCGTAATAGGTGGACCACCCTGCCAGAGTTTCAGTCTGGCTGGCAAGCGCATGGGGTTGGACGATCCGAGAGGAAAACTCGTCCTTGAGTTTATCCGTGTTGTTCGTGAGGCTCTGCCTGTCGGATTTGTCATGGAGAATGTGCGTGGACTCGCTAACTGGGAGCATGGCCGAGCTCTTGCAGCGATAATGGAAGAGGCTACTTTGCCTGTGAAATACAAAGGACGCACGTATCGCTACGAGGTAAAGCACCAAGTGCTTAATTCGGCTTCCTACGGCGCACCGCAGTTCCGGGAGAGAATCTTCATCGTCGGGAACAGGATACATGTTCCATTTGAATTCCCGTCACCAACACATGGCGACGTGAAAAAATCATCCAAATTAGATCTCTTCGGCAATGAAGTGAAACCTTACGTGACCGTAGATGATGCGATAGGAAATCTGCCGCCGGCTACGCCGCCGTCCGAAATCGCACTGCGAGTGGCTGGCACGATAAAGGAAAGGATAGAGAAGCATGGTTATTAAGAATCATGAGGCAACGGCACATGCACCATCGACACTGGCAAAAATCCGCAAGGTGGGCATTGGTGAGAAACTTGCCGACAAGGAGAAAATATTTGGATGCACCTATAGACGGCTTGATCCAAACCGTCCATCGCCAACGGTTACGCGGAGTGGATACCGTGACTTCATACATCCGCATCTTGACCGAATGCTGACCGTAAGAGAACTTGCTTGCTTGCAGACGTTTCCTCTCGACTGGGAGTTTGCCGGTGTGCGCCTTGATTCATATAGCTACGCCCGTAATGTTGCGATGACGCAGTTTGGGCAGGTCGGGAACGCCGTGCCGCCGGTTCTCGCCGCAGCCGTGGCAAAAGCAGTCAAAGAACAGTTTTTCAAGGAAGTCGGATGATGCCCAAATCCATACCCTATGTTTCGACGCCAAAAGACCTGGTCACCACTCGCGAAGCACGGCGAGATGGTTTTCTCTCGATTGCGCTTCGCCGTGACATTGAGTCCACCCCCTACATCGAACAAGGGAAGGCGCTGTGGTCGAAGCTGACGCTGAACACGAAGCGATGCGACGACATCCTCAAGCTTGCGGAACTGCGCTCTGCGCTTCTTCTTGCCGCCGGGTGCTCCGCCAAGGCACAGGGCAACATGGACGACGACGACAAGTCAAGGGTTCTCGAAGAGTTCGTCAAGCGGGTCCTTCGGCCCGTCGGCAAAAAGTACATTGACGAAATCGTCTATCGTTATCTGCTTTCCCTCGGAGAGCAACTGGGCGGGCGGATGAAAAACATCATCGGTGTGATGGCAAGGGAGAAACTGTCCAGAAAGATCATCGCGCAGCTGCGTGTAAACGGAATGAAATTCGCAGTCCATTGCGGAAAGGGCAAGTGGATCGACGGCGCCGTATGCTCTTCGCAGGATGAAGGAAACGCAAAGGCAATCAGATGGCAGAACGGCGAATACACCCGAATGCTCATGCACAATGCGAACATTCCTGGCGTGGCCAAGAACGTTGACATTGTGGTGTTCAACAAGACATCCGATCGTCTGGACAAGAATTCGCTCAGCCCAATTCTTTCCGACCAGAAGAACTATGTCGTCATGGGCGAACTCAAGGGCGGCATCGACCCTGCCGGAGCGGACGAACACTGGAAAACCGCAAGTACCGCACTTGACCGAATCAGAACGACATTCAAAAAGGCATACATTGCGTTCATCGGCGCGGCAATAGAGAATGCGATGGCAGGGGAAATCTACACGCAACTCCAAAGCGGACTTTTGGACTACGCGGCAAATCTTACAAATGACAACCAGCTGACGGCTTTCTGCGACTGGCTCGTGAACCAGTGAGAGCATGAATTGGGCGGAGGACAGGCTCCGCCCCTGTCTCCGCCCGCCCGCAACTACGCGCCGAACAGGCGCAGCAGCCTTGCGTGGGCGCGGTAGTACCGCTTCTCGGCGACCGACCATGTGCACAGACTCGGCCTTGCGCTCTTCACGATCTCGAAGATGCTCTCCCGCCGGTTGCTGCCGTTGCGCAGTATCGCGGTCAGCGTCGGCAGCAACGAGGCATCGCGTCGCCGCACGAAGTCCCGTGCACGTCGCGCCATGCGCGAGTAGCCACTGGAGCGAAGAGAGCGAACGCGGGAAACCGGGCTAACGCCGCAATGCCGGAAAATGGTATAATATGCGGCACGACATCGGCAAGGGGACAAGCAAAGACAGCCGCAACCACAAGGCGGAATATGGATACATCGACAATACTGTTATGCATTTGAAGTCGCAATGAAATTCCTCGGTATCATTGCAGCCATAGTCGCCGCCGTCAGCTACGGCACCAACCC
>DFGM01000132.1:4317-5006 GCA_002371755.1 Verrucomicrobia bacterium UBA3750 | reverse complement strand
GCCGCGCACAAGCGCGTCGTGTTCAACGGCAACGGCTACGAGGCCTCCTGGCCCAAAGAGGCGGCGGCGCGCGGACTCCCGAACGCGCCGGATACTCCAAGCGCCCTCGCCGCGCTCGCAAAGCCTGAAACCGCGGCGCTCTTCGAGAAGTACGGCGTGATGACGCGCCGCGAACTCGAAAGCCGCCGTGAAATATTCCTGGAGGAATACGCCAAGAAGGTTCGCATCGAAGGCGCCTGCGCCCGCGACCTCGCCTCCGAAGCGATCTTCCCCGCCGCGACGGACGAATATCTTGCCGCAGCGCAGGCTCTCAAGACCGCGCAGGCGCTTTCCGTTCCTTCCGGCACGTCCGCCCTGCGCGAGAAACTCGTGGAACTCGGCCGCGACATGGACGCGCTCAAGTCCGCCCTCGCCAGACTCGACGAAGCGCTTGCCGGCACGGACGAAAGCGCGATAGTTTCTGCGATGCAGGCTCTGCGCACCGCCGCCGATTCGCTCGAGACGCGCACTTCCTCCGCGCGCTGGCCGCTGCCCAAATATCGCGACATGCTCTTTCTCTATTGATTGCGGAGCGCGCAGCGAAACATGTCCGGTGAAATAAAACATGAATGCGCCGTGGCGATGGTGGTGTTGCGGAAACCCGCCGCCGCCAACGGCGATTTCGGCGGCACAAAGCTGTCGCTTCTGCT
>DFGM01000132.1:0-4222 GCA_002371755.1 Verrucomicrobia bacterium UBA3750 | reverse complement strand
GGCGATTCTCAATGCCGATCCCGAACCGGGGGCGTCTCCGTATTGGATGTTCAAATCGGCCTCCAATTCATCGCTTGCCGATGTGCTTGGCGCGATCGCCAAGCGGGATATTCGACGGGAACGCATATTCTTGGGCCATCTGCGCTATGCGACATTCGGGAAGAGCGAGGTGGCTTTCTGCCACCCGTTCGTCCACGAGTCCAGCGACCTCGGGCACACGCTTCTGCTCGCCGGCAACTTCAACCTCACGAATGCGCACGAACTCTTCGACGACTACGCGCGGCACGGCTCCTTCCCGACAAGCAAGGCCGACGGATATCTCATCTGCGAACTGATCGCGAAGGAACTTGCCGCCGGCAATATCGCTTCAGCCATCTCGCGCGCCCTCTCCAAAGCGGACGGCGCATGGACGCTTTGCGGAATGACCGGCGACGGCTGGGCGTTCGCCACGCGCGATCCAAACGGCATCAGACCTGGATATTATTATGTCGATGAAAATGTTGTCGCAGTCGCCAGCGAGCGCCCAGCCATCCAGGCTGCTTTCGACATTGCACCTGGCGAGGTCAAGGAATTGCCGCACGGCGAGGTGCTTTCAGTGTCGCCGGATGGAAAAGTGGAATGTCGCCGATGCGGAAATGTCGCCAATGCCAACCGCCAATGCCATTTGGAGATTGGCGGCGTCGCAACTGGCGACATCGGCGGCAATGGCAATATTGCACCCCGCCCTTGTTCTTTCGAGCGCATCTACTTCTCACGGGCGAACGACGCCGACATACACCGCGAACGCAAAGCCCTTGGAGCGGCGCTTCTGCCGCGGATTCTGAAGGCGGCCGATGCGCCGCTGGAAGACATCTTCTTCTCTTACATCCCGAACTCAGCTAGAATCGCCTTCCACGGATTGCTGGAGGCGCTGATAAACGCCGCCTTCCATCACAACGGAAACAGGACTTCGGACCTCGGACGCCAGACTTCCGTGACTGAAGCCGGAAGCCGGCAGTCCGAAGTCCTAAATACCTTCCCTCGCTTCGGAGAGGTCATCGTCAAAGACGCCAAATTCCGGACCTTCATAGCCGATGCCGCTGCCAGACGGGAGTTCTACAAGCATGTTTATGACGTCACTTACGGACTCGTCCGCCCCGGTCTGGATACGCTCGTCGTTTTGGACGACTCCATAGTTCGCGGCAGCACCATGAAGAATGCCATACTCCCCATGCTCGACCGGCTTGGCCCCAAGAGAATTGTGATCGCGTCCTCCGCGCCGCCAGTCCGGTATCCCGATTGCTACGGAATAGATATGTCGATCATGGGCGAACTCGTCGCCTTCAAAGCGCTCGTGGATCTTCTCGGGGAAAACGCGAAAACAGAATTGCGTAAAGCATTGGAAACAAACCCGTCGTGTCCGTCAAATCCGCTCGCCGCTCTCTACGCCAGATTCACGGACGAAGAGCACTGCGCCGAAATCGCCCGACTCCTCACCCCTCCCGGCATGAAGGCGGAAGTGAAAGTCGTGTATCAGTCGGTGGAGGATTTGAGGAAATGTCTGACTTCAGACGCCGGACGCCGGACTTCCGGCATCGGTGTTCTTGACAAAGCGCCCGAAGTCTCAAGTCTGAAGTCCGGAGTCGCCTCAAGCCCCATCGGCGACTGGTATTTCACCGGCGATTATCCAACCCCTGGCGGCTGCAAGATATTGCGCCGTGCAATACAAAACCATCTTGAACACAAAACCGAAAGGCCGTATTGAATGGACTATCTGGAGAAGTGGAAAGCTCAAAGGGAAAGAAACGCATTCCTGGCGCTAGACGACGGGACGGTGTTCCGAGGCGTCGCTTTCGGCGCGAAAACAAATGCGCTGGGAGAGGTCGTGTTCAATACGGGGATGAGCGGTTACCAGGAGATATTGACCGACCCTTCATATGCCGGGCAGTTCGTCGTTCTTACTGCGGCGGAAATTGGCAATTACGGAATCAACCGCGCCGATACCGAGAGCCGCGCCCTTTTTCTGTCGGGGCTGGTCGTGGGTGATTTGACATCGCCCGGCAATTGGCGCAGCGAAAAGAGCCTCGATGAATATCTGCGCGAGAACGGCATCCCCGGCATTTGCGGCGTAGATACGCGCGCGCTCACGCTGCATATCCGCGAGCACGGCAACCGCAAGGCGCATCTGCGTGCAGAGGATCGGCGGCCAGACGATAAGGAGCGTGCCCAAATCTGGCTCGAGGCGGAGTCTGTGGCGCTGGCGCGCGAGTGGGAAGGGCTTGACGGCCAGGATTACGCGGCAAAGGTGACTTGCAAGGAGGCTTATGAATTCTCGCCGCGTCCCTTGTCCAATGTCTCGAGCTTTTGCAAGAAAGAGAGCATGAGACACGAGACGAGAGACGCGGCGAAACGGCTTCCCCACATCGTATGCTACGACTTCGGCGTGAAAACGAATATTCTGCGCTCGCTGGCGAGTTGGGCGCAAGTCACGGTCGTGCCCGCCTGGAGTTCGGCCGAGGAAGTCCTTGCGATGAATCCCGACGGCGTGTTTCTATCCAACGGGCCGGCGGATCCTTCCGCACTGCCCTATGCCGTCGAGAATATCCGGAAATTGCCGGGACGCGTGCCGATCATGGGGATTTGCCTCGGCCACCAGCTTCTCGCCCTCGCCTGCGGCGCGAAAACCGCGAGATTGACGTTCGGCCACCATGCTTGCAACCATCCGGTGAAAAATCTGATTACAGGTGGAGTTGAAATAACGAGCCAGAACCACAACTTTGCGGTTGTCGCCGAATCGCTCCCCGATTGCCTTGAAACAACTCACGTCAATCTCAACGACGGAACGATCGAAGGCCTCCGCCACAAAACCCTGCCGGCCTTTTCGGTTCAGTACCATCCCGAGTCCTGCCCGGGCCCGCGCGACAGCAGGTATCTTTTCGGGCAGTTCCGCAAAATTGTCGAGTGCAGTCGAATGCCATCGAATAATATCGACGGCATTCTATAGCAATCGTTTGCCATCGGCAGAAAGAAAATATGAAGAAGCAAGTCAAATACGTCTTTATCACCGGCGGAGTGGTAAGTTCGCTCGGCAAGGGCGTCACGAGCGCATCTCTCGCATTGCTGCTGAAAAGCCGCGGATACAAGATTTTCATGCAGAAACTCGATCCATACTTGAATATCGACCCCGGGACTATGTCGCCCTGCCAGCACGGCGAGGTGTTCGTTACCGACGACGGCGCCGAAACCGATCTCGATCTCGGGCACTACGAGCGCTTCGCCGGCGTCACCTGCACCAAGGCGTCGAACTACACTTCCGGGCGGATTTACTCCGCGGTTCTGGCGCGCGAACGCGCAGGCGGGTATCTTGGAGGGACGGTGCAAGTGGTGCCGCACATAACCGACGAGATAAAGGCGGCCTTCCGCAGTGCAGGAGAACACGACTGCGACATCGTCCTGTGCGAGATAGGCGGCGTCTCGGGCGATATAGAGTCGCTCCCGTTCCTGGAGGCGGCGCGCCAGTTCAGGTTCGAGGAGGGATGTGAAAACACTTGTTTCGTCCACTTGACTCTCGTGCCGTATCTGAAAGCGGCGGGCGAGCTGAAAACGAAGCCGTCGCAGCATTCGGTCGGGATGCTCCGTAATATCGGCATCATCCCGGATATCCTCGTCTGCCGCACGGAGATGCCGATACCGGAAGAACACATGCGCAAGCTCGCCATGTTCTGCAACGTCCGCCGGGAGTGCGTAATTGAGGAAAAGGACGTGACGGATTCGGTATATGCCGTGCCGCGCGAACTGCGCAAGCAGGGCCTCGACGAACAGGTGCTCCGCCAGCTTCATCTCGACATCTGGCCTATCAAACACACGGTCTGGGATACGCTCGTCGGAAAGGCGACGAAGCCTGAAAAGCGCTGCCGCATCGCGCTCGTAGGAAAATATATCGCAATCCGCGACGCATACAAGTCTGTCCACGAGGCTTTGCAACACGCCGGCATGGCGCACGACTGCAAGGTCGAAGTCGTGCCGATAGAGGCGGAGGAGTTTGAGAAGAAAACAGGATCTCCCGCATTTCAGCGCGAGATGAAAAATATCGACGGCATCCTTGTCCCGGGCGGGTTTGGCTCCCGCGGCGTCGATGGGAAAATCGCCGCGATAAAATATGCGCGGGAAAACAAGGTGCCGTTCCTCGGCATCTGTCTCGGGATGCAGTGCACCGTGATCGAATACGCACGCGATGTCCTCG
>DFGM01000040.1:12958-21047 GCA_002371755.1 Verrucomicrobia bacterium UBA3750 | reverse complement strand
GGTCTGCCCGCCCTACCGCCGGGAGGGCAACCCCGGCCAATGCCCATCACTCTGAAATCCAATGGGCATTGGTCTAAAATCCAATGGGCATTGAATTGGAATCCAATGGGCATTGAGTCCGGATTCAATGGGCATTGGATCCGCGTCCAATGCCCATTGGATTCCCGTGTGATGGGCATAAGGCGAATACCGGCTCGGTTGGGTCGCGAGAAGCGGCCGCCGCGCCCACTGCAGCGTTTCGGCGCTCAAGTCGCTGACCGACCGCATAAAGGGCAAATGAAATGAAAAAGCGGGTGGCTGGCCAAACGGCCAGCCACCCGCTTTCCAACACCGGATACTCGGCTTACTTCCTGCCTACCTTGAAGAAGGCGCCGCCTTCCTTCGCCGGTGTCATGAGCGTGATTTCATCGTCCACGCCGGTCGCGCCAGATTCAGCCACACCTTCGACGGCGTCAAGCGAACCGGGGGTGTCGCCCTGCGAAAGACCATAGGCGAGGAACGGAACCGTTCCCTTCACCGTCACCTGCACATAGCCATCGGCTACCTTGATGCCGGTAATCTGCGGCTGCGGGACGTCCGCCGGGAGCGCGGAGGCGGTCGCGGCGACAGCCTTGACGTCTCCAGAGCCCGGGAATGTCGCGAGGCTGGCAGCACCTACCTTTATCGTACTTCCAACGCTGCCGGACGCATTGACAACCGAAGCGGAACCAGCAAGCCCAGCTACGGCGCCTTTCGAATACTTGCGCGTGTCGAGCATGTATACGGCGAACGTCCCGCCCGCATACTTCGTCGCGATGTCATCGGCATTCACTTCAAACATCACCGTCGGGCACCTGCCGCTCTTGGCGAGAGACGCCTTGAGAACTATCGCGCCGCCCGAAGCCGTGCCGTCGGCATTGATTGCGAACTGCGAGAAATCCTTCGACCAGCACAGTGCGTAGTATTCGCCGTCCAGGACGGTAGTGCCGTCGGCATACCTGTCCGGACCCTTCGACGAGAACTTGATGAGTGCATCGTTCGCCGCGGCAAATGCGGCCAGCGACATTGCAACTGCGATCATCGATATCGAAAGCTTCTTCATAGTCTTGCTCCTTTGTATTCAACCGTGTAGAACATATGGATCAAGCAGTGCGCTTTCTCCTCAGCGCGAGGCCCGCCATGCCGAGCAGCATGAGAAGTCCGCTCGTCGGCTCCGGCACCGCAGTAAAACCAGTGATGGCAGAAGCGGTCGCTCCGCCAGTGGTGCCTGGCGTATAAATCGAACCGCCAGCAAGCGCCGTGGCATAAGCAAGCGTCGCTTCGGCAATAGGACCTTCGCCGCCATTCCAGAGCTCGATCAGAAACGAAGAACCCGTCATTGCTGAAGCGTCAAAGACGCCGAAGTATCCGCTATCGCCTTTTGCAAGTTTAGTCCCGGCAGCATCATCGCCGGTAAGCAACGTATCCGTGCCCGGGTCGTACATGTGCAGATACGAAGTCTGTCCATCTACCTTTATCGTGGCGTAGGTATAGGTATAAGAACTGGCTTCGGTCGAATCGACCATCCAATAGATATAACTATCTGCCGCCGCGAAGAGTGCATTAGCCGCGAGTGCCAACGCCGTCGCCATTGCCAACTTTATCGTTTTCGTCTTCATAATTGTCTAGCCTTTGTTTTAGAGTTCCCGCAATCAGAGCCCAATGGACGTCTTGTTTGTCGAATTGATATACCAGAAGCCTCTGCCTGCCGGCACTGTGGCCTCCTCCGTGCGGACTGAATGGTATAGCCCGTCATCGCCAAGCTCCTTCTTCTCATAGCCCCATTTGCCGTTCTTGAGAGTGAAGTTCTTGGGAGCACCCTTGGTGGGAACGATAATCTGGTCGTCTGCACTGGCCGTCGACACAAGCTTGGCATTGTTGAGGTCGAAAGCCTCCGCGGAAGGCGGCGCGACGATATTCCAGGTCTTTCCGCTTTCACTGCCAGCCTCAAGCGTGGACGAGACAGCGTCAGTCGCCAACTCGCCAACGAGGTAGATCGGCGTTTCCGGATGCTGGCGCGTCAGCCAGACGCCCTTGCCGCGGCCAATCTTGATCGTATCCGCCTCTGCGGGGTCAGCCCCGCCTACCCCGGCAGGCGACCAAACGCCAGTGGTTTTATTGAACGCCCAAGTGCGGAACTTGTGGGAACTCGAATCATAAGCCGATATCGTATCGCCATCCGAGAGGTTGGCGGTGCGGACGAGGTCGGAAATGGAGATGCTGCCATCATCGCCGAGCGACGCAAACGGCACGCCTATAAGCGTGGTCGCAGGCGCATCATTCACCACAAGCACGCCGATGACATTATCCGAAGCTATTACCTTATCTGAACCGCCCGTGCCGCTGACCGAAGCCGTCACGCGGAAGAACGCGCTCGACGTAATCTCCGAGAGGTCGATCGAGAAATCGGTCGCATCCTGCTGTGTGCCGGAATCAACGACTGTGCCACTCGCGTTGACCTTGGCAAGCGAGTACTTCACCGTGCAGCCGATATCGGCGGTCTGCGGCTTGAGAGTGCTTCCGACAGGCATCATCAAAGTAGCACTCTGCTCGACATTGACCTTGACCGGAGTCGAAGAATCCTGTCCAAGCACGTAATTTTCCCACTTCGTGAGGCCATTCGTCTCTTCTTCGTTGAGCGCCTCACGAATTTCCTCGGCAGTAGCGCCTTCCTTAATATTCGTCGCAATCCAAGTATCCGGTATCTTGATATCCGGGATGTCTTCGCCCATGTCAACCGTCGTTGCCGCAGCAGCAATGTAGGTGGTGACCGAATCGCTCGTGGACGAACTGAGGGCAAATGAAGAAGATTGCGCGGACGCAATAGTGACGGTTGCATTGGTAATCGCTTCGTTAAGAGCGAGCGAACCGGCAGAAGCGAACGCATATGTAGCATTTGCATTCATTACCTTGTACTGCGTGGCGCCGGCAGCCACCGCATCGTCAGCCACGAAGGTGGCGACGGTGCCATCGACAGTTGCGAAGTTGAGGCCGGGCGTATTAACACCTGTATAGGACGCAACCGACGCATTGGCCGTGATGCCGGATACCGTGAGCGCGCCGCTATTATGGTGCAACAACTTGTATGCGACCGTAGAGTCGCAGTTCGCTATTGTCGTATCAACAGATACATAGCCGACGAGCGAACCAATCTGCTCAGAACCAGCGACCGTGCCGTTGTTCTGGCAGTTGCGGATGGTAGCTGTGCCAGTACCTTTCTGCGTAATCATCGCAACACCACCGCACTTGTTGGTAGCGGTCGAAGTAAGGTTGACATTGTTCGTGCAGCTATCAACCGTAGAACCGGCCATAAGATAGCCGACGATGCCGCCGAATCCCTTCGTGCAGGAAACCGTGCCTGCGAGAGAGGTCAGATTCTGGAGGGTCGATGCGTTCGCGACACCAACGAAGGTCGCGCCGCAAACTTTCTTCGCGGCAGCCATGTCCTTGGCGAATGAGCCGTCCTTATAAGAAATCTTGAGATTCTTGATTGTAGCCCCATCGACAGAGTTGAAGAAACCGCAGTAGTCAAGCCCGTCTACCATCTGGAAGTTGGAGATGGTGTGGTTCTGACCGTCGAATGTGCCACAGAACGCACCGGCATCCCAATCTGCATCGCGCTTATCTGCCTCGGTCTGTGTAATCTTATCATTCCCTGTTCCAACTTCATAGCTAACCAAATCCTTGCCGTTCTGGATACCAATGCCCGGCCAGGCGGCGTCAAGCGCGATATCCGCAGTCAGCTTGTAGCACTTGTCGAGGCCTTTCTTGCCTGCGACTGCCGTCTGGAATGCCTTGAGGTCGGCAAGGCACGTAATCTCGTAGGGATGGTCAGGCGTGCCGTCCATTCCCCCGTTGAATGTGAGCGAAGCGCCATTGAGCGCGTAGGTGAGAGCAGCGGTGTAGTCGGTGTAATACTGCTCAGGATCAGTTGCGCCGGTCTCACATGCAACCCAGTCAGCAGGCGTCACGAACGGATCGGTCGTGCGGGCGACATAGTTATCAAGGTTGCCGCAGCCGGCGAAATCGACTTTGGTGGGGGCTGTATCGGAGGAGATAGCGGTAAAGGGCGCACTGCTTTTGACGTCTACTCCATTAATATAGACCTTATAGCCGCCGACAACCTTTGCTATCGTGAGGCGGACCCATTCGCCCGGGGCGACGGCAACGACGGTCGTTTCGATTTTCGTAATGGTGGTGCCGCCTGACCCATTGCCGCTGACAACACACACCTTGTTGTTTTCGTCATAGTCGAGATATACCGCGACTTTGGCATCGTCGCCGAGAGAGTCCATCTCGGGTGTGGTTGCGCCCACGGGGAACTGGACATACATATCGAAGCATGTCGCGCCAGATCCCGCGGGGCCTTTGAGCGTATACTCCGAATCCGCATCGACGGCGCAATACTGCGTGTTGTTGCCGCTGAACGGATAGGTCTGGTCGGGCGTGTCCGCGTTAGGGTCGTTAGGGTATTCTTTAATCTCGTAGCCGTTTCCAGTAAAGCCTCCGAGATTTTCGCTCTCGAAGTCTACTTGCGTCTTGACAGCTGCAGGTGCGACCATCGCTGTCGCACAAGCGGCCAGAATCATCAGTAGTTTTTTCATTTCTGCTCCTGTTCTTTTATCAAAAACGAGTGCTAAGCATTTTACGACGCTAATATTGTATCATTTTCCGCGCTCCCCCACAAGGGGGAAAATTCAGTTTTTTTCAGGGCTACTGCACTCGCCTAAATCCGGCTAGATTCGACACCTTTTGCCGCACTGGACTAATGAGCGCGGATATGATATAATAAGCGGCTGTTTTGGCAGTAATCTGCACGAAGAAAGGCGAAAACATGAAACTTGAAGATCTCAAAGGCAAAACCGTCGGCGTATGCGTGAGCGGCGGATTGGATTCAAAGACGATTTGCTGCGTCCTGCAGGATGCCGGCGTGAAAGTGAAGGCGTTTTCGGCCAATGTCGGCCAGCCGGACGAAAAGGATATCAACGACATCAAGAAGAAGATGGCGCCCACGGGGGTGGAAACAACCATCGTCGACGTCACCGGGCCCATGGCGGATATTTGCTTCGAGACGGTGAAATGCCAGGCGATGTACGATGGCGGCTACTGGAATTCGACGGGTATCGCACGTGCGGTCACGGTGCAGGCGCTTCTTCCGGCGATGAAGAAGGCCGGGTGCGTGGCGCTCGTCCATGGCGCGACTGGCCGCGGCAACGACCAGATGCGTTTCGAGCGCTACACGAACGTCCTCGACCCCAAGTTCGGCGTCTATGCGCCGTGGCGCGATTCCGAGCTTCTCAAGAAGTTCCCCGGCCGCACCCAGATGGTGGAGTTCCTCGCCAAGCGCGGCATTGTCGCATTTGTGGGCACGAAGAAGAAGTATTCCACCGACGGCAACCTGGCCGGCCTTTCCCATGAGGCCGAGGAGCTCGAGTCGATGGAAACGTCGATGCGTATCGTCAAGCCCACCATGGGCGTGTGGCCAGAAAAGGCACCCGCAAAACTCGAGAAGATTGTCCTCAAGTTCGAGAAGGGTCGTTGCGTGGCCGTGAACGGCAAGAAGATGTCGCCCCTCGAAGTCATGCTCGAAGTAAACAAGATTGGCGGCAGGAACGGCATCGGCATGAAGCACGCCCTCGAAAACCGCATTATCGGCACGAAGAGCCGCGGCGTCTATGAAGCACCCGGAATGGAAGTCCTTTCCTGGGGCCTCAAGTATATCTACGAGGGCATCATGGATCGCCGCTCCACGCTCCTCTTCCAGCAACTTTCGAAGTTCGTGGCAGACCAGATTTACGATGGACGCTGGTTCGACCCCGCGACACGTGCCGCGCGCGCCGCCATCCAGGTTTGGGCGGATAAGGCCACTGCGGAGGTGACGCTCGGCCTCTACAAGGGCAACATCTTCTTCGAAAGCCTTACCGGACTCAAGGCCACCATCTACAACGAGGCCGACAGCTCCATGGAAGCGTCGAACGGGCTCAATCCGCATTCTTCGCAGGGCTTTGCCGAAATCCAGTCCGTGGAGGCGAAGATGCTGGCGAAGTCTGGTCAGATTGTGGCAAAGTAATACTTCATGTGGCCTTTTAAGAAGAGTAAGATGGAAGAAGGAAAGATAGAGCCCGAAGATAAGCCCGAGACGGCGGAGGCGGCAGACACGCCGGAGACGGCGGAAGAGCCCGAGGCGGCGGAAGCGGCGGAAGGCGCAGAGAAGCCTGACGCCCCGGAGACTCCGGAAGAACCTCCCAAAGCCCCGGACTGGAAGGATATGTACGCCCGTCTCATGGCAGACTTCGACAACTTCAAGAAGCGCACACAGCGCGATCGCGAAGATACGTATCGTTTCGCCGAGTCCGACATTTTGGGCGACATTCTGCCGAGCGTGGATAATCTTGCCTTGGCCCTTGCCAAGGCGCCGTCGGCGGAAGACCCGTTCGTCAAAGGCGTGCAGCTTGTCTACGACGCGCTTCTCGCCGCACTCAAGGAGCATGGCGCGGAGCCGTTCGATTCCGTCGGCAAGCCCCTAGATACAGACAAGATGGAAGCGATTGCCACTTTGCCGGACGCCAACTTCGACGAGGGCATCGTTTCCAATGAAGTTAAAAAGGGCTGGATGCTCAGGGGCAAGACCCTCCGCGCGGCCCAGGTGGTTGTAAGTTCCGGTAAAGCAAATGGCTGAAAAACGCGATTATTACGAAGTCCTTGGCGTAGCGAAGGATGCGACTGCCGACCAGATCAAGTCGGCATATCGCAAGCTCGCCATGAAATACCATCCCGACCGCAACCCGGATAACCCCGAGGCGAAGGAAAAGTTCACCGAGGTTTCCGAGGCGTATGAGGTGCTCTCCAACCCGGAAAAGCGCCAGAAATACGACCAATTCGGGCATCAGGGCGTGAACTTCGGCCCCGGCGGCTTCGATTTCAGGCGAGACTTCTCGCACTTCGAAGATGTGGATCTCAACGAGATTCTTTCAAGCTTCCTGGGCGGCATGGGCGGCGGCTTTTCCAGCTTCTTCGGCGGCCGTCAGCGTCAGCAGAGGCCCGATCCCAACGCTCCGCAACGCGGCGATGACATGACTTTCCGCCTCGAAATCGACTTTGACGAGGCCCTGTTCGGTTCGGAGCGCACCATCGACCTCACGCTTCCTGCGCAATGCGACGAATGCCACGGCTCGGGAATGGCGCAGGGCGCGAAGCGCAACAAATGCCCGACCTGCAACGGCAACGGCTTCGTCATCGGCAACGGCGGCTGGCTTCAGGTGCGCCAGACCTGCCCCCACTGCCACGGCGAAGGTTCGATTATCGACAAGCCTTGCCGCAAGTGCCGCGGCACGGGCCAGACCACCAAACCGCAGACGATTTCTCTCCGAATTCCCAAAGGCGTGGATACAGGCTCGCGCCTGCGCCTCCAGGGCAAGGGCGGCGGCGGCATAAGAGGCGGTGAAAACGGCGACCTCTATGTGCTCATTTCCGTCCGTGACAGCGATATCTTCGTGCGCGACGGACTGAATCTCGGCGTCGAAATCCCGGTTTCGCCCATCCTTGCCGCTCTTGGCGGCTCTGTGGACGTTCCGACGCCGGATGGCACGGCCACGCTGAAGCTTCCGCCCGGCACTCCGGATGGCAAGACCTTCCGTCTGCGCGGCAAGGGTGTGACCTCCATCCGCGGCGATATGACAGGCGATCTCGACGCGCGTATATATATAGAGGTGCCCGTGGAGCTCAACAAGAAACAGCGAACGGCAGCGGAAGCCCTCGCAAAGGCGCTTGGAGAGGCCAACTTCCCGGAGCAGGCTCGCCTCAAAAACAAAACGCAGATCTTTTTGTCGCACAAGGAAAAACTCTCCAAGGTAAAGTGACAACGCTTTCCCGCGCCCGTGGTGAAATGGCAGACACGCTGGATTTAGGTTCCAGTGCCGCGAGGTGTGAGGGTTCGAGTCCCTCCGGGCGCACCATCCTTCCCCGCCGCGGCATATCGGTGCGGTCACGCGGCGGCGAGGGGGTAGGGCGGGCAGACCCCTGCCCGCCGTAGCTTATCAACGTGAACACGCGGCGGCGAGGGGTCTCGCAC
>DFGM01000040.1:0-12883 GCA_002371755.1 Verrucomicrobia bacterium UBA3750 | reverse complement strand
AGGGCATCCGCGTCGCGGACAGCCTTCGGCTGGGGGATATGCCCTACCACGCCCTACCACGCCCCCGCGCGGCTGCTGCATTTCCTTTTCCGCTTGACCCAAGCGGGGCTGAAATGGTATAATAGCACTAACGATTGGAGAAGGCTCATCGATATGGCAACATTTCAATACATAGCGAAGGATGCATCTGGCAACGAACAGCGTGGCCAGATAGAGGCAGGAGACCGCAATTCGGCCATTGCGGCCGTGCGGGCGCAGGGATTGTTCCCGACTGCGCTGGGCGAAGTGAAGAGGGCGGCGGCTCCTGCGGCGCCGCCGCCAAAGGCCGCGAAGGGCAAGAAAGCTCCGGCAGCCGCGAAGCCAGCCAAGAAATCCGGTGCGCTGAACAAGGAAATCAAGTTCAAGATGCCTTCCTTCCTCCAAGGGAAGATCAAGACGAAGGTGCTCACCCAGTTTACGCGCCAGCTCGCCACGCTGGTGAATGCAGGACTCCCTCTCATGCGCGGCCTCGAGGTGCTGAAGCGCCAGATGAAAGATCCGCAGATGAAGGAGGCTCTGGACGGCATTTCCGAGAACATCGCCGCCGGCGGAACGTTCTCTGAATCGCTCACCCAGTACCCGAAGATTTTCGACAATCTCTACGTGAACATGGTGAAGGCGGGCGAAGCGGGCGGCGTTCTGGAAGTCGTCCTGGGGCGTCTTGCCGAGTTCGCCGAGAAGTCGGAGAAGATCAAGAACAAGGTAAAAGGCGCGATGATATATCCTATAGTCGTCTTGGTGGCGGCTGTGGGCATAACGGCGTTCTTGCTTGTGGCGGTTATTCCGAAGTTCAAGGAAGTGTTTGCGGACATGCTGGGCGGGCAGGCTCTGCCGGCCATCACCCAGGCGGTCATAGACATGTCGGAGTGGGTGCAGCACAACGGCCTTACCATCGCAATCATCGTGGCGGCGTTCATCGTCATAAAGAAGGTTGTCGGGCGCACGGCGGGGGGCGCGAAGTTCTACGACTGGCTCTCATTGAAGGCGCCTGTGACGGGAACGCTCGTGCAGCGCACGGCGGTCTCGCGCGTCACGCGCACCTTGGGCACGCTCCTCTCTTCCGGCGTTCCAATCCTCCAGTCGCTCGTAATCGTTCGCGATACGACCGGCAACCGCATTGTCTCCCAGGCCCTCCAGAACGTGCATGACGCCGTGAAGGAAGGCGAAGGTATGACGCAGCCCCTCTCCCAGTGCCCGGTATTTCCGCCCATGGTCGTTTCGATGGTCGAAGTCGGCGAAGAGACAGGCGCGTTGGCGGACATGCTTACCCGAATCGCCAACACATACGACGACGAAGTGGATAACGCGGTAGCCGGCATGACGGCGGCCATCGAGCCTGCGCTCATCATCGTGCTCGCCTTGGTGGTCGGCACCATCGTGATTGCCATGTTCCTGCCGATGATCAAAATCATCTCGTCCGTCACGGGCGGCGGCTAAGGCCGCAACCCGAGCCGGGACGAAACATAAATCAAGAAAAGCTTTCAACAAAATGCACAGAAAAGGCTTTACACTCATCGAAATGCTGATTGTGGTGGTGGTGCTCGTCACCTTGATGTCCATCACATTCAGATTGAGTTCGATAGGCGACGAATCGACGCGGCGCGTGAACACCGTCACGCGAATGCAGCGGCTCGAAAACTGCCTTTCCGGCTACCATGCGGCATTCGGCAGCTATCCGCCAGTGCCGCTCCATGCGAGCCAGGACATCTTCTACGAGGCCGACGAGCATTTTTCGCAGAGCGAGACGCGCGACGAAGCGATTCTCGACGGCGGCGACGAAACGAAAGCCTGGCGCCAGGTAAAGGCGGCCTGCCTCGCGCAGCCCGTCGCCTGCCGCTACCCGTTCCCCGAAGGCTATCAAGACCTCGTAACCGCCGTGGCCGAAGAAATCAAGCAGCGCATCGAGGATGGCGACGAAGAATACAAGGATCTCCCAGACGAGACCCGTGCCATGCTAATGGCGGGTTTCGACGATGGCGTTTCCGGCAACAAGAACCGCGGCGACTGGGGCAGATATATGGAGAAGTCCGCGAATTGGCAGGACATCAAGCTCTTCCAGTTCGGTCTTATGAGCTTTTTGCTCCCCCGCTACCTCTTTATGATGCAAAGCGGCGTGGAACAGGGCTTCTACCGCGATTGCGCACAGTGGACCGGCAACAACCGCGAGCCCTGCGACCCGTTTACCGGCGAAGAAAGGGATTGGGACGAGTGGCAGAAATACGCGATGAAGTCATCCAAGACTGCGTTTGAGCTTGCCCGTTTCGCCAATATCCCATCCCAGGCGGTATGCGCCCGCTGGATGCCGAACCTCGAAGGCATATGCGATTGCTCCCACGCCTACAACTTCTTCGGCATATCAATACGGCGCGGCGGCTCCAGCGGACTGCTAGCCAGCCCGAGCATCGAAATCTTCTCCCCCTGGAAAGACTCGCGTGGCAGGACCGACGGCCAGTATCTTCTGGACGGAATTACCGTGGTGGATGGCTGGTATCGCCAGTTATACTACTATTCCCCCGCGCCCTACCAGACCTACACCCTCTGGAGCGCAGGCGAAAACGGCAAAACCTTCCCGCCTTGGATTTCACGCACCAGCCTCGAAACGGACACCGCGCGCAAGCTCGTGGCGAAATGGACTTTGGACGACATCGTCCATTTGAGCAACTGAGGAAGAGTTAGGAGTTAGAAGGTAGGAGGTAGAAGTTATAAAGAGAAGTTATAAAGAAGAAGGAGACGATATGAAAAAAGGTTTTACTCTGGTTGAAATGCTCGTAGTAATCGGCATCATAGCGGTGCTGGCGGCGGCGAGCATAGGAAGCTATTCAAAGATAACGGCAAAGGCCGACAAGGCGAAGTGCCAGGAGCTTGTACACAACACGGCCACCGCGCTCACCGCCCTCTTTCAGAAAGAAGGCGTGTGGCCGAAGTCGCTCATCAGGCAGCAGAATGGCGAAATCGGGCTGGATGGGGATGCCGCATACAAGCTCGCCTCATACATGTCGCTCACGACGAAGGACGGCAAGCTTTCCGGCCACGACCGTTTCGGCGTCGTGACTCCCTGGGCAGCGAACGTAATCAAGAACCTCGGCTCGAAAGCGACGGAAAGCGATGTGGTCCCCGGAGGCGGCACAATCGCCGACCATCGCTTGAGATACGCGCTAGACCTTGATGGCGACGGCGTAATCGAAAGCGTGAACGTGGGCGGGCAGTCCGTGGATATACGCGCGACGGCGGCAGTCTGGTGCTGCGGAAGAGACGGCAAGATCGAAACCTTCACCCGCGGACAGAAGAAGGACGACGTCTACAGCTGGACGGAAGGCCAGACAAGGAACGTCAACCACTGATTTCTCTGCGCTTTGCGATTGCGGTCGACCTATGATACATTGAAGCATTGAAGAGGAAAGAGGAAAGAGGCAATGAATCAATCCGGCAATATCCCGATGCAATCCGGCAACCGGAAACAGGCCGGTCGCAAATGCTCCCGCGGCTTCACCATCGTGGAGCTCATCATGGTGATTGGCATTCTCGGCGTGCTGATGGGGATTGTTACCACGGCGGCGGCAAGTTCCATACGCCAGGCGCGCGACAACAAGGCGAAAGCGCTCTGCACCGTGGTCCAGCAAGGCCTTGCGACGTATTACGCTCAGAAGGGCGAATGGCCGGTTCCCACCGACAACCTCTCGGGAGACCCCAACAACGAGAACATCCATACCTTCGAGGCTTCCGACGTGAAGAGGATGATCTACGAACTTGTGAAAGAGGCGCACGACGGCAACCCGATGATGGATATATCAATGCTGTTCGTCTCCGACAAGTCTGGCGAAGAGAACGACAAGAACTACGGAATGGACTTCATGGACGCGATACACGGCACGAAGAAGAACCCCGCAAAGATGTCGGCTTCGCAGATGAACTTCGGCTATGCCGAGACGAATCACGGTTATTTCCGCAGGTTCAAGATAACCTACTCTATACCCACTGACGAAATGAAGGTTTCGCAACAATGACAAGGCGCGGATTCACACTTCTCGAGCTGCTGGTGGTGGTGGCGATAATGGGGATACTGGGAACGGTATCCGTAGGCGGCTACCGGGCGATGCAGCGCGGCATGGAAGAAAACGCCGTAAAGGAAAACGTCTCGGAGTTTGTGCGCACGGCGTACCAGAGGGCGAAGATAGACCGCACTCCCGTGGCGATCTACTGGTGGAACGAAACCCTCCGCGCGGAAAACGATGCCGACGATACCACTGCCGTCGTAGTGGGCAAGGCGGTGGCGGTGAGGCGCGCCGGGCGAATCTCATACAAGGATTCGGCAGGCTATCTCTGCGACGAGTTCGGCGATCTTTCCGCGAGTGCGCAGACGAAAGTGGGGCGCGAGACCGAATCCTCCGGCAGCGCGACCGACGTGAAAGACAGCGGCACTTTCATCTACAAGCTCAATGGCGACGAGACTTCCCCGAAGCGCACGCTCGTCCACAAGGATACCGTGGAAATAACCATCACCGAGCCGCTTCTCCTCGCCAAGACAGCGTGGAAACAGAACGAGGCGGGCACTTTGCAGGGGCTCAACGATATGTACGATGCCGATGACCCCATAAGCATCACGGCTTACGCCTACGAGCCGCTTTCGGGCGGCAACGACGATGGCGTATCGTGGCAGGTAGGCGATGCGTACGGCTTCGTCTTTGCGGAGCTGGAACTGCCCCACAACTACCTTCTGGGCAACGATTACGACGCGCGGAACGTCGGCAGCACGGAATTGAACGCCAAGGGGCACGTTTTCAAGTCAGGGCTCAACGTGACGAAGTTCGACAACATCATCCCCATCTACGCGCTCAGACCCGACGCAAGCGGCAACCTCAAGGCAGAGGAGGTGAAATAAGCGATGAGAAAAGCCTTTACCCTGATGGAAGTGAACCTCGCCATAATGATCATGGCGGGCGGCATACTTTCCATTGTCTCGCTCTATTCGCTCGGCTACCGCGAAAACCGCCAGAGCCGCGAAGATGTGGCAGGCGCCGCATATGCAGAGGCCGTGATCGCTCCGCTCGTGGTGGCGGCCTCTTCCACGAATCTCCCATGGTCCGTCTTTTCCAAGGTGAAAAACCATCCCGCCGATGCCGGCAACCATGTGGGCTGGGCCACCTATTTCGACAACGATGGCAGAGTGAACGGCGCCCAATCGCTCGCGTCTACCGCCTTCAGCGAGACGATGAGCGAGCTCAGGGCGAGCGCCACATCGTCTTCGCTTCCGAGCTCGTTGCCGACCGGGAGCAGCTACGACAAGCTCATTCCCGGGCTCGTCATCCGGCATAAACAGGGCGAAGCCGTGATTCACATCTCCTTCCGTGCGGCACGGGCCGAAAAGGAACTCCTTTCCATGCCGGTCTACTATACCGAAGTCCGATTCCAAGGGAACCCCAACCTATGAAGAAAGGCTTTACAATCCTCGAGCTTCTGGTGGCGAGCCTCCTCCTCGGAATGCTCGTGACCATCCTCACGATGATTTTCAACCAGTCCTCTATCGCCTGGCGCACGGGGCTCAACTCCGTTGCCGATATGGACGAGGTCAGGAGCAATATCGCCCAATACCGGGAAGAAGCCGACGACCTCTATCCGGCCATCTGGACAGGCGGCGGCAACTGCAAGCTCTTGAGCCCCTGGGACGATAGCGGCAACCTCCGCAAGCGCGCCTGGAGCGTCGGGGACGAGTCGAGCGAGACTGCCGACAAGGTAAACGTCACCGTGAGTTCCGAAGGCGAGGTGGACGACAGTTCCTACATTCTCAAAGACCTTTCCACGGGTTCGACCGGTTCATCCGACGCGAACCGCAAGTCATACACCGTGAACGTGAAGAGCGCGGGACCCAACCGCACATTCGGCGACTACGACGACATTTGGAGCATGCCCGATGAATTCGACCTCTGACAGACGCGGCTTTACGCTGATAGAACTTATGGTGGTCATTGCGATGATTGCGATGATTGCCGGGGCGGTATCGACGAGTTTCTCGTCGGCGCAGGAGCGTGCGCGGGTGCAGCGCGCCACGACGGAAGTGAAGAACGCGACCCAGGCCATTCTCGCCTACGAGAACTTCTCCAACGGCAACAAGCTCGACACGATGGAAGACCGCGATGCCGATGCCTCGTCGCTTTCTTTCCTCTTGGGCGCAGCGACGTCCAAGAACGGGAAAGTGCCGGTATTGCTCGCGGCGGCGCTCAGTTCGGGCGGCAAGTGGCGCGACCCGTGGGGCACCCCCTACCGCGTAACGATACGCGAAGGCACGCCGAGCCGCCTTTCCTTCGACCAACTCAAAACCAGCTGCTACCTGCCCAATATGTATAGGCTTTCCAAGGAGGAACGCAGATGAAATCGAGAAAAGGTTCCGCGCTCCTTATCGTTCTGGGGCTTTTGTCCTTCATGATAATATCGGCCGTCGCATTTGCGGCCTACATGCGCTTCTCGCGTATGCCTTCGAGCTTCCTGAGGCGTACCAGCGCCTCCCGCGAGATGGTGAAAGCCGCCCTCGCGCGCGCAATCGACCATCTCGACGCGGCTATCGGCAACAATCCCCATCCGGGCGTAGGCTCGATGTATACCGCCTATCCGCGCAATACCGAGGATGGCGTCGAAAAACGCCTCCGCAATCTCTGGGTGCACCGCGTCCTATTCGGCCAAAACGCATACACGAGCGCATCCAACACCGTCCCGGTGCTCACCTTGGAGGCGCTTGCCTACCTGCCGCCCTCTCTCGTGAATGACGTAAGGTACTTCTCGCGCCTCACCCCCACCGCCGCATGGAACATGCTCGATTTTGACGTAGGTCGCTACGCCTATTGCGTGGTGGACGTCTCGGACTACCTTGACATCAACAAGCTCTTTGCCAAATATGGGCGCACTTCCGAGGCAAACGGCCGCATCTCGCTGAGTTATCTCTTTGATGGCACTACCGGCGGCACGGCGCAGAGCTGGGAAACGTGGATGGACAAGTTCCGCTTGGCGGACGGAGAAGATGGCGCCATCACGCTCGATTGGTCCGACCAGAAGCCGCCGCTCGTTTCGCTTGCCGACTACAACCTCGCCATGAAGGGATACAGCGGCCCTCTGGAGAGCCCCTTCTACGACTTCGTCAATTCCGGCCGCGCACAGTTCTATGGCTCGTCTTCCCCGGCTCAGAAGTTCGCCAGGCAGACTTTCGTCACGGATAGCTACTTCCCGCCCAACTCCGGCGAGTTCAAGGATTTCGACGAGGACATGAAGAAGCTCAGGGTCTGCAACCTCACGGACGAAAGCGAACAAGGCCAACCCTTCGCAGTGGAGTTCCTCAAGCAGGATAAGCCCCGCCCGAGCCAGGTCGCCATAAAGGATAACGGCGGCCTTCAATCCGGCGCCGCGGGCGATGGCATCGACCCCAAATGGTCAGATGCCGCGCCAGGCTTCACCTATGCCGCTCTCTACGACTATCTCGACCCGGACCACTACCCCATTTCGCTCGCCATACCCACCACGGAGCGCGTCCCCATGGTCTGCGCTATAAAGCCGGAGATAGGAGATGCGAAGTTCAGGATAACAAAGACGGCAAGCGGCGATGATAAGGATACTGTAGTAGGTAGCGATGAAACCGTGACCATCATCTCCGGCACGCCGCTTACAGACGAAAATATCGTCGTTTCAAAGACCATCCTCTACAAACTGCAGTTCGCCCTTCCCAGTGCGTCAATGCAGGCGATGACGGTATTTCCCTTCAGTCACAAAATGGACGACGACGAATCGAACTTCTCGGCGGACGGCAGGCTCGCTTTCTTTTTCTCAAACGAAGCCGACATGACCCTGCGCACCTCCGGAAGCGACGTTCTCCACTTCACGAAAAACCAAATCCCCGAAGGCGTGGCCAACGGCGTAATCAACATCCCGATGACGCTTGCAGGCAACCTAAGCCCCGTAGCTGCGCCCACCACGGAAGAAGACGCCATAAGCGAAGTCGCCCTCACAGGCGATACGAGCGCAATAAACGACCTCAACAACAACACGGTCCTCTTGAGCGTCACATATCAGTGGACGAAGACATTGCAATCGGCTATCAAGGGTGGCGGCATGGTCGGCAACACCTACGCTCCGGACCTCGCAAAGGCACTTGAGTACGACACTTACAAAGTCATAGACGCCCACAGCGATCTTCCCGCCCTCACGAAGACCGGCGTCCTCGATAACGACATGGCCGACAAAGCAAAGCTAATCGAGTTCCTGAACGGCAGAAAAAGCAAGCAGCTCTACCTCAATATGGCAGCCTGGATGCGCGTAAAGGAAGCTTCGCGTATCGTGGACATGGTCCCTGCCTGCCCGTCCGACGACAAGACGCAAAACGAAGTACCCGACGCCCAGATGATAAGCAGCGCCGCCATGATGGCGTGCGGTGCCGCCTATCCGCTCATGCGTTTCAATACGGGCGGCTCGGATTCGCAGGCAAACAACATCAGTTTCGAGTTCTCCATCGCCGGGCTTGAAAAGGCCGCCGCCGATGGCAAAGATTATGAAGTAAAGCTCTGGCCCGAGGCGGCCATGGTGCCGGATCCTCGCTTCAACTACGCCCCGGAACACTGGAAGGAGTTCAATAACTGGTCGGCGAACGAGTGGCTTGAAAAGAACTACAGTCGCAAACCCGGACACGATGGCGACATCTTCATGGCGACAAGCGATGCCGGCTACCTCCAAAGCAAGTACGAGTTTGCAATGCTTCCGCAGCTCGTAAACCAGGGCTTCGGCTCGCTCGGCGCCAGCGAAAACCACGGCGATATGCAGATTCCGCGCAACTACAGCAGCATTTGCACTGAAGGCGCAGATCCCATGAACGTGCAGATGATGTGGCGCACCTATACGCCTTGGGACGACAGCGACGACAACTTCAACGCCTTTGAAATCTGGCCTGTCGTGAACGGCAAAGGCGGATTCAAGGTGAACCCCTACACCGACTCCCCCGAGGTCATGAAAGCGGCTTTCGCAAATACCCCGATTGACTGGAGGCGCGCCGGCACCGACTTCCTGCAGATAGCGAAGGACAAGACCTTCATGGGCAAGCCTGCCGCCACGTTCAATTCGACATACGCTTGGAACGAGAAGAACTCCAACGCAAAGTTTTCGGATGTGGACATCGAAAACATCGCCAAGAAGATGATTGAGGCGGTGCGCGACCGCGCCAGAGACAATACGAGCGGCGGCTCGCCAAATGCGAAATATCTCCCCAACACCATATCCACAGACAAGAATACGCGCGAAAAGTGCTGGAATCAGTGGGACGGCTGGCAAGATTATCCGCGCAAGTCGTTTTGGCTCGAGTCCTTCAAGAACCTCGGCTGGAATTACGATGAAGACAACTTCTGCGGCGTGCCGCTCACCGATACGGACAACCTCTGGTCTGTGGACAGGAAGTTCCTTTATGGGTTCTGGCGTGAATGCTTCGACGTGAAGCAGCAGCTTTTCCTCGTATTCGTGCGCGCAGAGCCCGTGATGATGGGCGGTGGCGGCGTGGGACAGATTCCCCCGCAGCTGGGTGCACGCGCCGTCGCTCTCGTCTGGAGAAATCCCGACCCCGTCTACTTCAACGGCGCAAGGCAGGATGACTATCCGCACCAGACGCGCATCCTTTTCTATCGTCAATTGGACTAAAGCAACATGAAAAAAGCATTCACACTGGTCGAACTTCTCGTCGTAATCGGCATACTCGGTATACTCACGGTCACGCTTATGATTTCCATGAGCGGCGGCACGGAATCGGCGCGTGCGGCAAAATGCCTCACCAACCTGAAAAACCTCTCAAGCGCAGTGCAGACCTACGCCGGCGTGAACACCTACTATCCGCTCGCAGGCTCTATCGAAAAACTAAAGTACGATGAATCCGACGGCATCAGCGCCGCGAAGAAAGTCTATTACGAGCGTCCCGGCTGGCTCAGCTGGAGCTCCCAGGGGCAGTATCCCTCCGGCAGCACCAAGGGCGGCTCGGGCTGGTTCGTATCCGCCTACGAGGAAAACGAGGATGTCCGCAGCCACGCCATCACCAACGGCGCACTCTGGAAATACCTTTCCGGCAACCGCGATATATTCGTCTGCCCCGCCCACAAGATCGAACAGGCGGGATACAACCCCCTCTTCACATACATGATGAACGAACGCTTTGGCTGGTGCAGCGACGGCAAGGCCAGGAGCGAGTCGTGGTATGGCGTGAAATACGGCCGTCTCGCCCATGCCGACAAGATTCTTCTCTTCGCCGAGTTCCAGTGGAAGGATTTGGGCGACAAGGTTTCGGGCATAAGGGTGCTCTCCCCCAACTCAAGCGCCGGCACCACCTTCGACTGCGTCCTGCAGTACAAGAACGAGAACGAATGCATCGGCTTCAACCACATCTCCGGCAAGGACAAGGTGGCTCATGTCGCTTTCGCCGACGGCCACACCGAGAAGCTCACCCTCCCCAAGCGCGGCGCCGACCCCACCGACCTCACCGAATGGCTCTGCGAAGGCATCGACGTTTCCTTCGACGGCAAGGTCTACGAGAAGGTGGAATGACATATGGCCGCGATCAATATCCTTATAGTCGACGACCACCCGATGGTCCGCGAGGGTCTGGAAGCCATGCTTATGAGCGAGAAGGGCTTCAAGGTGGGGGCGCTTGCCGCAAATGGCTCGGAAGCCATCGAAAAATGCGCCAAGGACCGCTTCGATGTGGTCTTGTGCGACATCCGCATGCCCGTGATGGATGGTTTTGCGACCCTGGCGGCGCTCCGCGAGGCCAACCCCGCCCAGAATGTGCTTCTCATGGCCGGAATGCCCCTTAAAGAAGAAGAGGATCGCGCGCGCGAGAGCGGCGCAAAAGGGTATCTCCCGAAAAACGTCGATACCGAACGCCTTACCGATGCGATTCGCAAGATAGCATCGGGCGAAGCGGACTTCGTGTGCGATGAGTTTGCAAGCGCGCCCTCCCCGTTGACGGCGCGCGAAATGGACGTCCTCAAGCTTCTCGCAAAGGGTTTTCAGCGCGACGAAATAGCGCAAGAGCTGGGAATCGGCTCGGAATCCGTGAAAACGCACATACGCGGCATAATGAAGCGGCTGGAGCGTCCCAACACTACCTCCGCCGTCGGGCGAGCCTACGAGTTGGGCATTCTCAGGGTATGAGGCGCGCATATCTCGCAATTCTTGCCGCTTTCGCGCTCTTCCCCGCAATTATCCCGGCGGCCACTTTCGATGCCGTCGTGGTTTTCGCAAGGCCCGATTGCTCCTTCCTCTTTGTCGCACGCCCTAATGGACAGCATTGGCACGTGGGAATCCCCAAGGCGAGTCCCGGCGAAACGGACGCCCCCGAATTCAAAAGAGGCGATACCATCCGCGTCACGGGCAGGGTGGAATATTCCATAAAACACCGCATTGATGCTTCAAAGATAGAAAAAACCGAAGCGGCAATCCCACTGCCACCCCCGGAAGAGACGACGATAGAGGCGATTTTCGCCGAAGTCCTACCCTATGGCCAGACGGAATGGTATGGGAGGATGTTCGCCGTCGAAGGGATGCTTAGGGACATCAACCGGCGTCAATCCACCACCCAGCTCCTCGTTGGCGAGAACGAAAAGAACCTGCAAGTCGAAATCCCG
This sequence comes from Verrucomicrobia bacterium UBA3750, assembly GCA_002371755.1. Lineage (GTDB taxonomy): Bacteria > Verrucomicrobiota > Kiritimatiellia > RFP12 > UBA1067 > UBA1067. Next base: position 1,208 of record DFGM01000040.1, on the reverse strand, counting down.
CTTGATATATCGGAGAATCTGCCGCCTAATTTCGTCTTGGGCGCGACGGTGCGCGTGACGGGGTCGCTCGCCTATACCTCTATAGAGAACGCGGATGAAGGCAAGTTCGGGCGCGCCGAGAACATCGAACTCATCCCTTTGGATGTTTCCGGCGTGGAAGTGGTGAAAAAGGCGCCATTTTGGACGCTTAAGATAATCGCCACGCTGTGCGCCTGGCTCATCTTCCTGCTCGCCATCGTCTTCGCCTGGGCGATCACGCTCCGGCGCATGGTGGCGAAAAGGACTCTGGAGCTTGGCGAATCGATACGGCTTCGCCAGCGTGTGCGCATCGAGGCGGAGGCGGCCCGGCGCGAGCGTCTGAGGCTCGCGGCCGATCTGCACGACAGTTTCCAGCAATATCTCGCCGGCGCGATGTTCCGCCTGAGGGCGGCGATAAACTACCTTCCTGAAGACGCCGCCGACTCCCGCGTCCAGCTCGAAAAAGTGCGGGACGCCCTCCAGCACACGCAGTCGGGGCTCAGAAGCACCCTTTGGGCCATGAACGAGGAATCGGTAGGCCCGGAATCGCTTATGGAACTCTTCCGCTTCGTCGCCAGACGCATGGCCCATTGGGAAGGACGCGTCTCCATCGATTCAAAAGGCGAAGAACGCGATATCGCCCGCACCTTCGCGGGAACTTTGCTCCTTATCCTGCAGGAAGGGGTGGGCAACGCCCTCAAACACGGTGCCGCCGCACACGTGAACGTGGTCGTGGAGTTCCTGGAAAAGAGCTTGAAACTCGTGATTTCGGATGACGGGTGCGGTTTTGACGCCTCGGCTTCCGCCCCGGAGGGGCATTTCGGCATAGCCGGCATGCGCAGAAGGGCGGCGGATTTGGGAGGGGAGATGGAAATTTCATCCTCCCCGGGCTGCGGCACGTGCCTGACCTTCGTATTCCCGCTATGAAGCCAGTGCGGCACTGCCGCCTGCAGTCGGGCTCATTCGCCCCTCCCGAAGGCCTCGCCCGACCAATGGGCATCGGTCAGGAATCCAATGGGCATTGAGTTGGAAACCAATGGGCATTGAGTTGGAACTCAATGGGCATTGAATCCGGATTCAATGGGCATTGGATTTGCGCCCAATGCCCATTGGATTCCGGGCCGATGCGCATGGGGCGCACAACGGCTCGGGCGGCGTGGGCGGGGGCCACTGGGGGAACGGGCGTCCCG
>DFGM01000154.1 GCA_002371755.1 Verrucomicrobia bacterium UBA3750 | reverse complement strand
CGCCGCGATGCCCGCCGCGATGCCCGCCGCGATGCCCGCCGCGACAAACCAGACAAGGAGGAGAAACACCTATGAAAACGTATCGTATGCCATGCAAGTTTCTTATAGCCGTGCTTGCCGGCTTTGCTCTATATGCTGCCGATGCCAAGCCGAAGAAGGCCAAGGCCAGTGAAGTCGATCTCAAGGCGATGTGCGCGAGCAATCTTTCTTCCGTCGTCTTTTGCGTAATCGATGGCGAGCCTATGACTGCCGAGTATGTTCGTGACAATGTGTTGTTCACAGTAAAACTTCTGCAACTCGGCGGAACGAAGCTGTCTCCAGCCCGGATTCCCGCATGGGGCAATAGTTATGCCATGAAGATCGTTCCGCAGCTCATATCGGCAAAACTGCTCTCGAAGCATATTGCCGAATCTGGCATATCGGCTACGCCTGAAAGCGATGCCAAGACGCTTGAACGGTTCAATAAGCAGACGCGTTCAAATGCGGCATCCAAGGAAGAACTTTCGGGAAAGTTCGGCGACCTCAAAGATGTATTTTTGCGCAACTTCGCTATCGAGAGCGCGCGTTTGGCGTATTTCGACACGATACCTGAACTCAAAGTGGATGATGACGATGTAAGGGCATTCTACAGTGTAAAGACAAACACGCTCAAGTACTTGGAGAAGCTTGATGTCGAGGCAAGGGGGAAGGCAAGCACTGTAATGGCGCGGCTGAAAGCCGGCGAAGAATGGGAAACAGTAGCGAGGGAATGCAGCGAAGACGCCCTTCTTTCCGATGATTACGCGGAATATTACAAGGAATGGGGGCACTTCTTGCCAAAAAACATCGAGCCTGCGGAGTTGGCAAGTGCGGTCGATTCGCTTGAAGTCGGCGGTTGGACGGAACCTATAGAAACGGACGAGGGGCTTGTCATAGCGAAAGTGCTGGAAAAGGAAGGCTCCATAGTATCATTGGCCAGGATTCTTCTCAGGCTGCCCATACGCCTCAAGATTCCGGATCGGGAAGAGGCGATACGCCAGATAAGGGAAGGGAAGGTAGAGGAGTTCCAGCAGGAACTTTTGCCGGAACTCCGGGAGAAGGCAAAGCTTGAATATCCCCTTGGCCCACGCTTTAAATACGAAATCTGGCCTGCAAAGGAACGCAAAACGAGGAAAGCGAAGGAGTAAGCTTAACTCTACAAGCGCAGTCACCCCAAATATGGTATAATATGCACAACAAGCGTGAAAGGATAACAGATATGTCAAATCGCCTAAGAAAGATTTTCGTTTTGGCGGCGGCGGCGTTCGCGGCGCTGCAAGCGTCTTTTGCGAGTTCGTCCGCTAGCAATGTTGAACTGGAAACGGTCGGGTACGAGACGGTCGGAGCGTGGATGGGGTCGTTCCCCATGGCGACTAATTACGCCTTTTCGACGGGCAAGCCGCTTGTCATGCTTTGGTCTAACGATGGTTGCGAATATTGCAATGCGCTGAAGACTTCGCTCAAGAAGCAACCCTTCAAGGATTGGCAGGCTGCGCAAAGCTTTGTATTTTGCGCTGTTGAAGGGAAAGCGAAAAAAGATGTGGCCGGGAATGCCGGGGCTAAGGAGTTCGCAAAGACCGGCGGCGGCAACGGCTTCAAAACCGGCAGTTTCCCGTTTGTCACGCTTATCTGGAAGAAGGATGGGGCTGTCAAGGCAGTCACGGCGTTTTCCGGGCGGACTGGGGAAATGGGCGTGCCCGCGCAGGCAGAGCTTTCAAGCGAGTTTATCAAAGCAATCGAGGAGACGTTTGCGGAATACTCCACTTATGACGGCGGCAAGTTCACGGTTGGCGCTACCGCAGGCGACAGGCTTGAGGCGGAAGAGTTCACCACATGGGTGGATGTGATGCTCGAGCGCGATGCGGCGAACAGCGAAGGCGCGACAAACGAGATTCTGCGCGTCTCCTATCCCGTGGAAGCCGAAGACGGGACGGCGGAGGTGGAATATCCTGTCGAATGGTCTGCGGGTGAGACAAACAAGGCGGTGCGGCTCGACTTCAAGGAGCTGAAAGGTTTCGCCTTTGCGCCGGGCGGGCAAATCGACCTCACGCTTCTTTCCTCCGGGGGTGTCGAGGCCGATACATCTTTAATCGCGCTTGTCGAGCGCGAGAACTCGCCGAAGAATCCTCTCTGGGTTGGCGTAAGAACCGCGGACACGCTCGCGTGGGGCGAGTGGACGATGGATCTTGATGTCGCTTGCGCGAAGGTGCTTGCCGCCAAGGATGGCGGCGATGACGCGCATCTTCTCGTGAGTCTCGGCGGTAGCGTGTGGTGTCCCGATTGCGCGAAGACGGATCGCTATCTCGTCGACACGCCCGAGTTCAAGGAGTGGGCCTCCAAGAACAACATTGCCTGCGTTGCGATTGACATTCCGAACTTCAGCGCCAGCGCACCAGGGAAGGGCCCGTGCCTGTTGACCAGGGATAAGAAAGCGGCGAGCGCGACTTACATGGCGGCCGATCCCGAAGGCGGCGCGGTGCAGAGCGGCGCGGGGTATCTTTCGCGCTGGATGATTGAGGATGGCGAAGCGGATGCGATATTCAAGCGCAACCAGTCGCTCGTGGGCGTCAATACGAAGGATGGAGGCTGGAACAGGCCAGAGCGCGCCAACCAGTATAGGACGGGCGTGCCCGTCTTCGTGTGCGTCGATGCCGCGACGAAGAAGATTGTTTCGCGTATCGAGGTGTTTGCGTTCAACAGCCCGACGAGCGCGGCCAACGTCGCCGGCCATATGCGCAGGTTCGCCGAGCTCGTGGCTGTGGAAGATGCGCCCGATGCCGCGCTCGAGGAAGACAATCGCGATATTTCCACTTTGACTGCGGAAATGGAGCTTGCCATGGGAGGCGAGACGAAGGAAGGCGTCGTCTCCGGCGGCGATCTGGTCGATGTCTTCAGGCTGACGGGCGTCAAGTTCGATGAAGAAACGGTCGTTTCCGCCACGCCCGCCGCTGCGACCAATGTGGAATGGCGGCTTTCCATAGTCCAGGTAGGCGAAGGCATGACGAATACGACGGCCTCTGTTTCCGGCACGGGCGAGCTTGTGCTTGAGGCCGACCTCGTGGAGGCGGATGGAGCCGAAGTCTATGCCAAGGTGGAAGTGACCGGACTTGGCAGCAACAATGCCGCAGCCTTTGGCTTGGATGCGGATGCCACGGTAGCCTACACGTTCGCCGCTGAAAGCGTGGCGAATGCCGGCACGGTGGGATTTGCCGCTTCTGCAGTGGAGGCATTCATCCCGGATGGCGGGCCCTACAGCGTCACGGTGGTGCGTGAAGGCGGCAGGACTGGCGCCGCAACCGCGCGAGTCTATCTGAAGGAGGAAGGCGACGCGGCCGAATACGATATTGTTGCCGAGACGAACTTCGTCTGGGCTGCGGGCGAGACGGGCGAAAGGGTGCTTTCGTTCGAGGCGTGGCGTCCTGACGATACGCTCGCATCGGGAAGCTTCACGCTGGCCGTCGAACCGACCGATTGCAAAGCAGACCTTGGCACGAACAGCGAATGCGTCGTGACGCTCTCCGATACGTCCGACCCGTGCTTCAAGTCGTTCAATATCGAAGCTCCCGCCCATCTGGCCCTTGAAGCCGGTGAACCGATAGAACTCATGAATATCAAGGGCACGGGTACGGTGAAGCTAAAGAAGGTCTCCGGCAGCCTTCCCAAGGGAATGAAGATTTCCTATGACAAGAAGACGGGGATTGCCTACCTGGAGGGCACGCCGAAACAGACGGGCACCTTCACGGCGGAATATACAGTCACGCAAAGCGGCAAGACTGGCCTCCCCGCGACTATCACAATCACCGTGGACGATCCGCAAGAGGTGAACCCGTTTCTCGGCGTGAAGCGCGCGACACAAACCGTGCCGCTATTCGAGGAGCTCTTCGACGGGACGAATGTCATCGCAGGCTCGCTCGAAATCTCCATGACGGCCGCGAACAAGGTAAAAGCGAAGTTTACGACAGCACTTGACGGCTCCGTATCGATGTCCGGCAAGTGGACGGATTTCGATTCCTCCACAGGAACTGCGAGCGTGCTGCTGACGCACAAGAAAGGCACCGAGCTTTATCTTGAGATGGATATGGATGGCGTAATCAGCGCCGATGTGAATGGCGGCGAATATGTGGCCGAAGTTCTCGCGCCTGTCGAGGACTTCAGCCCCTGGGCGGGGAGTTATACTGTCACTTTCCCCGCCGCCCCCGGCGAAGAAGGCGATGCGAGCATGGCGGTGGCCACGATGACAATCTCCAATAAGGGAGTCGTGAAGTGGTCGGCGACGCTTTCCAACGGGCAAAGCGCAAGCGACAGCTCGCAACTCATTCCGGGCGATAAGGATGATGTGGCATATGTGCCGCTCTTCAAGCGCACGAACAAGTATATGTTCTCGTCCATGCTGCGCATCAAGGCAAACGGCGGCGAAAAGTGGCAGGATCAGACGCAGAACCAGCTCATCCACGATGTGCCCGGAACGGTTACATGCGAGAGTATCGGCGAAGATATGACGATACGCGAGGCGTTTGGCGGCTGGTGGAACGTGAATGCCGCTCCCACAGAGCTCCTTGAGGCGTTTGGCTACTCTGACGAGATGGTGTTCGATTCTCCCGACTTCGACGCACGCAGCGTAGAGGCAACGAAGAGCGGCCTCTCTCTCGATGTGCTGACGCGCGGCGACAAACTTACTTACAAGAAGAAGACTGGCGCGTTTACCGGCAAACTGACGGTAGACATTGCCGGAGTAGGCAATGTCAAGGTGAATGTGGATGGCGTTCTTCTGCCCGGCTGGTACGATTGCGGCTGCCTTGAGGTGGAAGATGGCGAGCCAGCACTTGTGACGCGTCCGTTTGGCGCCGGCACTGCCACCTACAAGGTGCGCGAGGGCAGGGTTTGGGTGACATACTCGGTGCCCGTGTATCTGCACGCCGGAGCGGAGGCCGAATAATGAAGAAGCTCGTACTGGCTGTTGCGGCGCTTGCCGTGTGCGCCGTGGGCGGCGCATGGTGGTACTTGCATGCTTCCAAGCCGTCTGATGCGCCCGTTGTCGCGTCCGATGATGGCACCTACAAGCCCAAATCCATAGCCGGGGTGAGCGAAAGCGACCGCGACGCCATGGAGGCCGCTCTGGACGAAGCGCAGGAAGAGGAGGCCGAAGCCGCAGAAATGGCGGCGGAACGGGCTGCCGAAAAGGCGGCGGAAGAAGCCGAGCTTACTCCTGCCGAGCAGAGGCTCTCTCAAGCCGTGCAGGACGCTCTCGACGATAACGACTTTTCGCGTGTCGTCGCAAACGCCCGGGAGGCGCTCAAATCGGACAAGGAGGAGCTTCGTCAGCAGGCGGTGGATGCGCTCGGCTGGTTCGGCCCCAAGGCCCTCAAGGAACTGACCTCCGCCATGCTCGACAAGAGCGAGGAGGTGGCCGAATCCGCCCGCTCCCACATGGAGACGGCTCTTGGCGGCATGGACGACCAGAAGATGGCTTTCGATTACGCCGCCACGTATCTTGCCACCTTCTGCGGCAACAAGGATGCCGCCAACATGCTTTCCGGCATCATGACTTCGACCGCAATCCAATTCATCGACCCGGACGACCCGGATTCCATTGAAGACATCGGCAAGGCGAAGGCACGCCGTGCGGAAATCGTCGCGAAGATCCAGGCGATAATGGCGGAAGGCGAAGCCGGCGAGGCTGTGGCGAAGGATGTCTACCACACCATCACAGGCGACGAATGGACAGATGCCGCGGCCGCAACCTCCTGGGCAAACGACATCGCCGACCCCGAACCCGACGAGTCCGACGAGTCCGACGAGCCGGAAGAGGATGACGACGACGAGGCCTAAACACCATAGCGGCGGCAACCACAGCGGCGGCGCCTCAGCGGCGGCAACACCCTGCGCAGCAGGTGTTGCCTCGATTGCAATCGACTGCAATCGATTGCAATCGACCATTTACGGTTGCACTCGACTGCAGTCGATTGCAATCGAGGCGACACCGGCATTCGCCGGATGTCGCCGCTGCTAAGGAGCAATCGAGGCGGCACCGGCTCCGCCGGATGCCGCCGCAACTAAGGAGAAGCCATGCAATTATTCAAATCATCGACCGGCTACAAGCGGCTTGACGTATATCTTTTGCTGAATATCATACAGCTCGAAACGCTTTCGTTTTGCAGGCGCTTCATTGTTCCTGGCGACGACCCGTGCGGGCGGCAATTCGATCAAATGACGCAAGCCGCGCGCTCGGCGGTGAAAAATCTCACCGAGGGCGCGGAGCGCAAGGCGACATCAGCCCAGACTTCCATCAAACTTGTCGATGTGGCGAAGGCTAGTCTTTGCGAATTGCGTGACGACTATCTTACCTTTCTCTGGGATATGGGCGAGATGCCATGGCGCAAGGATTCCGAGGAGGCGGCAGCGGTCTACGCAATCCATTTCGAGCCTGCCTGCTTTGGTGAGGATGTCAATTACGACTTGTCCAAGCGGGTGATATCCGAGCGCAGAAGATTCTGGAAATGGTTCGGGGAAGGCACTGATGCGGCGACATTCGCAAACTGCATGATCATTCTTATAGTGCGCGCGCTTTTCATGCTTGAGAAGCTGCTGGGGCAAATGGGCGACGATTTCGTGCAGGAAGGCGGCTTCTCCGAGCGCATGACAGCAGCCCGTGTGGAGCACAAACGCACCCGAGGGCAGAGAGTGGATGAAGATGCGCCGAAATGTCCGGAGTGCGGCGGCGAAATGCGCTTGCGTCATGGCAAGCGCGGCGATTTCTGGGGTTGCATCAATTATCCAACATGCCGCGGCACGAAGGCGGCGAGATGATTTAGCGCCGCCTAAGCGGCGGCAACCACAGCGGCGGCAACCACAGCGGCGGCGATGCCCTGCGCAGCAGGCATCGCCTCGATTGCATTCGACTGCATTCGATTGCAATCGATCATTTACGACTGCATTCGATTGCACTCGACTGCAATCGACCATTTACGACTGCATTCGACTGCAATCGATTGCAATCGAGGCGGCACCGGCTCCGCCGGATGCCGCCGCTGCTAAGGAGCAATCGAGGCGACACCGGCATTCGCCGGATGTCGCCGCAACTGAGGAGTAGCGGCCACCACAATCATTGCAAAGCCTGCCACTGAAACCAAGTCTGGCGTCTGGCCGAGGAAAGCGAAGCCGAGGGCGGCGGCGAAGACGATGTTCAGGTAGTCGAAGACGGCTATTTTGCCGGCCGGGGCGAAGCGGTAGGCGGCGGTGACGCCGAATTGTCCGATAGCGGCTCCCGCTCCGGCACCAATCATGATTAGAAGCTGGGTCTGCGTCATAGGCGTGTAGGAGGGGCCGAGCATGAAGGGGAGCGAGGCCAATGTGGAGAATGCGGAAAAGACCAGCACGATGAAACTCCCGCTCATTCCGGCAACACCGAGTTCACGCACGCAGGCATAGGCGGCTCCGGCGCACAGTCCGCCGAAAAGCCCGCAAAATGCGGCGAAGGAGCCTAGTTCGCGCATGCCGGGCTTTGCCACCAGAGCGGCTCCGGCAAAGGCGAGGAGCAGCAGCGATGCGCGGCGTTTCGATATCTTCTCGCCAAGAAAGAGAAACGAGAAGAGTATGGTGAAGAAGGGGGCGGTCTTGTTCAGGCACATGGCTTCGCCCACTGGGATGCGGGAAAGGGCGTAGAAGTTCGCAAATATTCCTGCCGTGCCGGCGATGCAGCGAAGAAGGAGGCAAAGCCAGGCGCCGGGAGTTTCGAGGCGCCCGCAAGGTGCATCGGGGCGGCGCACATGCCCGCCAGAGCGCAGGAACATCAAAAGTGCCAGCGAAAACGCCACGATATTGCGGAAGAACGACTTCTGGAACGCAGATACGTCCGGCCCGTAATCGTCGCAAAGGCGCACGAAAAAGCCCATCAGCGCAAAACCCGCCGCCGATGCGATTATGCAAGCTATCCCTTTTCTCGTGTCGTTCACGTCTGGTGCTGCATGTCGCAAAGCTTGCGGTAGACGCCGCCTGCGGCGTAGAGTCCGGCATGGGTGCCGCGTTCCACAATCTCGCCATCCTGCATCACGAGGATGAGATCGGCGTTGCGGATGGTTGAAAGGCGGTGCGCGATTGCGAAGGTGGTGCGATCTTTCATCAAGTTGTCGATTGCATCCTGCACGAGGCGCTCCGTGACCGTATCGAGTGCGCTTGTGGCTTCGTCGAGGATGAGGATGGGCGG
>DFGM01000085.1 GCA_002371755.1 Verrucomicrobia bacterium UBA3750 | reverse complement strand
GGACTACTGGGGGATCGTGGGGATGTTGCACGACATCGACTTCGAGCAATGGCCGCAGGAGCACTGCGTCAAGAGCCAGACGCTGCTGAAAGAGCTGGGCGTCGAGGATTCAATCAACCGGGCCGTCGCCTCGCACGGTTACGCCATCTGCACCGACGTCGCTCCCGAACACGAGATGGAGAAGATCCTATATGCCGTAGACGAATTGACGGGGCTTCTCGGCGCCGTCGTGCTGATGTACCCCTCGAAAAGCGCGAAGGACCTGAACCTGAAGAGCGTGAAGAAGAAGTTCAAGGACAAGAAATTCGCCGCCGGCTGCTCGCGCGACGTGATACGGCGCGGGGCGGACCAGCTCGGCTGGACTCTTGACGACCTCATCGCGCGCACCATAGTCGCCGTCCAGTCGTTAGAAACTTGATATTGCGAACCAGAATGCGATAGGAAAATTTATGTCCATGAAGGTCTGGCCCCCTTGACCGCGGCACATCATGTGTGGTATAATTTATGGCAATGAACAAACAGAGCCTTTCCGTGCGGCTGTCATCGGAATCTGCGGCGAAGCTTACTTTCGCCGCAGTTAGGCACATTGACGGAAGGGCGCGTTTAAACGCACTGCGCACCGCGATTCTTGCAATGGCGAAACTCCATACCGGAAACAAGCGCGAACCACGGAATACCGCAATCGCGGCGCAGAACTCGTGAAAGAACTCTAAAGGTAGAAGTCTTCAAAGATTGGATAACGACCTATGCTTTCCATATTTGTCATAGTTGGCGGCGGGCTCGGCACCTTCTTGCTGGGCATGAAACATCTTTCCGAGGGCTTGCAGGCCGTCAGCGGGTCTGGCCTCAGGCGATTCATGTCCCTTGCCACCACACACCGGCTTGCGGGCGTCGGGACTGGCGTCGTCTCCACCATGATTGTCCAGTCGTCCTCCATCATTACGGTCATGGTGGTGGGGTTCGTCTCGTCGGGCCTCATGAACCTGTCGCAGGCAATCAACGTCATCATCGGCTCGAACATCGGCACCACGGCGACAGCGTGGCTAATCGCCTTTGCACCGGACGTGAAGATGCTCGGTCTCTGCGTGGTGCTTGTCGGGGCGGCGTTGTACTTCTTCCAAAGTCAGGAACGGCTGCACAACATCGGGCTGGCCTTCATGGGGCTCGGATGCATCTTTATGGGACTCTACTGGATGAAGGAGGGTGTGGAGCCGGTTCGTTCCATGCCCGCCGTGGTGGAGGCGTTCAAGTCGCTTGATGCTACAACGGCGTGGGGGCTCGCAAAATGTGTTCTTGTTTCGCTTGTGTTCACGGCGTTGGTTCAGTCTTCCGCCGCCACGACAGCGATTGCGATGACATTGGCGCAACAGGGGCTGCTCGACTTCGAGGCTGCTGCAGCAACCGTGTTCGGAATGAACATTGGTACGACAATGACCGCCTGGCTTGCCGCTTTCAAGGGTTCGGCAGAAGCGCGGCAGACGGCGCTCGCGCATACTCTTTTCAACGCAGTCGGCACTATTGTCCTCATCCCGTTTTTCGTGCCCGTCATCCTCCCGCTGGCCACTTCGTTCTTCCCGCACTATGCGGATGCAGTCGTCGTAAACGGGGTGACGACCTATCCGCACATGGCGGCGCCCATGGCTGCCGTCCACACCATCTTCAATGTCGTCACGACCTTTTTCTTCCTCCCATTTACAAGGCAATTCGCAGGGTTTGTGGCCCGTGTCATCAAGGCAGATCCATCTGAGAAGCCGCATCTGAGCGCACTGTCCGCCGCGATGTACATATCGCCGGTAATCGCCTGCGATCAAGCTCTCCTCGAGGTCGGGTTCATGCGCGACAGCAATCTTGAACTGCTTTCAGCCACGAGAAGCGTCATCGCCGGAGAGGCCGAAGAACGGCAAGAAGAGCATATACTGCATCGCGAAGGAGTGCTTGATAATGTACAGCGGGAGATAACGGAGTTCCTCGGAAAGATTATGGTGAAGCGAGCCCCGGCGGCAGTCTCCGCGCGTGTCAGGCGGCTGCTGCGCATGTCGGACGAACTTGAATCCGTGTCTGACGAGACGGCGGCGATTGTCAAAGCGACGCGGCGTCTCAGAAAGAGTTCCCAGGACTTTTCCCCGCAGTCTCAGCGGGCGCTTCTTGCGGTGCATGACCGGATAGCGTCTTTTGCTGAAACTGTTTCCGGGTTTCTCAAATCCCCGCGTCCGCGATTTGACCTTCAGCGGATTCAGGACGAATCGGCGGATATCGCGCGCTTTGTCCGCACGAGCAGACTCGGTCAACTAGACCGGGTCGGGCCGGAGGATCCGGATTCGCCCATGCGCGTCCTTGCCGAGCTTGACATCCTGAACGCATATGACCGCATGAGAGGCTATTACCTCAACATCGCGGAAACGCTTGCCGGCGGGAAAAAGGGGTGAAGAAAGATAAAACAGATACGAACAAAAAAAGGAGAAAAAACAATGAACGACTTTGTGTTTCAGAATACAACGAAGATATATTTCGGAAAGAACCAACTTGCGCATCTTGGCGAAGAAGGTGTGCGGCTTCACCGGCGGGAAGCTTGACAGCTTTACAACCCTTGAACCAAAGGATGTCGAGGCAATCTACAGAATGTGCTTGTAGGCGTGAAGGCGGACGATGAAAACGAAGGTCATCGTGCGAACGGTAATATCTTTGTTTGTCAGCATGTGCGTGGAACTTGCCGCTGCTGCGCAGCAGTGTTATTTGTTCGCATATTTCAAAGACAACAGCACGCAGGGGCAGCAAATCTGGTTCGCAGCAAGCACGAACGGCGTTGATTTTGCCCCGCTTGGCGAATCGCGACCTGCGATAGCCGGTTCGGCGGGACGGTCTGGAGGGCTTCGCGATCCGCACATCATGCGCGCACCAGACGGCTCTTTCAGGCTGGTCGCGACGGATATGGACTACTCCAAAGGCAAATGGACGGCGCACGGAATACTCATGGCGAAGTCCGCAAATCTAATTGACTGGGACTTCGCCACGATCCATTTCCCTGAGCGCTATCCGGGGAGCAAGTTCGCCGAGGCAGACGCAGTGTGGGCTCCGCAAACGATTCTGGATAACGCCACCGGGAAACTGATGGTCTATTTTTCGCTTCATTCCCCCAAGGACGGCCCGTTTCCCAGGGATGCCGTATACTGGGCGTATGCCAACGACTCCTTTACCGATTTGGAAGGCGCTCCAGAGCCGCTTTTCGACTATCCCGATCCGACGATCGATACAGATATCGTCTGCGATTCTTCGGGGCAGTATCACCTTTTCTTCAATACATGGGGGAAAGATGGCTTGCGCCGGCGGCAATATGTGTTCAACGATTTGCACGCGCCATCCGGCTGGCATCTTATGGAGGATGACGCTAAGCCGCAAGGGGAGTCGGTAAAAAGCGAAGGCTCCAGCGCATGGATGCTTTCCGACGGGACGTGGATTCTTGGATACGATTGTTTTGCAAACGGCACATACCGGTTCTGCCGCTCCACGGACAATCTTGAAACTTTCACGCTTGTCAAGGAGACGGAGCGCGGAGCGGATTTCGCGCCGCGTCACGGATCGGTGGTGACGATAACCGACAGCGAATTGGAGGCTCTCAGACTTTTCTACTCGACGTTCTATCCGGTGCGCGACAAAACGGAAACGACAAGCCTAAACGGTGTCTGGGATTTCGAACTGGATGGGCGACGCGGCACGATTAATGTTCCCGGCAACTGGGAGACGCAGGGATGGAAGCTGCCGCAATACGGCTGCGCGGTAGATGATATGACAGGCGTATATTCGCGCACGTTCCAGTGGAACCCGCACTGGGAAGGGCGGCGCGTGGTGCTGCGATTCGACGGCGTTCTCTTCGGTTTCGAGGCCAAAGTGAACGGCATCGTCGTCGGCAGGAATGCCGCAAGCGCCTTCAATCTTACGCAGCTTGACATCACGCGGGAGCTGCGCAAAGGCGAAAACACGCTTGAAGTGGCAGTGCGTTCCCGCGCGGACGCCTGGCTCTTCGACACGAACGACTGCTGGGGGATGTGCGGAATATTCCGCGACGTCGAAATATTTTCGGTTCCGTCGGACGCGTGGATAGAGGACATAACATTCACGACCAAGGGCACGAACTGGACTGCCAAGGTCGATATAGCCGGACCGAAAAAGGACGGCGTAAAAGCCTCCGTCGCCCTTCGCACCGGCGGAAGCATCGAGATGTGGACGCCCAGCGAGCCGAATCTCTACGACCTTGTCGTGACTCTTGAAAAGGGAAACGGGCAGATAATCCAGCGCGTCGTTGAGCGCGTGGGATTCCGCGACATCGAAGTGCGAAAGGACGGCCTCTACGTCAACGACGAGCGCATATTCATCAAGGGCGTGTGCTGGAACGAAACCGACCCGACCGAGGGACGCGCGCTTTCGCATGAGACGTTTTTCAAAAACATGGCGAAGATGAAAGAGGCGGGCATCAATGCCATCCGGACGGCGCACTATCCATTCGCGCCGCGATTCTACGATATCGCCGACGCGATGGGATTCTGGATTATCGATGAAGTACCGTTCGGAAGCCGCGGCAGAGAACTTCTGGCAAATCCGTATTTCAAGGACGAACTAATCGCGCGCACGGAGGCGACAATCCGTCGTGACAAAAACCATCCTTCCGTGCTGATTTGGACCTGCGGCAACGAAAACGCCGTCACATCAAATACTATCGAAGTGCTAAAATACGCCAAGGCGAAGGACCCGACGCGTCCGCTCGCCCTGCCGATGGTGGGCTACAATCTTGTCAAATGGCTGGAAAGCCCTGCAGAACACCTTGACTTCGACAAATACGTCGATATCTATGCAGGCCACTACCTTTCGCCGCGCAACATGGCGCTCGTAGAGGCCCGTGCCGACAAACCCGTCATCGAAACGGAATTCGCCCATGCCTTTTCGCTCAGAAAGGGATTTTCGCTTTTCGAGCCGACGCTGGAGACAATGCGAAAGCGCCCCGACAAATGGATCGGCGGATGCGTATGGTTGTGGCGCGACCAGGCGATTCTTACTGACGGAAAAACATTCTCCGGATATGACATGCCGGAAGATGCACCGCGCGACGCCGTCCGCAAATTCCCGAAATCCAAACAAGGGAAGCGGCTCGATGACGGCCGTCTATACGACAGTTGCGGCGAGAAGGGGTCGGACGGGATCGTATTCGCCGACTTGGAGCCCAAGCCGCAATTCTGGCGCGTGAAAGCCGCGTACAAAGGGAAATGACATGTCGCGATCGATGTTATCGAGGTTGATTCTCGTCTGTTCGGCAATGTCGCATTTCGGCATCCCGGCGTGTCCGGGCGGTGAGAGCGCAGATACTCTCCGTGCGCATTTCCTGTCGCCTCCGGACGATGTCAAGGTCGGATGCTACTACTACTGGGTCGACGAACGCGTCGACCCGGAGGGCGTGCGCAAAGACCTCGAGTGGATGAAGACAAACGGGATAGGCCGTGCATTTCTAGCAACCGATATACGCAACAGGACGCGGCTCGAAAACCCCTGGGAAGGGCAGACCTACGGCGACTGCAAGTTTCGCAGCGAGAAGTGGTGGGAGTGTCTGCGCATGGCATTTAAGACGGCCGGAGAACTTGGAATAGAGATGGGCATCTTCAATTGCCCGGGATGGTCGCAGTCCGGCGGGCCCTGGGTTGCAAAGGAGGATGCACAAGTCGCACCAGACGGGACATATCCCGAAAATGGCCCGTGTTCTCCCGAGGCGACGGGATATGAAGTTGACAAGACGCGGCGCGAGGCCGTGCGAAGGCATTTTGACGCTTTTGTAGGGGACATCCTGCGGAAAATCCCGAAGGAGGAGCGCCCGACGCTCACAACGGTAGTCGTCGATTCCTGGGAGCGGGGGCGGGTCGTGAAGCCGGAGGGCGATGTCCGTAGCCTATCAGATATCATAGCGGAGGAATACATGGGCGAGCTGACGCGCTGCGCGCACGAGAACGGACTCATCACCTGGTGCGAGCCATACTCCCATTCGCGCGGTGGATGGGATGGAAACGGCGCGACATACGGCGCGGCGGCCGACGAGATCTCGGCGGAGTTCTGGGCTGGCGAGCCCAAGAATGAACGCCGCAAAGAAATCGACGCCGCGCTTGGCGCGGCGCGGCTCGGCGGCAAGAACAGGATATATGCGGAAAGCTTTACGTCCGGCAGCTGGAAAAAGTTCGCGCAGGACGATTGGTCGTTTGAATCTCTCAAGCCATACGCCGACAGGTTCTTCCATAAGGGAGTGAACGCGACGATTCTCCATGTCGTCATATCCCAGCCCGGCGATGATAATGCACCGGCTGTCAGGCCATGGTTCGGCACATTCTTCGACAGGCGCAGCCGGAACGCCGCAGAAGTCAAGGCTCTCGTCGAATACTGCAGACGCTGCAACTTCATTCTCCAGGCCGGCAAGCCATTCGAGGACAAGCCGGATGAACGCATCCTCGACGACGGTACGCGAATCCGTTTTACGGAAGATTCGCTTTTCGAGGTCATCTTTCCTGATGGACGCACGGAGCTGTGGGATCCGCTCTCTCCGGGCAATGTTATGAAGCAGCCACGCGACAATACGAAACGGCAAGGAAGCAGTTTACGCTGTAAGGGATGCAATTACAGTGGAAATTTCGGCAACACGTCTTTGCAAATATGAATAAATACGGCTGGACACAACAACAGATTCACATTTTGACGAGCCGACTTTGCCAGCGTCCGCGCACTTGGCAGACGCTTAAAGGAGCCGCACCGTCAAAGATGCACTTCGAGAAGCGCGAGATCAAGGATTTCGTGACGTACAAGTGAACGGTGTGACGGCGGGAAGGTGCGACCATAATGAGTGTCAGTTGTAAAACCGCTTTTTTTAGTCTCGCGCAAAGTTCGCGAAGTTGTCATTGAAACAACACTTCGCGCACTTTGCGCACTTGGCGTGAGACAAACATGAAGGAGATACTAAATGAACAAACTGATGACAGGAGGAATTGCAATGGCTATGGCAATCACGGCAAACGCCGCCGAACTGACGGCAACGGAAACGGCAATCGTCGACATTGGCGCGTGGACGGCGCGCGGCGAGCAGGACAAACTCGGCGCGGCATTCAAGGCGGGATTTGACGCGGGGCTCACGCTCAACGAGGCGAAGGAGCTCGTCGGGCAGCTCTACGCCTACTGCGGCTTCCC
>DFGM01000088.1 GCA_002371755.1 Verrucomicrobia bacterium UBA3750 | reverse complement strand
TGGTCGGTGCGGGGGTCGTCCCAGCCCCAAAGCGGTTGGAGACGCGCCAGCTGCCAGCGTATCAACCAATACTGGTCTTCGGCGTCCGTCCATATTTCGTCCAGCGAGTCACCGGTCGTGCAAAGATTGAGGACGCCCTGGATAGTCGCGAAGTTGCGTCCACCGAAAGCATCTTTCTTCTTGCCGGTGTAGCTGAGGGCGAGAGAGGCGGGGAAGATTGTGGCGCTACGCTTGTCGAGCGATATGCCGCTGACAGTATACTGGTCTTCGAGATAGCGCATCAAAAGGCCTGCCGAGACGGCCACGAGGTGCATATCGTCCTCGTAGATGTATTCGGAGTGCTGAAGACCCATGAACCAGCCGGTACCTTCAAGGTCCAGCTTCGGTATGACGTTATCCACGTCGAGGGTCGAATAGCCGGCGTAGAGCGTGGTGTTGCCGCCATGCCACCATGTATGCGGCAACATGTAAGAAGCAGCTATACTCTTCAACTCGGAACCCACGCTCATAGAGGGAGAGATGGTTAGCACGTCGTCGTGCTTGGTGAGGTTCATGTACTGGACGGTAAGGGAGGTCTGCCACTCTTCGACCTCTTCCATGCCATAGTTGTTGAGTTCCCACACCATGTGGATGGGAAAGGCTTCGCGGACGGTGAAATTGAGGTCGGCATAACGTGCGATACGGCGGTCGTTGCCTTCGCCTTCGATAGGCTTGCGGACGTCAATGGAGGTGTCGATGGTAAGGTCAGGATGGGAATTTGCGTCGAAAAGCGCGGTTTTAAGCTCATTATAGTCGAATGTGGAGCCCTGTTTGATCTTCTTGAAGCGTTTCAAGAGCTGTTCGCGCGAGAACCAGCGGCCTTCTTCATCCTCTTCGCCGAAGACGAGAGAGATATCGCCGAAACGGCCTTCGTCCACCTGCACGCCAAGGGTCTTCGACTCCTTATTATACGTATCCTTGCGCGCGAGGGAGAGTTTGACGAGGTAGTAGCCCTTTTCGAGGAGGTCCTGACGGACTTTGGCGATAGCGCCCTGAATCTCTCCCATGGTCCTTTCACCCTCCACGTTCAGGATGGCGAGGAGGCGGCCTGCGACATCTTCGCGCTCGGCAAACTCCTTCGAGCCGTAGATGATGATGTTTTCGACAGCTCCAATCCTCGCCTCTGAAACATCCTTGGAAAGGTTCTCGGACGGTTTCGGAACCGGAAGCTCGGGGATGGACTTGTTGTCGTGCGGAACAGCCGGAACGAGCGCTCGTCTTTCGGCATCACGCATCACGCCGCCTGTGCCTTCCATCGGGCCAATACCTTCCTGTGCCTGTGCCATAAACGACACAAGCAGCATGGCAAATACTGTTTTCTTCATGTTTTTACCTTTCCTAGGACGATACCATGACATATTTTACCATATCTGTAGGTGTATGGCAAGGGGGCGGCGCCGGATACAAAATGTAATATATGGTGAGACACCAAGGGCGGCGAATCCAATCGCCGACGGGAGGTGGGGGGGCGGGGACTGCCCGCTGGGATGCGAGTGCCGCGGGCAGGGGGCTCACCGACCAATGGGCATGGGTCTGGAATCCAATGGGCATTGAACTGGAATTCAATGGGCATTGAATGGGAATCCAATGGGCATTGGATTTAGAACCAATGGGCATTGGATTGTAAAGTGATGCCCATTGGATTCAGGAGTCATGGGCATGAGCCGAATAACCGCTAGGGCGAGGCGGTTTTTCGGCATTTTCGGCGAATTATTAGGTGAGGGGAGGGTGAATGGCGGGCAGGGTCAGATAAACTTGCCGGTCACGGATTCGGGACAGGCGCGAATCTTGGAAATGGGGCCTTCGCAGACCAGGTTGCCGCCGGTATCGCCTCCGCCGGGTCCCAGGTCTATGACCCAATCGGCGCATCTGATAACGTCTATATTGTGTTCGATTACCACGATGGTGTTGCCTTGGTCGCGGAGTTTGAGCAAAAGCGCCATAAGTTTGGCGACATCGTCGAAGTGGAGTCCCGTGGTAGGCTCGTCGAGGAGGTAGAGAGTCCTTCCGGTGGCGCGGCGTGAGAGTTCGGTCGCAAGTTTTATGCGTTGCGCCTCGCCGCCGGATAGCGTGGTGGAGGATTGTCCCAGAGCCACGTATCCGAGTCCGACATCGAGCAACGTCTTCAATTTGCGTGAAAGCGAGGGGACTTTAGCAAAAAACTCGCAAGCCTCTGCCACCGTCATCTCCAGAACGTCTGAAATCGTCTTGCCTGCATATGTGACTTCCAGCGTTTCGGAATTGAACCTCTTGCCGTTGCACTGTTCGCACGTGACATATACATCGGGGAGGAAGCTCATTTCGAGCTTTCTCACGCCATCGCCGCCGCACGTTTCGCATCTGCCGCCCTTGACATTGAAGGAAAACCTGCCGGCATTGTAGCCGCGGGCCTGGGCGCCGGGCGTCTTGGCGAAAAGTTCGCGTATCTCCGAGAAGAACCCGACGTAAGTGGCGGGATTCGACCTCGGAGTGCGGCCGATCGGCGATTGGTCTATCTCTATTATCTTATCGAAGTGTTCTTCGCCCGTTATCTTGCGGTATTTGCCCGGAATCGCCTTGGAAGCGTAAAAATCGCGCATTAAGGCGCGCTTGAGCGTTTCTTCCACGAGCGTGGACTTGCCCGAACCCGAAACGCCGGTGACGACGGTGAAGGAGCCGACCGGGATATGGGCGGTGATATTTTTGAGGTTGTGCTCGCACGCCCCGGCCACGGTAAGGAAATCCTTGTAGCGTTTGGGCTTGGCATCCGGATCCACTCCGCAATAGGAAAGGACGC
>DFGM01000092.1 GCA_002371755.1 Verrucomicrobia bacterium UBA3750 | reverse complement strand
ATTGATTTCCATAATTACCTCCTTATTTAGCGGCAACACCCGGCTTTCAGCCGGTGTAGCCTCGATTGCAATCGATTGCATTCGACTGCAATCGACCTTCCTCAATCCAATCCTCTCACCTGTCTAATCAAAATTTCGGGGGTCCATTATCAGGAAAAGTGAAAAAAGTTATGAACACCATGGGTCGCCCGACCCGCCCGTAGGCGTTGCTCGGCCCGCCGGGAGAGCCAGCGCGACCAATGCCCATTGCCCGCAAATCCAATGCCCATCACTCGCAAATCCAATGGGCATTGAATCCAAATCCAATGGGCATTGAATCCGGATTCAATGGGCATTGGTCGCCTGTCCAATGCCCATTGGATTCCAGACCGATGCCCATGGGGCAAACATCGGCTCGAGGGGCGACGGGCAGTGCGGCGGGCAGAGTCTGCCCGCCCTACCGCATGCCCACGCCGATACGCCGCGGCGGGCAGGGGTCTGCCCGCCCTACCGCCCTGCCGCCTACCTCCCTGCTCCCCGACCCCTGCTGGCGGTCACTTGACCGCGTGAGAATAGATATGGTATAATACGCACAGGTTGACAAGTCTACCTCCATATTTAACGGCGGCTTTCAGGCCGCGCGATAAGAATGCCAGCAAGTATTCGGTTGGCACTGTGGTTGTTATTGGCGGAAGCGGGCACTATATCAGTGCGCCTGTCATATCGGCATTGGGTGCGCGTTCGGCGGGCGCCGGGCTCGTGCAGCTTGTAGTGCCAGATGCTTCGCGTCTCGGCGCGGCCACGCTTGTGCCGGAGGCTACGTTCACGAAGCTCACGCCCACATGCGTGCCGCCCAAAGCGGATGTCACCGTGATGGGGATGGGGCTTGGAAGGGGGGTCGCGAGCGAGCTTATTGTTTCGCGGCTTCTTTCCGGCAGCAAGGGCAGGTTTGTGATAGATGCCGACGCGCTTGGCATTCTCGCGAGCTGGTACGGGAAGCAGGATGGATACGACCCTGCCCAGGGTCAGGAGCTAGTGCTTACGCCGCATGAAGGGGAGGCTGCGAGGCTTCTTGGGGAAAAGCGCGAGGCGGTGGCGGCCGACAGGGTGGGCGCTGCGAAAGAAATGGCCTCGCGCTACGGCGCCACGGTCGTTCTCAAGGGGGCGGGCACGATAGTGGTGTCGCCCGATTGTTCGCGCGTCTATGTGAACGACACCGGCAACCCGTTCATGGCGCTCGGCGGGATGGGAGACCTTCTTTCCGGGATTATCGGCGCGCGGTGGGCGTATTTGAAGTGCGATGCGTTCCTCGCCGCCGCTTCTGCCGTGTGGCTGCACGGACTTGCGGGCGATGCGGTCGTGGAGGATGCTATGGAGCCATCCATCGTCAATGTGGCGGCAAAAACCGGTTCCCTGCGCGTCAAGCTCGACATGGGCGGCGTTTCCATTTGAAAAGGAGGCTTGCGATGGTAAATTACGACGGTCTTATCGAATCGCTGGAAAAGTCGGGTGAGGACTTCGGCATCCTTACAATGCAGGCGACAAGCACCATGTCTATTTTGGCGGACAGGTTTGGCGACAGGATAAAGGCCCTCTACGCGGCCGAGCACGGTTTCTTCGGGAGCGCCGCGCCGGGGGTGCAGACGGCGAGCTCGTGGCATCCTTTCTGGAACAAGCCGATCCATTCCCTCTACGGGGAGCACCGCAAGCCCACGCCGGAGATGCTTGAAGGCATAGGGCGCATGGTGATCGACCTCCAGGATCTGGGCGTGAGGTGCTACACATATCTTGCGACTATCAAGAACGTTCTCGAGGCGTGCAGCGAGGCAGGCATTCCCGTGACGGTGCTTGATAGACCCATCCCGATGGGCGGGTTTCTGGACGGCCCCATGCGCAAGCCGGAGTTCGCGTCCTTCGTGGCGCCCGTCAACGTGCCGCTGTGCCATGGAATGACTCCCGGCGAGGAGGCGGTATGGATAAAGAACGCGGAGGGGCTTGAACTGGATCTTGAAGTCATACGCATGACCGGCTGGACGCACAAGGACAACCAGCCGTGGCAGAACTTCGTGCCGCCGAGCCCCTCCATCCGCAGCTGGGATAGCGCTGTCACATATCCGATGTCGGTTTTCACCGAGGCGTTCCCGGCGATAGATTGCGATCGCGATGGCTCCATGGCTTTCCGTGTAATTGGTGCGCCGTGGCTCGATTCGCGAAAGCTCGCAAAGACGCTCGGCCCGGGGCTGGAGACGTGCGGCGTGAAGCTCCGTCCTTACCGTTATTCTCCCATGGGCGGGCACTACAAGGGGCTTACCCTGAACGGCATCCTCCTCACTGTGCCGCGCGCATCGGCGTTCTATCCCGTCACTGCGGCGGTGATGATCCTGAGCGCCATCGCCCAGCTCTACCCGCGCCAGCTTATGATCGGCGCGCGTCTTTCCTGGCTCGACAAGCTCACGGGCTCCACGCGTCTTCGCGAGACGCTCAACGGCGGCGACCTCAACGAACTTTTCACCGATTGGATCATGGATCAGGACGAATATCTCAAGACCAAAGTCAACCTTTACAAATGAATTACGAGGAAAAAGCGAAGCGGTTGGAGGAACTCCTGGCCGAAATGGAAGGGGGGCGAATGAAGCTTGATGCGCTCATCGCCGCCTACAATGAAGGCAGGAAGCTCGTGGAAGAGTGCAACAAGGAGCTTGACGCGATCCGTCTGACCATAGAGAAGGTGACGGGCGCAGGCGTAGAGAAGGTGCCGCTTTCGGCGGATGGGGACGTGCAGCTATGAGCAGGCTCATATACGTCCAGGCGCAGGCGGATCATATCGCGTCTTTGGCGAAGGCGTCCCCGATTGCGGCCATAGAGGAGCTCGTATGGAACGCGCTCGACGCCGATGCGCGCGAAGTGCGCGTGGACACAATCACAAATCCCCTGGGTGCAGTCGAGGCTGTCAGGGTTTCGGATGACGGCACGGGAATAGATTTGTTGAAGGCCGATTCGACGTTCGGGTCGCTTGGCGGCAGTTGGAAGCGTTCGGGCACCATGACGCCCGGAGCCGCGAGGCGGCTCCACGGCAGGCACGGGCGCGGCAGGTTCAAGGCGTTCGCGCTCGGCACTCATGTGGAGTGGCGCACCACGGTGAAGGTTGGGGGCGAACTCGTCTCCTATGTCCTTTCCGGTTCGCTGGACAACCCTGGCGTCTTCGAACTGGTTTCGGCGGCGGAGACCGGCCCCGCGCCGGGTACCGAAGTCTACGCCTCGAACGCCGGCGCAAACTGCGATACTCTGCTCAATGCGGGCGAGACGGTGCGCACTCTCGCTTCCAAATTCGCACTCTATCTGAAGAGCTATCCCGACGTACGCATCTACTTCAACGGACTTCCCGTGACGCCGCTTGTCGTTGAAGAGTGCACCACGACAGTGGCGCTCGACGGCGCAAAGCTTGAAATCACCGAGTGGAAAAGCCGCTTTCAGGGGGCAGGACGCCTTGTGTTTTCCGGGCCCGACGGTTTTCGCCTCCACGAGATGGCCTGCGGCGTGAGGTCGGGAGGGATTCCTTTCACGGCCTATCTCATCTCGCCCAGATTCCCGGCGCTTGCGGCCGAGAACGCGCTTGTGATGGACGAACTCAACCCCGAGGTCAGGCGTTTCGTCGATGCGGCGAAGGCCGCGTTGCGCAAGCACTTCGCCGAAAAGAACGCCGATACCGGAGCACAGGCCGTAGCGGCATGGATGGACGAAGGCAGCTATCCGTATCTGCCTGAAGAAGAGGCGAATGAGGCCGAGCGCAAACGCTTCGACTCTCTCGCCGTCGAGCTTTCGAGACGGCTCGAAGCGTTTGCCGACCTTTCGGCGGGCGACAGGTCGATTGTCCTCAATCTCTTGCGCCATGCGATGAACGGCGTCAAGAAAGGCACTTTAAAAGAGTTTATCCGGAGCAGAAAATGAAAGAATCTAAATCCCTCATGAAGTTCGGTGCAGGCGCCGCCGCTGCGGCGCTCGCTCTTGTCGCGGCAATCGTGTACGCCGCTTCTCTTGCCTCTTATGCATTCCCCGGCGAAAGCGCGAGACTTATGGCGCTTTGGCGCTCGCTGGATGTCTCTACGGCCACGAGCTATCCTCTGATGGCCAAGTTCGCCACGATGTTTGGCGCATCAAACGGTTTCGCCGCCTTTTTGGGCGTAATCGCGGTGTTGCTCGTTTTCTTCTCGATGAACTCGTTCCTGAAGGCGCGTTCGGGTGCGATGACCCCTGTGGTGCGCGTGTCGACTTTGTCGGGCGCGGCGGTGGCGGCGGTCGTATTTCTTTTCACTCCGGCAGTCCGGGAAGCTGCGACGCACCTGGAGCCGAGGCTCTTCGACTTCGTCTGGGCGTTTCTCGCAGTCCTCGTCCTGGTGCCGGGCGGCAGGTTCCGCAAGGTCGCATGGTTCTTTGCCGGCGTATCCGGCGTGATGGCGGGTCTGGGTCTTGCCGATTCTCCTCTCTTCCTCGCTCTCGTGCCGGCGTATCTCTTCGCGGTCTGGTCGCTCTACGGGAAGAAGAGCAAACTTTCGCCATTCATCTCGATCGTTGTTTTCATCTTCGCATATCTCATTGCGTTCTTCTGGTTCGCCGCGGCCCAGGCCGACGATTTCTCCGCCTTCCTGCGCGGCGTGAAGAATGCGTTTCTCGACTATTTCGCCGTCGAAGGCTGGCTTTTCGTGGCTGTTTTTGCGACTTTGCCTTTCACGGTGGGGTTGTTCGCCAGCTCCCGTTCCCTGAAGGAGCCGGGCGGCTGGTCCAGCTGGATATTCCATACGGCTCTCACGCTCGTGACGATACTTGCGATAGCGACGCCTCTTTCCCCTTCGGCGTTGATGGCGCCCTATGCGATACTGCCTGTCGCGACAAGCGCGTTTGCGGCGTTTTCCGCAGGCTACCTCGTCTGCTACTGGCTGGCGAAGGCGCTTTTGGGTGCGCAGGTGAAGAAGGAGATGGTCCTTGCGCGCTATATCGGGTGCGCGGTGGGCGGCATTTTCGCCGTCGTCCTGCTCTTTACCGTGATACTCGAAGCGTTCAATTTCGAGCGCGACCGCGGCGACTTTGCCGACAAGGTGGCCGTCAAGGTGCTTGAGGATATGGGAGAGCGCAAGTGGCTCGTCACGGATGGATCTCTGGACGACCATATCCTCCTCGCTGCGGAACGCCTCGGCAAGGAAATCAACCTCGTCGCTCTAAACCGCGATGACGACAAGAACTACATTTCGCGTCTCTCCGCCAAAGTCGCCGAAACCGGGCTTGGGGGCGCGAAGAACAAGGAATTGGCGCTTTCGCTATCGCTCGGCGTGCTGCCGTTCGTGCAGGATTGGTTCGCTGCCGACCCCACTGCCAAGGAGAAGGCTGCTGTCTGGGGAGCGGCCGATCTCTGGCTCAGGGCGAACGTGGAGGCGATTCCGGAGTTTCTTTTCTTCGGCGCCGACCCCGCTCGCACGCCCGAATGGGAAAAGAACTGGAAGGAGTTCTCCGAAATCCTGCACGCCCCGGAGGGCTGGGGCAGCTATCGCCTCGCGCTGAACAAGAGTCCCATCGAGCGCAAGAGGCTCGACCTGCGCCGCCACATCGGGCTCATCGCGAACAACCGCGGCGTGTGGCTCGAGGACAAGGGCAGGCTGGATGAGGCGTTCAAGATGTTCGAGCTCGTGCTTGAAGATATCGACTCGGACAACATTTGCGCGCTCCTGAACGAGTTCGAGCTCGCCAATGCAGGCGAGAAGGGCGCTCTTTCCAAGCGCCAGGCACTTGAAAGAAGGCTTAAATCCATAGTGGATGATTCCTCCCGCCGCTACCGCGACATCCCTCTTTCCATCCATTATGGATACATCCGCTCGCCCGAGATGTATGTGCGGCACGGTTTCAGTTGGGCACGCTCCGGCAGGCCGGGTGAAGCGCTCCTCAACTTCGGCAGGGCAATCGATCTCGTCCCCACCGACAGGCGCACGTCCCTCCTCAACATGATGGCCGCCGTGTATGCGAGCGAGAACGAAGAAGGCAAGAGCCGCGCGATCTACGAGCAGATTCTCGAAAAGGACGCCGCCAACCACGACGCTTTGATCGGTCTCATGCGCCTTGAAATGGTAAATGGCAATACCGCCAAGGCGATGGAATATCTCGAGCGCGCCAACCAGGTTTCCGGCGACGACCCGAGGGCCAATGTCGAAAAGGCCATGCTCATGATGATGAAGGGCGACCTCGCCTCGGCGAAATCGCTCCTGCGCAAGACCACCGATGCGGACGGCGCGAATCTGCAGGCCTGGAGCTTCCTCGCGGCCGTCACCATCCAGCAAATCGACTCCGCCAAAGACCCTAAGGCGCGCGCCGCTCTCGTGAAGGAGCTCGAGGACGATATTCTGCGCACCATGGAGAAGCAGGCCCGCGACCCGTCCGACTACTATGTGCAGACGACGCGCGCATTCCTCCTGCTTAGGAAGGGCGCCGACAACAGGCGCGAAGCGCGCGACGCGCTTATTGCGGCCGCGAGGGACAGGCCAGATGTGGCTGTCGCCAACGACATGATTCTCGGCCTCGACATCTCACTCAACGATACCGTGGATGCCGAACGCCACGCCCGCGAGGTCCTTCGCCGCAACCGCAAGGCGCCTTTGGCCAACTACGTAATGGGTTCTCTCGCTCTCCAGAGGGGCGAATACACGGAAGCCGAGGCGTTCCTGCGCCGCGCGGTGGATACGGAGCGCCCCGTCGTGCTCGCGCTCAACGACCTCGCAGAAGTGCTGCGCCGCGCCCACCAGCTCGAAGAAGCCGAATCCTACGCCCGCAAGGCCACCGAGACCGACCCCAACCTGTATGTCGCTTGGGATACGCTCGCCACCATCATTATGGAGCGCGGCGGCGACCTCGATGAGGCCGAAAAGTGCGTCAAGAAGGCTTGCGAACTTTCCCGCGACGAGAAGGGGCGCGAGACTGACGTCCGCATGCTCATCTCCCTCGCCCGCATCCAGTTCGCCAAGAAGGACTCGCAGCGCGCCAAAGGAACGCTCAGGAAGGTGCTCAAGAGAGTGGACGAACTTTCCGAATTCGAAAAGTCCGAGCTGGAGGAGCTGAGGAAGAGTGCCAAGTAAATGTTCCATACTTGCGCTTTTCGTGGCGGGAGCGCTTGGCGCTCTCGCTTCTCCTTCTTTTGAAATCGGCCCTTTTTATCAGCAAAAGCCCGCCTACAGGGCTGTTAGACCCTTTTATGCCGGGGAAAACGGCGAAATCGATGTCCTTTGGCCGGTATTCACCTGCCATTCCGACTGGTGGCGCTTCCTTTATATAGTCAACTATAGTTCGTATCCGGACAAAGAGGGCTATCAGTTTTCCGTGCTCCCCGTGTGGTTCAACGGCTACGACGCGGAGACCGGCTCCTACGCAGGATTCTTCCCGCTGTTCGGTCATCACCCTCATCTCCTCATGATGTGGGATCTTGATTTTGCGCTCTGGCCTCTTTGGACGCATTACAAGATGCCGCGTGGACGCGAATGGCTCGATACGCACAGCGTGCTCTTCCCGTTTTTCTCCTGGCGCTCCGACGGTGCATGGAGTTTCTGGCCCGTCTACGGACTCAATAAGCAGCGCGAGAGCGACCATCGATATTTCCTCTGGCCCGTCGTCACTTGGGCCGGATACAGGGAGGATCGCGACACCGCAGGCGAGGGATGGTCTTGGATGGTGTGGCCGATATACGGTCAGGTCCGCCGCGCGAGGGAAAGCCAGGATATGCTGATTCCGCCATTCTTCTCTGTTGCTCGCACGAAGCAATCCCTTCGCGTCCGCGCCCCGTGGCCCATCTTCGAATATGTCCGCACCCCGGTTCGCCGCCGCATAAGCGTGTGGCCGCTCTACGAAAGGAATGTGCAGCTGGACTACCGCAAAGCCGAGCCCGAATCCACCGTCACACGCTTCGGCTGGAAACTCGTTGAACTCTACGATGACGAGACGCGCGTCTTCCCTTTTGTCGCCACGGGCCGCGGGCACACAAGGGTCTGGCCATTCTATGAATCGGAAGATGAGCCCACCGGCTTCACTTCCTCGCGCGTCCTCTCCCTCTTCCCGATACGCTGGGTGCCGGCAGTGGACCGCAACTGGTCCAAGTTCTGGACTTTCTACGAGGCGAAGTCATGCCCGCTCTACACCGACCATTCGCTACTTTGGGGCATCATCCGCTGGAGGAGCCTGAAGTGAAACGCATGAACTACCTGCGCCTTTGGCTCAAGGCTCTGCGCGTAGACCAGTGGACGAAGAACGGTGCCGTCATGCTGGCGTGGTTCTTTTCCGTGGCGGACTCCAGCCAGACGGCTCTCGTGCGGGGCTTTGGCTCGTTCATGATGGCTTTTGCGATGGCAGGCTCCTTTTCCATCCTTTCGAGTTCCTTCTATCTGCTGAACGACGTATCCGACTACGAGGCCGATAGACTCCACCCGGTGAAGCGGCACCGTCCGATAGCGTGCGGACTCGTGCCGCGCATCCTCGCCGTGCGCGTGGCTCTCGTCCTTTTCGCGATCGGCTTTGCGTATCCAGCCCTTGTCGTCATACTGATGCCGTCCCGCACCACGGCTTTCGCTACGATTCTCGCCTACACGGTGATGCAATGCCTCTACACGGGCTTTTTGAAGAGGATAGCGTATCTCGATGTGGCCATTCTGGCGACGGGGTTCGTTTTGCGCGCAATCGCCGGTGCCGCGATAATAGATGCGTACATATCCCCGTGGCTTCTCATATGCACATTCACGCTTTCCATGTTTCTCGCCTTCTGCAAGCGGCATCATGAGATGATGGTGGCTGCAGAATCGCGCATCGCCTTGAAGAACTACCACCCGGCGCTTCTCAAGGGCTGCATTTTCTTTGCCGCGTTCGCCTCGTTCGCGGAATATTTCGCCTATACGGTCACTTCGAAGATGGGCCAGCGTTTCCCGTATCTCTGGCTCACGAGCGCTTTCGTGGCATTCGGAATAGCCCGGTATCTCGTTCTCGCTTTCCGCAAGGGCGATGTGGGGCGCCCCGAGAAAGTTTTGCTTACCGACCATGTGCTGTGGCTGGCGCTCTTCGGCTACGCCGTCACGGCAATCGCGGTTGTCGCCGTATCGAGGTGAGGGAACGATGAAGTATCTGGAAGAACTCGCCTCGCGCAGACGTTTCGGCATGCGCGCTTCTCTAGAGGGAATTGAAAAGGTGCTTGCCGCCCTCGGCAACCCCGAGAAGAATGTGAAGGCAATCCATATCGCAGGCACTAACGGCAAGGGTGCCGTGGCGGCCATGCTCGATTCGGCTCTGAGGGCCTGCGGCTTCAAAGTGGCGCGCTATACTTCCCCGCATCTCGTCAGGCTCAATGAACGCTTCTTCATCCAAGGCGAGATGGCAAGCGACGCGATTTTGGAAGAAGCCGCTTCCCGTGTAGCCGCCGTCGCTCCGGAGGATTTGACTTTTTTCGAGGCCTTGACCGCCGTCGCATATCTCGTCTTCGCCGCCAGTGATCTCGATTATGCCGTCATCGAGACCGGCCTCGGCGGCAGATTGGATGCTACCAACGTCTGCCGGCCCTCTCTTTCCATAATCACCAAGATCGGTCTCGACCATTGCGATTGGCTGGGCGATACCGAAGAGAAGATAGCTGTGGAGAAGGGCGGTATAATAAAGAAAGGCATCCCGGTTTTGCTCGGACGCAATTCGCCTGCCGTCCGCGAGACGATACGCGCAATCGCTTCGGAACGCTCTTCCAGGTTTGTCTACGCGCCGGATGTGGCCTGTGCGGAGGAAATACCGGCCGGCTTTTCGCTCAAAGGCGCCTTCAACCGCGAAAACGCCGTCACCGCGCTTGCCGCATTGAAGGTGCTGCACGCGCCGGAAAGGGCTCTCGGCGGCTTTTCGAATGTCGTTTGGCCCGGACGCTACCACCGCACCGGCAACTTTATCATCGATGGCGCTCACAATCCCCCTGCCGCCTCCGCCCTCGCCTCCGCCCTCGCTGAAGATGGCGAACGCGACCTTGTGCTTATAGCCGGATTCTGCGCCGATAAGGATGTGGACGAAACACTCCTTATCCTCAAACCCTTCTGCAAGCGCGCAATCGCCGTGAAGACGAACAACCCTCGCTCGCTCGAGGCGGAAACTCTGTCCGCGAGGATGCGCAGGCTCGGATTCGTCGCCGAAAGCGCACCATCGCTCGCAAAAGCAATCGAAATGGCGGGAGGGGCGTCGACTCTCGTCTGCGGCTCGCTATTTCTCGCAGGCGAGGCGCTGGTCGCCCTCGGCGCATATCCCTGGCCCAACATCCGCTTCGACCCTTCCGAGACGCTAAAGTAGCCCCGCCGCCGCACCCTCCCACTCCCACCCCCGCCGGTAGGGCGGGCAGACCCCTGCCCGCCGCATC
>DFGM01000150.1 GCA_002371755.1 Verrucomicrobia bacterium UBA3750 | reverse complement strand
CCGCGGCGGGCAGGGTCTGCCCGCCCTACCGCCGGGGCGGCGCTGGGGTGTGGTAGGGCGGCGAGACCCCTCGCCGCCGCGTATCCGCGCAGCCGACTAACCCATTGCCAGGGGCTCAACTCTCCCAGTGGACAAGGGGAGGGACGGAATGGTATAATATGTGCGTAAGCATGAATGTTGCAGTGACAGGTACGACAGGTGGTATAGGCGGCGCGGTGGCGAAGGCTCTCGCGGCGGCAGGGCATCGCGTTATCGCGATAAATCGTCCGGAATGGCGCATAATCGCCGAAGGCGGCGGGAAGGGCATGTTTGCCGGGCCGCTGGATGCGGTCGTGTTCGCCTCGGGGTTTTGTCCGGTGACGAGTCTCGTAAAGATGTCTGACGAGGCGTTCATGGAGGCTATTTCGGTAAATTGCGGTCTTTTCCTTTCATTGATGCGGCTTATCGTCAAGGAGCGGCTATATGCGAAAGGCGGGATGCGCGCGGTTGCCGTCTCCAGCGTATCTGCGCGTGAAGGGTGGGCCGGCGGTGCTGCATATTGTGCGTCGAAGGGCGCACTTTCAGCGATGTGCCGCGCTCTCGACAAGGAACTTTCGCCGCGCGGCATAAGTGTGGCGGCGCTGGAGCCCGGCCATGTGCGCACACGAATGTTCGAGGAGTGTGCCATGCGTATGGGTGCGGACGCTTCTTCTGCGCTCGCGCCGGAAGAACTCGCCAACGAAATATGCGGTTTGCTGAGTGCGTCCGAGGCGCGATAAGTGCGATAATTTACGTAAAAGGCTTGAATACGATGATATATGTTGCAATAGCGGTTGTTGTGATAGCGTTGTCGGTGGCGGGTGGAGCGCTCTATGCACTTTTTGCGGAGCGAGCGGCCAATCGCATGTCGTCAGAAGCGTTGAAAGCGCAGTTCGCCTCGATGCTTGATGCGAGCGAAGCGCGTTTCCGCGAAATCTCGGAACGCCTTCTTGATGAGCGCGCGCGCAAGTTCGACCAGTTGGGCTCTTCCGGCATTTCGCGCATAATGGAGCCTTTCGCCAAAGATCTTGCCGCTTTTCGCAAGAGAGTGGACGAAATCAACTCCGAAGGTTCTGAACGCCTCGGCGCCCTTAAAGAAAGGATAGACGGGCTTGTCCACGAAACCAACGCCGTCTCGAAGGAGGCGAACAACCTTGCTTCGGCCATCCGTTCCGATGTGCGCGTGACTGGCGAGTGGGGCGAAATACAGCTCAAGAAGGTGCTTGAGATGGGCGGGCTTCAGGAAAATACCGACTACACCTACCAGGAGACATTCGCATCGTCCGGGTCGGCGCGCAAGGACTTGCGTACCGACGTCATAGTGAAGATGCCGGGCGGCAGGTGGCTTGTGATTGATGCGAAGACCACCCTTGAGTCATACGTCGGATACGTTGCGGCCGAGGATGACGCGGACCGCGAGGAAATGCGCAAGAGAATCATCGAATCCGTCAAAAACCATGTCGACGAGCTCAAAAAGGCTGAATATCAGAAGAATGTGGCCGGCGAGGGACAGAAAGCGCTGGAGACGGTGCTTATGTACATTCCCTTCGAGGAAGTCTATCTGATGGCAATGAAGGCCGACGTGACGGTGAACGGCAAGAAAATGCCGCTCAGGGACTATGCGCTGAAGTGCGACGTGGTGATGGTCAATTCCTCCAGTCTCATGCCTGTCGTGCGGCTTGTGGCGGCGTTGTGGGCGCGTGACAATGCAGACGCGAAGGCACGCAAGATAACGGAGGCTGCGGAAGGGCTGATAAAAAAGTTCAACGGTTTCCTTGCCGAGTTTGAAGGTGCCCGCGCATATCTCGACAAAGCCGTGAAAGCCTACGAAGTCGCCAACGAGCGCCTTTCGACCGGCAAGGGCAATGTGATGAAGAGACTCAGCGACCTCAAATCCATGGGGGTAGTCTCGGCCCAATCCATCAAAGTTGCGGATTCCGACGGGGAATAGCATCGCCACCCGTGCCGTCCGGCAGCTTTTTGAATGCGCATACCTCGCGCTACCTCCCAACCTTCGCGCCAAATCCGCTACCCGCAACCCGGCAAATATGATATAATATGCGGCATGAGCGAAAAGATAACAATGCAGGGCGGGAAACTGGTTGTTCCCGCGAACCCGGTAATTCCTTTCATTGAAGGCGACGGAACAGGTCCGGATATCACCAAGGCTGCGATGACGGTATGGAACGCCGCCGTGGAAAGCGCCTACAATGGCGAGCGCAAGATTGAGTGGCGCGAAGTGCTCGCCGGCGAAAAGGCGTTCAAGGCGACCGGCGAATGGTTGCCGAAGGCGACGCTTGATGCGTGCCGTGACTGCCTCGTGAGCATAAAGGGTCCTCTCACCACACCCGTGGGCGGCGGAATCCGCAGCATCAACGTGGCGATGCGTCAGGAACTGGATCTCTATGTGTGTTTGAGGCCGGTGCGCTATTTCAAGGGCGTGCCTTCTCCTGTAAAGCACCCGGAATTGACGGATATGGTCATTTTCCGCGAAAATACCGAAGATATCTACGCTGGCATCGAGTGGATGCACGGCACGGACGAGGTAAAGAAGGTAAAGGAGTTCCTTATTGGCGAGATGGGCGTAAAGAAGATACGCTTCCCCGAAACGGCGTCTATCGGCATCAAGCCGGTTTCGCTTGAAGGAACCGAGAGGCTTGTGCGGGCGGCACTTGAATATGCCGTCGCCAACGACCGGAAGAGCGTGACGCTCGTCCATAAGGGCAACATACAGAAGTTTACCGAAGGCGCGTTCCGCGATTGGGGCTATCAGCTCGCAAGGAGAGAGTTCGGGGCTGCGTTGATAGGCGACGGACCCTGGTGCGAGTTCAAGAATCCGAAGACAGGGCGCATGATAACCGTCAAGGATTGCATCTGTGATGCGTTTTTGCAGCAGATACTGACCCGTCCTGCGGAATATGACGTGATTGCCACCCTCAATCTCAATGGCGATTACGTCTCTGACGCTCTTGCTGCCACCGTTGGCGGAATCGGCATCGCGCCTGGTGCGAATATCAACTACCAGACTGGCGTTGCAGTCTTCGAGGCGACGCACGGCACTGCTCCCAAATACGCCAACCTCGACAAGGTCAACCCCGGCTCGCTCATTCTTTCCGGCGAAATGATGTTGCGATACATGGGCTGGACCGAGGCGGCGGATAAGATTATCGCAGCCATGGATAAGGTGATTGCCGCCAAGACGGTCACTTACGACTTCGCCCGTCAGATGGAAGGCGCGAAGGAAGTGAAGTGTTCGGAGTTCGGCAATCTTCTTGCCGAGGCGATGCGCTGAAGGGAAAGTAAAAAAGTTTGTCAGAAACCGTGCATGAAGTCTCCTAGCATGATGTAGGGGCGATAAGACGCCTCTCGCAAAGTGAAAGGAACGACGAAAATGGGAAAGAAAACAGTAATTATGGCGCTGGCGCTGATGGCGGCGCTTGGCGTATTTGCGAAGGGGCACGGCGGGCCTGGCGGCCATCATGGCGGACCTGCGCCTGTGATGCGTGGCGGGCCCGGCGGGGGAATGCGCCATGGCGGCGGTCATCATGGCACCTTCAGGGCTCCGCCGCCTCCACCCCCGGCGCCAAGGCATCACCGCCATCATCACCACCACCGCATCGACCCGTTCTTCTCCGGTTTCGTAGGTGGCGTGGTCGGCGGAGTCCTGGTGGATGCTATAACGCCTTCGCCGGTTGTCGTATCCACACCAGCTGTCGTCACGCCTGCACCTGTTGGCGTCGGCAGGCGCGAAACGGTGTGGGTGGCGGGGCGCTACGTGGATGAAATCCGTCCCGACGGCTCCGTAATCCGCGTGTGGCAACCTGGACATTACGAGACGATTACGGTATATTGACGCCACAGCAGCGGCAACGACCTGCGCAGGCAGGCGTTGCCTCGATTGCAATCGATTGCAGTCGAATGCAATCGAGGCGGCACCTGCGTTCACAGGATGCCGCCTCGACTAAAGATAGGGCGCCTGCTTGCGCAGGCGCTTCCTTCATTATCATTACATCATGCCGCCCATGTCGGGTGCGCCGCCATGACCGCCGCAGCCGCACGAATCCTTCTTTTCGGGAAGATCCGTGACCATGCAGTCGGTGGTGAGCAGGAGCCCGGCGATGGATGCCGCATTCTGCAGGGCCGAACGCGTCACCTTCGCAGGATCCACTACGCCTGCCTTCAGCAAATCGGCATATTCGCCGGTGCGGACGTTGTAGCCGTTCGTGCCGGTCGCCTTCTTCACGTTGGCGATCACAAGCGCGGCTTCCTGTCCGGCATTGTCCACGAGCTTCCTCAAAGGAGCTTCAATTGCGCGTTCGACGATGCTGGCGCCGACTTTCTCGTCGCCTTCAAGGGCGAGTGCGGAGATTGCCTTCTGTGCGCGGAGGTAGGCTACGCCGCCACCGGCCACAATGCCTTCTTCGACGGCTGCGCGGGTCGCGTGCAGTGCGTCGTCGACGCGGTCCTTCTTCTCCTTCATGGCAGCTTCCGTTGCCGCACCCACCTTGATGAGCGCGACGCCGCCTGCGAGCTTCGCGAGACGCTCCTGGAGCTTTTCGCGGTCGTAGTCGCTCGTCGTATCTTCAATCTGCTTCTTGATCTGCTCGGTGCGGGCCTTGATGTCGGCAGGCTTGCCGAGACCTTCGACAATCGTGGTGTTATCCTTGTCCACGACCACCTTCTTGGCGCGACCGAGATCGGTGAGCTGCACGGATTCGAGTTTCACGCCGATATCCTCGCTGATGAGGCGCCCGCCAGTGAGAACTGCGATATCCTCGAGGATCGCTTTGCGGCGGTCGCCAAAGCCTGGCGCCTTCACCGCGCACACCTGGAACGTGCCGCGCAGTTTGTTCACCACGAGCGTGGCGAGCGCTTCGCCTTCCACGTCTTCCGCGATAATCATGAGCGGACGGCCAGTCTTCGCAACGGCCTGAAGCAGGGGAAGCATGTCCTGGAGGTTGGAAATCTTCTTCTCGAAGAGGAGAATGAAGGGGTTCTCAAGCTCGCACTCCATGTCCTCGGGCGAGGTGACGAAGTAAGGCGAGAGATAACCCTTGTCGAACTGCATGCCTTCGACGACATCCAGCGTGGATTCGAGCGTCTTGGCCTCTTCCACGGTTATGGTGCCTTCCTTGCCCACCTTGTCCATCGCGTCGGAAATCATCTTGCCGATCTCGGTATCGCCATTGGCGGAGATGGTTGCGACCTGTGTGATTTCATCAGTGCTCTTTACCTTCTTGGCCTGCTTGGCGATGGAGTCGACGACTGCTGCGGTTGCCTTGTCGATACCTGCCTTGAGGGCCATGGCGTTGGCGCCGGCGGTGAGGTTCTTGAGTCCTTCGCGGTAGATGGCTTCCGCGAGAAGCGTTGCGGTGGTCGTGCCGTCGCCCGCGACATCATTCGTCTTCGAGGCGACTTCCTTCACCATCTGCGCACCCATGTTCTCGAACGGATCGGGGAGCTCAATCTCCTTTGCCACCGTCACGCCGTCCTTGGTGATCTGGGGCGAACCGAACTTCTTGTCGAGGATCACGT
>DFGM01000004.1:6014-7108 GCA_002371755.1 Verrucomicrobia bacterium UBA3750 | reverse complement strand
GTGTAGCCGCGCGCCTCGAAAGTGGAGCGAATGCCGCCAGAAGGGAAGCTTGAG
This sequence comes from Verrucomicrobia bacterium UBA3750, assembly GCA_002371755.1. GTDB lineage: Bacteria > Verrucomicrobiota > Kiritimatiellia > RFP12 > UBA1067 > UBA1067. Next base: position 7,054 of record DFGM01000004.1, on the reverse strand, counting down.
GCATCCGGCTCGCCGACGATGAGGTTCTTTCCGCTGAAGAGCATTATGGGCTCGCCATCCTTGATTTCGAGAAACGAATCATGCTTCTCGGCGCTCGCGCCAGTCATCGGCAGGAACCAGTGCGTGTAGTGTGTCGCGCCGCGATCCATCGCCCAATGGCGGATGCCGTGCGCCACCTCGCCCGCGATGGAGGGGTCGAGCGGCTTACCCTCGCGAATCGTCGCCTGAAGCTTCTTCGCGGTGTCCTTGCTCAAGTATGTCTTGATCGCCTCGTCGCCGAACACATCTTCGCCGAAGTGCGTCGCGGCCTTTGTCTCTTCCGTCATTGTCGTTTCCTTGTTTTCGCCGGATGCGCCCATCGCATCCGACACAGGACAATTAGCACACGTCGTGCCAAGAGCGGATTGCCGCGATTTCCAGAGGATTTAGACTTACAGACCTGGACACGCCGACATTTTTTGTAGAGACGGTCGATTGAGATTACAAAAGGTGTAACAAAACCTAGCCCTGGCGTCGGTTTGTACGTTTGGCACGAAATGTGCTAGTTGATGGGCATTATGAAACTCATCATAGCCTACATCCAGCCGGAGCGCCTCAACGCCGTCAAGCAGGCGCTGTTCGCCCGCGAGATATACAAGATGTCCGTCACCAACGCGCTTGGATGCGGGCAGCAGGGCGGCTACCTTCACATGTACCGTGGCGCAACCGAGGAGGTCACACTTCACAAGAAGATGCGTCTCGCGATCGGCGTGAACGACGACTACGTGGAGAAAACCATCGAGGCCATCGTCGAGGGCGCGCGCACCGGAGAGATCGGCGACGGCAAGATCTTCGTACTGCCGATGGAGGAGTGCGTGCGCATAAGAACCGGCGAGCGCGGTCCGGCGGGGATAGGGTAAAAAGTTGAAAGGTTGAAAAGTTGAAAGGTTAACGAAAATGGAACCAGCAACCATAGCGGCACCTGAGGTGCAAAGCAATCTGAACATCGTCTGGACGCTTGTCGCAGGCATTCTCGTCTTCACGATGCAGGCGGGCTTCGC
>DFGM01000004.1:5676-5886 GCA_002371755.1 Verrucomicrobia bacterium UBA3750 | reverse complement strand
TGGACTTCGCGGCGGGCTCGCTCGCATTCTACATCCTCGGCGCGGCGCTTATGTTCGGCGCGTCGAAGGCGGCGGGATGGTTCGGCTGGGGAGGACTCGGCATGCCGCAGCTCGCGACGGGCGAGGGCGCGTGGGACTGGACGTTCTTCTTCTTCCAGACCATGTTCGCCGCAACAGCCGCGACAATCGTCTCCGGCGCGGTCGCGGAAC
>DFGM01000004.1:5376-5604 GCA_002371755.1 Verrucomicrobia bacterium UBA3750 | reverse complement strand
AGTTCAAGAGCTACCTCATCTACTCCGCAATCGTGAGTGCGATAGTGTACCCGATAAGCGGACACTGGATGTGGGGCGGCCTCGCGGGCGCGGCCTCGCAGGGCTGGATCGAGGCGCTCGGCTTCCACGATTTCGCGGGCTCGACGGTCGTCCACTCCGTCGGCGAATGGATCGCCCTCGCCGGCGCGATCGCGCTTGGTCCTCGCATCGGCAAGTACCGCCACGACG
>DFGM01000004.1:0-5291 GCA_002371755.1 Verrucomicrobia bacterium UBA3750 | reverse complement strand
GCCACTCGCTTGTCCTCGGCACGCTGGGCGTGTTTCTCCTGTGGATCGGCTGGTTCGGGTTCAACCCAGGCAGCTACACGGCTGGCGTCGGCTCCATCGGCCGCGTCGCGATGACGACAAACCTCGCCGCATGCGCCGGAACCATCGCCGCGCTCGCCACGGCCTGGGTCATCATGGGCAAGCCCGATCTCACGATGGCGCTCAACGGTTCTCTCGCGGGCCTCGTCGCGATTACCGCGCCGTGCGACCTTGTGACCGCAAACGCCGCGATCGTGATCGGACTCGTCGCTGGCGTGCTGGTGGTGCTTTCGGTGTTCGCCCTCGATAAGCTGCACATCGACGATCCCGTCGGCGCGGTGTCGGTCCACTGCGTGAACGGCGTGTGGGGCACGCTTGCCGTCGGGCTCTTCGCTGCGCCGTCCGCGGCGGGCTTCGGCAACGAACTCGTCGGCCTCTTCTACGGCGGCGGATTGAAGTTCCTCGGTGTGCAGCTCCTCGGCGCGGGCGTTACCGCAGTCTGGGCGTTCGGCACGGGTGCGGCGATCTTCTTCACGCTGAAGAAACTCGGCATCCTGCGCGTCAGCGAGAAGACCGAGCTGAAGGGACTCGACATCACCGAACACGGACAGGACGCCTACGCCTCCTTCCAGTTCTTTTCTAACATTTGACAAATTTGCCTGCGGAGGCGGGTTTTGCGTATTTGCTCCGCCGTCGCAGGCTTTTTCACCGGCAGGGGGAGGGGACTTTTGTGATATAATACCGCACGAATCACTATATTTCCTTGCCGGAATAATAGGCGCATTACAAAATTATAACTGATCGATTCGTCCAGTTTACAGATATTGAAAAGAGTTTGGCTGCTACGCATGGCTAAACCTCTTGGCACGATATGTGCTATATGGGAATACGGCATAATTATAAATGTGAAAGGAAAAATGAAATGTGCGGAATAGTTGGATTCACATCACTAGACACGCCGGCGGTAGGTCCGCTCGTGAATGGCCTAAGGCGACTCGAATACCGCGGATATGATTCCGCCGGGGTGGCGCTGGAATCTGCGGACGGGATAAGGGTATTCAAGCAGACCGGCAGGGTTGCGGAACTTGACAAGCTCCTGGCAAAGGAACTGCCGAATGACGAGCGCGGCAAGTACACGATTGGAATCGCGCATACGAGATGGGCCACACACGGACTGCCGACGCAGGCGAACGCCCATCCGCACACGGCAGACGGCGGTCGCCTGGCGATTGTCCACAACGGTATTATCGAAAACTACGCATCCCTCCGCGCCGGCCTTGAAAAGCGCGGCGTGAAATTTGCCTCACAGACCGATACGGAAGTCCTGGCGCACCTTATTGCCATCTTCGACAAGGGCGATTTCCTTTCGGCCGCATCGGAGGCGCTGAAACGCGTCGAGGGCACGTATGGCATGGCGGCGATCTCTGCACGGCACCCCGGCGAAATGATTGTGGCGCGCAAGGGAAGTCCGCTTGTGATTGGCGTGGGCGAGAAGGATATTGTCGTCGCAAGCGATGTTTCCGCCATCGTAGCGTACACTCGCCAGGTCATCTATCTCAAAGACGGCGACATCGCCTGCATTACACCCGAAGGCGTGGAGATCCATTCGCTCGACAATGCACCCGTCACGCGGGAGGTGCAGGAAGTTGACTGGGACATCGGCGCAATCGAGAAAGGCGGCTACGAGCACTTCATGCTCAAGGAAATCTACGAGCAGCCAGAGGCCCTTGCAAATACGATTCGCGGGAGGCTCGACCCCTCCGGCGCCACGGCATTCCTATCGGGACTTTCGCTTACACCTCGCGAACTGGCGGCGGTTAGGCGCGTCGTGATTGTCGGCTGCGGCACGTCGCTCCATGCAGGAATGGTCGGCAAATACCTCTTCGAGAAACTGGCGGATTTGCCGACATCTCCCGAGCAGGCCGCGGAATTCCGTTATTCCAATCCTATTGTCGGGCCTGACGACTGGGTAATCGCCATGTCCCAAAGCGGCGAGACCGCTGATACGCTCGCCGCCGTCCGGGAGTCGATACGCAAGGGGGCTCTTGTATCTGGGCTATGCAACGTCGTGGGTTCCACGATTGCGCGCGAGGCCGGCCGCGGCGTCTATCTCCACGCAGGACCGGAAATTTCAGTCGCATCCACCAAGGCCTTCACGGCGCAGGTAACGGCGCTCCTGATGACAGCGCTCAAGCTTGGCCGCACTCGCCGACTTTCTTTCGAGGACGGAGCCAGACTTGTCGGGGAGATAGAAAAAATCCCGGATGTGGTGCGCGAGATACTTGCGGGAAACGATGCCATAGCGAAGGTGGCGGAGAAGTATGCATCGGCAGGCGACATGTTCTTCATCGGTCGCGGCATCCTCTACCCTGCCGCGCTTGAGGGGGCGCTCAAGATCAAGGAAGTCGCGTATGTCCATGCAGAGGGCTACCAGGCGGCGGAACTCAAACACGGCCCCATCGCCCTTCTCTCCGAAAAAACACCGGTCGTCGCCCTTCTCGCCGACATCCCAGGCAAGGAAAAGACGCTCGGCAACGTACAGGAATGCCGTGCGAGGAATGCACCGGTCATAGGCATTGCCACCAAGGGCGACGATGTCGCCGCAGCCGCTGTGACGGATGCGCTGGCGATTCCGAAGACTAGTCCAGAGATAGCGCCGATAGCCTCCGTCGTGGCGCTCCAGCTCTTCGCGTACCACGTCGCGCGGCTTCGCGGATGCGAAATAGACCAGCCCCGCAACCTCGCCAAGTCTGTGACTGTAGAATAAAAATTCCATGGCAACCGCAATGAACCGGCAAGGAATGCACGAACTAGGCAAAGGACTCTACCGCAGCGAATACGAACACGACGCATGCGGCGTTGGGATGGTAGCCAACCTCTCCGGCGAGGCGAGCCACGACATCGTTGTCAAGGGTATGACGATTCTGAAGCGGCTCATGCATCGCGGCGCGACGGGGAACGACCCGGAAACCGGAGACGGCGCGGGGCTTCTCATGAAGATTCCGCATGATTTCTTCGGACATGGGGACTGCGGCATCGCCATGATTTTCGGAGGCGAGGGGGAGGAGACGAAGATAGAAGAAGCCGTCCGCGCCGAACACTGCGAGGTACTTGCGTGGCGCGACGTACCAGTGAACCCGGACGCCATCGGACACGACGCGCGCAGCGTAATGCCGCGGATAAGGCAGGTGTTTATATCTCACGCCAAGTCCGCAAAGTGCGCAAAGGATTCGCCGGAAGAGACTTCGCGGACTTCGCGAGCTTTGCGTGAGGGAAATTTCGAAAGAAATCTCTACATCATCCGCCGACAGATAGAGAAAGCGACAAAGAACACCTACATCTGCTCATGCTCGTCGCGCACGATCGTCTACAAGGGGCTCCTCCTCGCGACGCAAATCGAGGCGTTCTACCCAGACCTCAGCGACCCGGCGTTCGTCTCGCCTTTCGCGATAGTCCATCAGCGCTATTCTACGAACACATTCCCCTCGTGGGAACTCGCGCACCCCTTCCGCGCCATTGCGCACAACGGCGAAATCAACGCGATAAAGGGGAACCTGAACGCGCTCGCCGCGCGCGAAAGTTCCCTCTCTTCGCCGCTCTTTGGCGACGAACTTAAGAAGGTTCTGCCGCTTGTCCAGCCAGGGCAATCCGACTCCGCGTCGCTCGACAACATGTTCGAGTTGCTTATCGCCGCCGGACGCGATGCGCCGCACGCGATGATGATGCTCGTTCCGCAGGCTTGGGGCGCGAAGTACCACATGGGGCACGATGTGCGCGCATTCTACGAATACCACTCCGCACTGATGGAACCTTGGGACGGCCCCGCCGCAATCGCTTTCACAGACGGCGAAAGCCTCGGCGCGGCACTTGACCGCAACGGCCTTCGCCCCGCCCGCTGGACACTGACGAAGGACGGGATTTTCGTTCTCGCCTCCGAGACAGGCGTCCTCGACATCGCGCCAGAGGCTGTCTCGCGTCACGGACGCCTCAAGCCGGGTTCGCTTCTCTGGCTCGACCTCGCAGCGCATCGCGTAGTGGAGGATGCGGAACTGAAAACGTTCTACGCCCGCCGCCGCCCGTATCGCCGCTGGGTGAAGGAAAACCACATACCCGTCACGGGGCTCTTCACCGAAATCGTCCCGTCCGCCGCTTCCCCTGACGGCGAGAAAGTATCCAGCCTGCACGCCGCATTCGGCTGGTCGCAGGAAGATGTGGAGCTGATTCTGCGGCCAATGGCCGAGACGGGCCGCGAGCCGGTCGGCGCGATGGGCAACGATGCCGCGCTCGCGTGCCTCTCGAAAAAACCGCGGTCTCTCTTCGACTACTTCCACCAGCTTTTCGCACAGGTGACCAACCCGCCGATAGATCCGATACGCGAAGAGCTCGTCATGTCGATAATGACCTATATCGGCAACCAGGGGAACATACTCGCAGAGACACCTGAACACGCACGGCTCGTCAAGATGACGCGCCCCGTGCTGACCGATGACGAACTCAAGCGGATCTGCAACATCCCCGCCTTCCCTGCGGCAACGCTCACGCTTTATTTCACAGGCACTCTCGATAACGCGCTCGACAGCCTCGCCGCCGCTGCGCTCGCCGCAGTCAAGGAAGGTGTGAAGATAATCATTCTAAGCGACAAAGCGCGGATGGACGGACCCAGTTCGCCCAACAAGCGCATTCCTTCCCTCCTCGCCGTCGCCGCCGTGAACAGGGTGCTTGCCGGAGCCGGCGTGCGTCCATCAATCGGCATCGTCGTGGAATCCGGCGAGGTGCGCGAAGTCCACCACTTCGCCGTACTGCTCGGATTCGGCGCAACGGCGATCAATCCATATCTCGCGCTTGCAACGGTTTCGGAGATTGGCAAGGACGACACCGTGAAAGCCGCCGCGAACTACATCTCCGCCGTCTGCAAGGGGCTGATGAAGATAATGTCCAAAATGGGCATATCGACATTGCGCTCCTACCGCAGTGCGCGAATCTTCGAGGTGCTCGGCCTTGGCCCGGACATCGTCGCCGAGTATTTCACCGGCGTCACATCGCCTGTCGGCGGTTTGGAGCTGGAAGACATTGAGGAAATGTTGACAGGATTTACAAGATTAACAGGATTAAATAATCCAGCCAATCCTGTCAATCCTGTTAATCCTGTCCAAACCGCACTCCCTCCCGGCGGCGAGTACCGTGCACGCAAAGACGGCGAGGAGCATCTCTGGTCTCCGACGCGGCTCGTCGACTTCCGCGAGTCGGTGCGGCACGGCGACTACGCGCGCTTC
>DFGM01000037.1 GCA_002371755.1 Verrucomicrobia bacterium UBA3750 | reverse complement strand
ATTCCAAATCCAATCTTGACCGCGCTCTGCAACGGTTTGCAGGTGATTTCGCACGGGCTAACGACCTGAGGGGGCAGATGGCAAACGCCATCGTGGCCCAGATGATAGGCGAAGGTGTCGTCAAAGGCGGAAGCGGACTCAGATTCCGCTACGGAGAGAAACTCACCAGGGTGACGATGGATCTCGACACAGCCTGGAAGACGGATTTGGATGCGTTCTTGAAACTGCTGAATGAGCGACTTGCTGCTGGATGGAACGGCTTTTCGGGCGAGGTCAGAGTGCTTGCGCCAGCTAAGCCCCGTGGTATTCCTTTCGACTATGTAATGCAGCCATGCGACGTCAAGCTGAAGTATCTCGGCGTTACTTGGTTCACCGTTCAGCTTGAGGTGGGGCACAACGAGATTGGGGATGCGGACGAGTGCGATATGGTCGAATTGCCTGCTGAACTCCTTGAGCTGTTTGCTTTTCTTGCGCTTCCGAAACCTTCTCCAATCCCGGCGATGCGCCTTGAGTACCAGATAGCCCAGAAGCTGCACGGCGCAAGTGCACCTTCAAGCAAACGAGCGCACGACCTGATAGACCTCCAGCTTATAATGTCAAACGGCGATATAGATCTTGGCCGAACGGCAGCTTTATGCCGAAAACTTTTCAAGTACCGAAAGGTTCATGCCTGGCCGCCAAAGGTGGTCAAGGGGGAGATGTGGGAGCAGGCATACGCAGATCAGAAGCGCGACCTTGACGTTCTGCCTACGGTAGATGAGGCCATAGTATGGGCGAATGATCTAATAGCGAAGCTGGATATGGCGTGAGGAAGGGAACTAAAATATGCTTTGTGAGCCAACTCTCGAATACATACGGCGGAGAACTTTGGAGAGAATTGGGGAAGCAAGAAATATGCTTGAAAACAAGGCGATTTCGGAAAAGAGAACAGCCAATGAAAACTCATTGTCTGGGCCACCAACTCCAACCGCGAATCCGACGCGCCATGCCCGATAATCGCTTGAAAATCGTGGTTTTCTGCGCAATTCCGCGGTCGCTCTATTGACTTTCGCGCATTCAATATGGTAAAATGTTGCCAACTTCCTTATTCAGGACTCAAAATCGCCGGATGCCAAACAACCGAGTCAAAACGATGAAATCCAAAACAACAATCCTCGCATTCTGCGCTCTTCTATCGTCTTTCGCCGTTTCTTCCACAGCCGAGCTTGATGTAAAACTTCTTCCTTCGCCGTTTCTCGACAATGCAATGCGCGAGCGGGCATTCATGGATTCTCTCGATGTACGCGCCTTGACGAGAATGTTTCGCGTCACTTCCGGCCTCGCGAATCCTGACGACGACACTGGCGTCTATCGTTTTCTCGGCGGATGGGAATCGGACGGCATTGAACTTCGCGGTCATACTTGCGGCCATTGGCTTTCGGGCATGGCTTCGCTCTATGAACTCACTCGCGACGAACGCGTGAAAACCCGCGCCGCCGAAGTCGTGCATATCCTCTCCGAATGCCAGAAGGCGAATGGCAACGGCTATCTTTCCGCATTTCCGGAATCCGATATCGACAAGATAATACGAGGCGAACGAGTCTGGGCGCCCTGGTATGTTCTCCATAAGATTCTTGCGGGCCTCATCGACCAGTATGAAATCTGCGCCAATGAGGAAGCTTTGGATGTCGCGCGCAAATTCGGCGATTGGATGTATGCGAAAGTAGTCCCGCTTTCTGCGGAAGAAACTGCGACGATGAAGAGACGCGAATTCGGAGGTATCCGCGAATCCCTTATTCGTCTCGCGGCAATCGCGGGCGATGCGAAATACCGCAAGGCGGCAGATGTCTTCATAGACGGGACGATATACGGCCCTTTGAACGGCAAACATGCGAACACCCTCATTCCGAAAGTCATCGCAGACGCAAGAAGCGGCTCTAAGGAAGACGCCCTTCGATTCTGGAATGATGTCACCGCACACTACATGTATGCGCCCGGTTGCGTTTCTACGAAGGAAGCGTTTCGCGGTCCTAATCGCCAAGCTGAATTTCTGACAGGTGTCACGGGCGAGACGTGCTGCACCTACAACCTCCTTAAACTCTCGCGCCTCCTCTTCGACGCATACGGCTATGCGGATTTCGCCGATTACCAAGAACGAGCCATCTGGAATCACATCCTCGGTCAGATGGAACCTATCGACGGACGCCTTACATATTTCCTTCCGGTCATGACGGGCTCATACAAGCTTCAGAATCGCTCCAACGATTCGTTCTGGTGCTGCGTGGGCTCCGCAATGGAGTCGCATACGCGCTATCAGCGACTCGTCTTCGCCGAAAGAAACGGCTCGCTTTATGTGAATAATTTCATTCCCGCCGAAATCAAGTGGAACGGCCTCACTCTCCGTCTCGATACGCGTTTTCCGGAAGAAGAATCCGCCCGGCTTGTCGTTCTCGAAGGCGATTGCGAGGCGACAATCAACATTCGCCGCCCGTTCTGGCTTGCGAATCATACGGGTCACAGCGATTACGATTCTCGCTCCCGCCGCTGGAAGAAGGGCGATACGATAGAGATACCGCTACCCTGCCGTTTTCATGAAGAGAATGCAGGCGAGAATCGCACCGCTGTTTTCTATGGACCCATTCTCATGGCGGCGCGTCTTGGAGTGGAAGGAATTCGCAAGGATGCCTTGCGCTCGACCAACTACTATACCCACGATTATTCAGTGCCGGAAAAGCTCTCGAAAGTCGTGTACTTCCCTCCTGAAACATGGAGAAGACTGGATAAGCCCGCTTCTCCAGACCCTGGAATGGATGGTGCCTCTCCAGAGCCGGCGGAGGATTTCGCCGAGCCGAGTTTCATGATGCCTTCCGGACTTGTCGTCGCACCTCTTTCGGCGATTCACGGCGAACGCTACGCTGTCTATTTCAATCGCGACTCGGACGAGCCATGAGTGCATTGGATGATGCGCCATTATTCTTGGCAATAGGTGATACTCAAATAAAAAGGCTCGGCGATGAATATAGCAGCATACATTCGCATCAATGCATCCGTATTCTGGATGCTGCCGCTGGCAGCCGCCGCGGCGGCGCTTCCGCTTGACGAGGCGTTGTGGGTTGAGGTGAATCCGCTAGGCGGGGTTTTCACGAACGGAACATACGAATGCCGCGGCAAGAACGTACAGGTGTTTGCGCGCGCGGCAGGCTTCGGAATTTCGTCGAACGTGACGTTTTCGGCGGATTTCACGCCAGACGAAACGGGCGGTACGATGTGGAAGACAGCGGCCATCGCGCTTGAGGAAGCACCGAACAGATACTGGCAAGTGGCACTCGTTGAATCGCCTCCGCCCGCGAATTGGCGAACGTTCGAACTTTCCGAGATGCGCGATGGCGTCTGGCAGGCCGACAAGTCGCTTGTGTGCGAAACAAACTATTGCATCGGTGCTTGGAAAAACGGGGAATGCTATCGGCTTACGATAAAAATGGGTGATGGCGTCGTGGAGGGCGATGTCCGGTCGTCCAGCGGCGAAACGGTGTTCCGCAAGCGCTACCGTCTTTCGCCAGGTGCCGTTGGATGCGGCGTCCCGGTAATAAGGGGCGGGAGGCTTAATGGCAGGTATGCGAACGTCGAAATCGAGGCCGGCGCGGCAGTTCAACCTACAGCCGTGCCTTCGCCGCAAAAGGCCACGCCATGCTGGCGCATCGGATATGATGCGGCGGGACGCGCTCAGTTCATATCGCCTGACGGCGACAGTGTGTTCCTCGCAGGATGCGGCGTTGTGAATTATATCGGGGATTTTGACCTTAGCGCGAGGCGTCATGTATATGGTGACGCAATGAAGGCCATATATGGTTCCCATGAAGCCTGGGCGTCGGCGGCCGTGGAAAAACTGAAAGGTTTGGGATTCAACACTATCGCGTTCTCCGATGGAATTCTGCTGAGGCGGGGCTTGATGCATACCGAAATGTTGAATTTCGGCGCGACGGTCGCGGCGTGCGACGATGAATTGAACATTGTCGCAGGAAATGAACAGCCGTGCACCGCCATGCCAAACGTGTTTTCGCCGAAGTTCGCAGAATATTGCCGCTTCGTTGCTGGACGTCTGTGCTATGCGAACAGAAACGATCCGTGGCTGATTGGATATTATCTCGACAATGAACTTGCATGGTGGGGCGGCGGCCCGGATTTTCACTCCGGCGTGGAGGATGGCATTTTCAACGCTGTCGCAAAAAAGAGCGAAGACCACTCTGCAAAAATTGCATTGCGCGAGTTTCTGCGCCTCAAAGGGATAACCGATCCGGCTG
>DFGM01000141.1:17888-18097 GCA_002371755.1 Verrucomicrobia bacterium UBA3750 | reverse complement strand
GGTCTCGCCGCCCTACCACGGGACACGACGGCGGCGAGGGGGTCTCGCACCCCTGCTAGGGCATCCGCGCAGGCTCTTGCGACCGCTTCGCGGCTCACTTCGTTCGGCCAACCCGACGCTTCGCGCGGGTGCATCTCGCGGACGGCCTGTCGGCCGGGGGATATGCCCTACCACGCCCTACCATGCCCTACCACGCCCCCGCGCCGCCC
>DFGM01000141.1:797-17805 GCA_002371755.1 Verrucomicrobia bacterium UBA3750 | reverse complement strand
GGGCGGGCAGACCCTGCCCGCCGCGCTGCCCGTCGCCCCGCGAGCCGATATCCGCCCCATGCGCATCGGTTGGGAAACCAATGGGCATTGGGCGGGCGACCAATGGGCATTGAATCCGAATCCAATGCCCATTGGATTCCAAACCAATGCCCATTGGATTCCTGACCAATGCCCATTGGATTCCAAAGTGATGGGCATTGGATTTTCAGCCAATGGGCATGGGGAGCGTTATGCCTAGTCGGGAGAGGGGAGAGAGCACGAAGGTGCGCAAATGTGCCCTCGGGTGGGGGAGGGTGAGCTCTTTTTCCTGAAGGCGCATGCCGCCGAAGTCAATGAGGTCTATATCAATCGTCCTAGGTCCGTTGCGAACGAGGCGGACGCGGCCGAGCCTATCCTCTATATCATGCATGGCGCGGGAAAACTCATGCACCTCGAGTCCCGTATCGAAAACAGCGACCATGTTGAGGAACTTCATGTGGGCGAACTCTGCCGGCACATCCTGCGGTTCGGTCTCTTCCAGGTCGCTTTTGGCGACGAGACGGGTTTCCGGGAGCGTCGAAAGCATATCTAGTGCGCGTTCGATATACTCGCGCCGCGGATGGATATTTGAGCCTAATGATAGAATTGCGCGCATTTCCTACAATATATCCTCTCTTTTAGGCAGGCAAAAGAGCCTTTTCGACGGCTTCGATGAGTCCATCTGCTGTATCTGCCACTTCGCGAAGTCGCCACGCCGCATGGCTGCCCGTGCCGCAAAGAACGCAAGCGATGCCCAGTTCATCGGCGACTTCCTTATCGTGCAAAGCGTCTCCAATCATCACAAAACGCGACTCGGGACCGTATTTTTGGCGAATTTCCGTCATCATCGCCTTGCCACGGGCGAGTTTGCTCGCGCCGTCGAGGTTGTCTACGCCGTAGAGAGCGTCCATAAACTCCCCGACGCCATAGGCGGCGGTTTCGCGCTCCAGGTAGTCCTGCCTGAGAGCGGAAAGGACGATTTGGCTGGCTCCGGCCTTTGCGGCTTTGGCGAGTGCCGCCTTTGCTTGCTGGTTGAGGCGTTTCGGGCGGGTGAAATATATATCGTGATATTCCTGGGCGAGCGCGTCCCAATCTTCGTTTTCAAGGACCATGCCGATTTTCTCGTAGAAGGGGCGGACCGGGAACGAGAAGTTGTCGAGGTAGAAACGCATAGTGATTGGTTTGGCTCCGCGCTCGGCAAGCATGATGTTAAGGGTCTCGAAAGCGGCGGAAGTATCGTCCAAGAGGGTGCCATTCCAATCCCAAATCAAGACTGGCGGCGGTTGAGAGTGGAGACGCGACGCGAGGGCGATGGCGGAATCGAGGTCCTTGATTTGGCCGTCGAGCTGTGCTTCATAGACGGCTTTCAAGGTGCGGCCGAGCTTTTCGCCCGGCTTGAAGCCGTTGGCGAGGAGATGACGGCCGAGGAGGATGGGTTTGGGGATGGAGTCTTTGATGGCGAGGCGTTCGGCCTCTGCCAAGAGCCACTGGAGGGGTTCAGGTTCGGAGGGGAACGGCGGGCGGCCTGCATCGTCTGCCGAGCATACGGCGACGAGGCGGTCTATGCGTTTTACTTCCGAGGCGAGGCGGCGGATGGCGTTTTCGCCGCTCTTCCCCTTCCACATCGCATACGGGCGCATATGGAGCCGCACCAGGGGCGGCACTTCCTTCAATATGCGCTCCTCGTTCGTGAGACGCTTTAAAAAGGAAAGGGTAGGGGCGAGGCCGGCCTCGTCATGCCCCAGTGAACGTATCCGCCCTTTCGCCTTGTCGAAAAACGATGTGGCGGGTTTGCCGAAGTCGTGGCACAACACGGCGAGCCCGATTATCAGGCGCTCATCTTCGTCTTTCCCGGCGCATTGCGAGGCAAAGGCGTCCAGCGAACATAGCGTATGGTTCCAGACGTCCCCTTCAGGATGCCATTCTTTGGCCTGTTCGCACCCGACAAGCGCGGCGAGTTCGGGATAATATTCGAGCCATCCAACATCTTTAAGGAAGTTCAGGCCGCGGGAAATGCGCCGACCTTTGACGATTAGCTTCCGCCATTCCTCGAAAAGACGTTCCGGCGGGAGGTTCTCCGGCGTCATCGTGCGGCATATGGCAAGCGTCTCCGGGGCGGGTGTGAGATCGAATCTCGCCACGAACTGCATTCCCCTCAAGACGCGCAAGGGATCCTCCGCAAAATGCGCGGAAACGTGTCTCAGGACGCGATTTTCGAGGTCTTTCACGCCGCCCCACGGATCTAAAGTCTCGCCGGAAAGCGGGTCCGAGTAGATGGCGTTTATCGTAAAGTCGCGGCGCGAGGCTGCTTCTGCGAGAGTGAGGGAGGGGTCGAAGTCGAAGCCGAAGGCGCGGTGGCCCTCGCCGAGTTTTGTTTCACGGCGGGGGATTGCAACGTCGATGTCGAGTCCGTGGAGTTTCAGAACGCCAAAGCTCGCGCCTACCTCATCGAGACGGAACCGTTTTGCGAGGATGGTGCGCAGTTTCTCCGGGGCGAGGCCAAAGACTTCGAGATCGACGTCTTTCGGTTCCATCCCGAGGATGGAATCGCGCACCGCGCCGCCTACCGCAAAAGCCGTGCCGCCGCCGGCGCGGACAAGTGCGCAAACCTCGCGCAGCGTCTCCTTCATCGCGTAAAGTCGCCGAATTGGAGATTCTGCAAGGCTTCAATGCGTCTTTCTATGGAAGGATGCGTCGCAAAGAGCGATTCAGAACGTTTCGGGCTCGCGATGCCGAACGCCTGCATCGAATCGGGCAGTTTGCCTGTGGACATATCGTCAAGACGCCTCAACGCCGCGATCATGGGCGAAGGCGAACCGAGCAGGCGCGCACTGCCGGCATCGGCCGCGAATTCGCGCTTTCGCGAAAACCAGCATGTCATTATGGCGGCGATGAGCCCGAGTGCCATTTCGAAGAGGCGCACGAGGAAGTAGTAGGCAATGCCGCTGCGGTCCGAAGAGCGGCTGCGCGAAGAGTTGCCGTTCATGGCATTGCCGACTATTGTCGCGGCAACGCGGGAGAAAAAGAGCACGAAGACGTTGAGGACGCCCTGCGCAAGGCACATCGTAACCATGTCGCCATTGGCGACATGCGAGATTTCGTGGCCCAGGACGGCGCGCAATTCGTCGCGCCGCATTCCATCGAGTATGCCGGTGGAAACGGCGACGAGGGCGGAGTTTTTGAAGGCTCCCGTAGCAAATGCGTTCGGTGCGCCCGGGTAGATCGCAACTTCGGGCATTTTGACGTTTGCGCGGCGAGCGAGGTCTTCGATGGTAGATACGAGCCAACGCTCTCTCTCGCCCTCGTCGCCCGTAATCGTCTGGGCGCCGGTCGTCCATTTCGCCATTGGTTTCGAGATGAGGAGCGAAATCATCGCACCTCCGAAGCCGAAGACGAGCGAAAACGCCGCGAGGTTGGAATAGTCGCCGAAAAGTTCTTCGAGATTCGCGCCGAAGAGGCTCGCCACAATCGAAGTTGTGATGCTCAGCATGATGAGCACGGCGAAGTTTATTGCGGTAAAGATGATTATCCGTTTCATGTTGTCCCTTCTTTCTGCTAGGTGCATATTTTACCATATTTCCCCGCCCTCATGTTGGCGGGTTTGCTGCGCAGCCGGGCATTCGGGCAATCCGCGGGACGCCCGCCTACTGCGGCTCAGGCAACAGAGCTATGCCCATATCGCCAAGGCGGATATTGAGGTTGAGCCAAGCGCGGCGGCGCATATCCTCCGGAGCGCGCTCGAGAGTCTCGCGCGCCTTGTCCCTGAGGTCGCTTTCGCGCTGCTGTCGCTCTTCAAGGAACTCGAGGTAGTCGGCCACCGTGCCGCCGGAGGCGAGATATTCGCGCATCTCGCCGCGCATCCCCTCCACGATATTCTTCAACTGGCGCACTTCGGGCGATTCTTCGCGTGAGCGTTCAATCGGGATTTCCAACTCGGCGATGTAGGATTTGGCCTCCTCTGCCGTTGCCTCCTGGGGTTCAAGCTTCCAGCCCGGCTGGGCATAGGCGGCAAGACGCCTGTCGAGCGCACTCGGGAAAATCTCCTGCCAGCCGTCGGCAACGCCTTTGGCGATGAACTGCATGTCGCCTTGGAGCTGTGCGCGTTTCGCAGGGCCATACTTCGCCGCCGCAGCAAAGTAGAAAATGAAGTCGCCAGCCACAAAAAGGATAGCGAGTGCCGCCACACCGCCAGCCACATGCCAGTGCCACATCTGCCACCAGGTGGGGTCGTCGCCTATTAGACGATACGGCTTTATCCCCTGTTTTCTGAGCGCGGCATACGCTTCGGCGCGGTTTTTCGCCCTAATCTCGCCCGACTTGTTCTCATTGTCGCGCGTCTGATATAGGTACTCATAGACCATCCATCATGCCGTTGGCTTGCCGAAGAGGTAGATCTTGTTTTCTTCGCCCTTGACGAGGCGCTTGATGTTGGAGCGGTGCTTCCAGATCACGAATATGGCTATGAGCGTGATGAGGATGCACATGGCAAGGCGTCCGGTGCCAAAAAGAACATACTCCTGCACCCACACGCCGACCGCGAGAAATGCCGCCGCCGCGCACGACCCGAGCGAAATGAAGTGCGAAAAGCCGAAGAAGACGGCGAACACGAGGAATGCGATGCCCACGAGGCCCGGGACGAGCGCGACGAGCATTCCGAAAGCGGTGGCCACTCCCTTGCCGCCCTTGAACTTCATGTACGGCGTGAGCATGTGGCCTATGACGCACGCGACGCCCACGGCCAGCGGCAGCCACAGCGGCAGCGCGCACGATGGCGAAGCGCCTTCAGCGGCTTGGGCGGCGCACGCCTGCGAACGCGCAACAAGAACCGTGCAGACAAGAGTCGGCAGGTATCCTTTGAGAAAGTCGCAGGCGAAGGCGATAAGCCCCCACTTCTTTCCTACCGTGCGGAATACGTTGGTGGCGCCGATATTCTTCGAGCCAACGGTGCGCACATCCACGCCCCTCATCTTGCCGATGAGGAAACCAAACGGAATGGCGCCTATCAAGTAGGCGCCAATTACCGCAAGAGCCGTCAGAATATGGCTTCCCATGCCTCAGTCTTCCTTTTTCTCCTCGGCTTCGAACTGGGGACGCTTGCCGCGATACCACCAGAACATCACCGGAGTTGCGATGAAGATTGAAGAGTAGGTGCCGGCCACAACGCCGATCAGCATCATCAACGCGAAGTCGAAGATAGAGCCGTCGCCGAAGAGGAACAGCGCGAGAATCGCAAAGAGCGTGGTCACGGACGTGATGACGGTGCGCGAGAGGCAGGCGTTGATGGCGGTGTTGCAGAGTTCTGCGAACGTGAGCTTCCTGTCGTGCCTGAGCGCTTCGCGGATACGGTCGAACACGACCACCGTGTCGTTCACCGAGTAGCCGATGATGGTGAGAAGCGCAGTCACGACGATGAGCGAGACCTGGCGTCCGCACAGCGAGAAGAGGCCGAGCGCGATGAGCGCGTCGTGGGCGAGGGCGACGAGCGCACCCAAGCCGAAGCCGAACTGGAAGCGGAAGCCCACATACACGAGAATCGCCACAAGCGAGAAGAGAACTGCCTTGGTGCCGGACTTCTTGAGGTCCGCGCCCACCATGGAGCCGACTTCCTCTACGCTTGCCGGGCTAATGGCCGCATCCGGGAACTTCTCGCAAAGGAGCTTCGTGACATACGCGCCAACGTCGCGGTTCTCGAGCTGGGAGCCCTTCTTCGTCTCGGCGGATTCGCCCGTCTTGACGAGAAGCGTGGTGTTGCCGACGCCGCGCTGATACTGTATCACCATGGCATTGTCGAAGTCGTTGAGTACGCTGCGGACGTCAGCCACGGAGGGTTGCTTGGCCTCATCCTGCGTGAGGTCGTAGACGATAGAGGTGCCGCCTGTCAAGTCGACCGCGAGGACGCTCGCCTTGTTCACGCCGAGGCGGATTGCGAAGATGGCGAGGGAGATGACGATGACGGCAGCCGAACCTATAAGCGTATACTTGCCGAACCGCATGAAGTCGTACTTGGGCGCCTTGAAGAACTGCAACATCTTGAAGGGCTTCTTGCCGTCGGGATCGACTGCGTGGTCGAAGACGAGGCGGGTGACTACGAGCGCCGTGAACATCGAGAGCACCACGCCGGCCGTAAGGGTGATGGCGAAGCCGCGCACGGGACCTGTGCCGACCACGAAGAGGATGATACCCGTGAGAATCGTGGTGAGGTTGGAGTCGAAGATGGCGGTGAAGGCGCGGCCATAGCCCTGCTTTACCGCAGTGCCGGCGGAAGCACCGTTCTGGAACTCTTCGCGGATGCGCTCGAAGATGAGCACGTTGGCGTCCACAGCCATGCCAAGCGTGAGCACGAGACCTGCGATGCCGGGCATGGTCAGCACGGGAAGCTGCATGGAGCCGCCCCCGCCCATGGAAGGATCGTGGGCAAAGACGCCGAGCAGGTTGGCGACCACGACAAGCGCACAGGGAAGAAGCGCAATGTCAAGGAAGAGCGCCACATCCGCCACGAGACCGGCGTACCAATAGTAGATGAACATGAAGATCGCGACGAGCGCAAAGCCTATGCCGGCCGCCCAGATGCCGGAGTTGATGGCATCTTCGCCCACGGTGGGCGCGACGGTGGTCTCGGCAAGTATCTTGAGCGGGGCGGGCAGGGCGCCGGCGTTGAGATCGTCGGCAAGCTGCTTGGCCTCGGTGCGCGTGAAACGACCGGTGATTTCGCCGGAAGAGCCAATCTCGCTCTTGATCTCGGGCGCGGAAATAAGCATGCCGTCAAGAACGATGGCAAGCGCACGACCGCGCTCGGAACGGTTCTTCGGACCGTTCGGCTTATAGTTGCGCGTAAGAGCCGCAAACTTGCGCCCGCCCTCGGAGGAAAGACGGAACGCCACGCGGTAGAACGCGCTCATGTCGTCCTTTTCCCAGGACGCGCGCTCAAGCTCGTTGCCCGTGAGCTCGACGTTGCGCGAGACGAAATGCGGAGCGTAGACGCGCTTGCCGTCCTTGGAATCTTCATCCACGCCACGATCTTCAAGCATGAAGCGATAGCGGTCGTCGGTGGTCTGCCAGGCCGCGAGACGCGTAGCGTAGCCAGGCTGCTTTACGACTTCCGCCCAGTTTGCCGCCCGCACATAGCCGTTGCCGGCCTTTTCGTAGCCCTCGGGGGCGATGTCTTTGGCAAGGAGATCGTTTACCAGCTTCGCATCCCTCGGATGGGTAAGACGGAACTCGAGGAACGCCGCGGATTGCAGCCTCGCCTTCGCCTGGTCGCGCACTTCCTTGTCCACGCCCGGGAGCTGCACGATGAGCTGGTGCTTCTTCGGAAGGCTCTGAATCACCGGTTCGTTGGTGCCCATCGCGTCGACGCGCTTGCGTATGACCGAAGTGATGCGCTCGTCGCAATCCTTGAGAGTCTCTTCGATGCGGCGCTCGAGACGGCCGGCTTCGTTCGTGACAGAAGGATCGGCCGCGACAATCGTGTCGGCCAGTTTCTCGGTATCCACGCCAAGCGTAAAGCTGGTGCCGCCTTTCAAGTCCAACCCGAACCTGAGCTTCTCCTTCGCAGGGAACGTGACATGCACCGATACTGCGGCGATAAGGCCGAGTATCAGCCATTTCCATATGTTGTTGCGAACAATTGAATCCTTTGCCATGTTTTCCTTTATCCTTTCAAGGGCTATTGCGATTTATTATACCAAATTTCCGCCACGCCGTCCAGTGGGCGAGGCGGGGGCGGATTGGGATTTTGGGATTTCCGTTCAGCGGGTGCGGAGGAGCATTTGGGCGCGTTTGTTGCCCTGCCGGGCCGCACGGTAAAGCCAGGTCTCGGCGCGCTCGATATCGCGCTCCACCCCGCGTCCGTCGAGATAGCATTCGCCAACCATCGTCTGGGAAGGAGCGTGGCCGCGTTCCGCCGCACTCATCGCAAGCGCAAACGCCTTCCCGGTATCCTTCTCCACGCCAAAGCCGTGCATATGGCAGAAGGCGAGGTCGTTGATTGCGCCAAGATTGCCCTTTTCGGCGGCTTTTGCCCACCATGAAGCCGCCGCATTTATATCTCTTTGGCATCCCCAGCCCCGGAAAAGGCAGAGCGCGAGGGAAGCTTGGGCATCCGCTTCGCCGGATTCGGCCGCTTTCGTGTACCAAACCACCGCCTCGGCACGGTTCGTCGCCGTGCCGCGTCCGTAGAAATACGCCTCCGCCACAGCCATCTGCGCCACCACATCGCCCTTCCCGGCAAGCGGCATGATGCGCCGGAAGTACGCTTCATCGCTTTCTTCCGGCTTTTGCGCAACGACGAGCTCGCTTTGCTGCTGTTTCAAGACTGACCCGAGCCATTTCGCGGCTACTGGCTTCAATGCGGGGAACGCCGCCAGAAGGCTTGCAACCAGAAGGAATACCGCCCCTGACACATACAGCGGACGGTTTCGCGCCCTGAGAGCCTTGGCGAAATCGGCTGCCGAGCGGTATCTGTCGGACGGCACGTCGCGCGTGGCGCGGCGTATCGTCCCTTTGACGTTGGCAGGCACATGGCCGTCATAAAGCGCACGCAGCATCTTGCCGAGCGAAAAGACGTCGCTTTCCACCGATGCTTCACCCTTGAGAAGCTGTTCAGGGGCGGCGTAATCGAGCGTCCCCACCCCGACTGGCTTGCCGTCTATGAGGGAAATGCCGTTCCCGTGCCGCACACCCATGCCTGTGGAACGGGTGCCGCGCTTTTTCACAAGCCCCAAGTCGATGAGGACAGGTTCGCCGCCCTGGCGCAACATTACGTTGCCGGGCTTGAGATCGCGGTGAATGTAGCCGGCGTCATGAAGTTTCTGCACGGCTTTGGCGAGGCGTATCATGAAGGCCGCCACATCGGAACGCTTCATCGGCTCCGGGAGCGGATGAAGATACTCCATTACATAATAAGGCGCGCCTTTGTGCTCGCCCGCTCCCATGAACCGCGGCACGGCCGGTATGGAAAGAAACCTGAGCGCATCCGCTTCGGTCTGGAAACGCTCCTTCAATCCGCGCGTGGAATCGACGAGCAGCTTGAGCGCACCTTCCTGTCCATAGCGCAGATTGGTGACGCGGTATACTTCCGCAGAAAGCCCGGCACCGAGAAACGCCGTCACGCGCCATTCGCCCACTTTCTCGCCAGGCGCAAGCCGCGAACTCGGCATCTCGTCGCTTTTGCGTGTCGAGAGCCACTTTTCGATGGATGGAGCGTCCGAGAACATGCTGGGCGCTTCGCTTACGTTTCACCGTCGCGGGATGCGACCACACGCTGCACGCGCGAGCCGAACGAGCAGATGATGTCGTAAGCGTGCGTGCCTTTGAGCGCAGCCCAATCGTCGGGTGTAATCGTCTCGGAGCCGGAACTCCCGAGGCACACCACCTCGTCACCGGCCGCCACGTCCGGCACGTCCGATACGTCGACGGTCGTATAGTCCATCGATACGCGCCCAATCACCGGGCAGCGTTTGCCCTTTATCAGCACCGAGGCGCGGTTGGCGAGCGCAAGCGGCAGACCATCCGCGTAGCCTGCCGATATCGTCGCTACCAGAGTCGGCTCCTTCAGGCACCAAGTGCGGCCGTACCCAAGCGTCGTGCCGGCCGGCAGCATGCGCACTTGCGCAACGCGCGTCTTTAGCGTAAGCACGCTCTCCAGCGCAAACACCCTTCTGCCGTTCGGATCGAAACTCCCGTGCAGATTGATGCCCGTCCTCACCACATTGAACGGCGCCTTCAACGTTTCCGGGAAGTTGTTTATCGCGTCCGATGCCGCCATATGTACCTTGCGGAACGTCATCCCCTCCTCCTCCGCTTCCTTTACAAGGCGCTTGAACCGCGCAATCTGACGCTTCGTATAGACGTCTTTCGGGTCGTAAGCCATCGGACAATGCGTGAAAACGCCCTCGCAATCGAGATTCGGCAGCGCTTCGACCGCCTTCATAACAGTTATCGCATCTTCCGAAAGTATGCCAAGCCTCCCCATTCCGGTATCTATCTTGAAATGCACCTTCGCCGTCTTTTTGAGGCGGCGTGCCGCAGCGGAGATGAGTTTTGCGCTTTCAAGGCCGGTCACGGGCAGTATGACCCCGGCCGCCACCATCTCCGGTATTTCGTCCGGGAGGATGGACGAGAGAATCTGCACCTCGCATCCGAGGCCCGAAAGAGACTTTGCGTTTACGAGTTCAAGCGCCTCGAAGGGTTCGGCCACTCCGAACATTCTGCAGCCTGCCGCCGCGAGAGCTTTCGCGTATTCCCCGACGCCTAAGCCGTAGGCGTTCGCTTTCATCACGGCCAGGACTTGCGCCGGGTGCGCCTTGCGGGCGATTTTCGTGTAGTTGCGCTTGAGGGCGGCAAGATCTATTTCCACCCTGACGCGATGGGTTAGAGACGTTTTCATCTTGTTTTCACGCTCCAAGTCTTGCCGCACATGTGGCAGGTGATATCCACGGTCTCGGGGAGTTCCGCGCGCTCCTTCCCGTCAAGCGCCGCGAGCATCGCCGCAGCGCGTTCGGCGGAACAGCGGCACGCGAAGGAAAGAGGCGTGGTCTTCTTGAGTTTGGCGTTTGGATAGCCGAGTTTCTTGAGGAGATTGCGCGAGGAGGCATCCAGCCCCTTCAGCGGTTTCAGGAGTTTCGCGTCCTTCGGAAGCGGAGAATCGGGCAACGCCTCAACCATCACGCCGCGCGCTTCAAGAATCTCGACTTCGTCGCTCACCGCGGCCTCCACGCGGATTTCGGCATTGCGCTGGAGCGATTGCGTAAGATATCCACCCAGCGTGGTGGCGAGTCCCTGCGAGATAATCCGCCCGGGCACCGACCTCGTCACCTGAATCTGGCGCTCTCCCAGCACTTTCCTCGGGTCGGGCTTGCCGAGTCCGTCGAAATCTTCAAGCACCTTCTTTTCCGTGTATCCCCTGAGCGTCCCGGCACTGGTGCATTCAGCCACGATTCCGCCTATGGGACCCGTGCATTTCATTTGCAGAATGAGCGTCTCATCTTCCTCCGACGTCTCCGCACCGAGCAACGCCGCCGCTGCGAGCGCCTCGGAGAGGAAATGCGCACTTACAGGTCCGCACAAATGCCCCGCCGCAAGCCTCTGGGCAGCATCTGTCACATCCGCTATCGTGATGCAGACCTTCTGCTCTTCATCATACCACTCTTCTCGTTCGTTTCGCATCTTTTCCTCCCACAGAAGCATATTATAGCATATTTTGTCTGGCAACGAACCCCCGACTGCGAGTGCGGCGGGGGCATTGCGTTCCCGCCTAGGCGCGGCTCATCTCAGAAGAACCACTTGGCCGCCGCCAAGAGCCCCTGCTTCCACGGGACGCGATGCGAAACGCCGCTCTTGCCTTTGAACTCGTCAAGGTGCGCTATATACCACTCGTAATTCCTTACAAGTGCCTGCTTGTTGGAATATTGCGGCTTGTAGCCGAGGAGCCTTTCCGCCTTTTCGATGGACACGAACGAATCGGTGGAAGCCGTTTCATAGACCCACGGGTAGAGCGGAGAGAGGTGGAGCTTTTCGAGGATGCGAAGGATGAAGACAAGCGGCTTTACTGGCATGCCGCGGATCTTCTTCCCGAATCCCGCCCTGTCCAGCACGGCCTGGTAGTCCTCCTTCATCGTGGTGAACTCCTTCGCTCCGATATTGAACTCGGTGGATACGACATCCTTTGGATATGTCATGGCGTTCCAGATGGCGTGATCCAGGTCGTCCACATCCATGAGCTGGTAGCGGTTGTTGCCATTGCCGATCATGGGGAAACCGTGGCCTGTCGCAGCCCAATCGTAGAAAAGCGCGAACACACCCAGACGCTCCGGGCCGATGAACGACTTTGGGCGTATGATGCACACGGGATAGCCCTCGGCAATGGCGGCGCGGCAGATGTTTTCCGCCTCGATTTTCGCGTGGCCGTAGGGTCCGACGCCCACCATGGGGTCGGTTTCGTATATGGGATGCTTCTTCGGAACGCCATAGACCGCCGTGGACGAAATCTGTATCATCCTGTCGAGCTTGAACTTCCGTGCGGCGGCAAGGACGTTGCGGCAACCGTCCACTTCCGTGGTGCGGATGTCTTCTTCCGAATAGAGCGGCAAAGCGGCTGCGCAATGCACAACCACGTCACACCCTTCGACGACCTTTTCGACTGCCGCCACATCCCGCACGTCGCCCAGCGTGAACTTGAGCCAGGGCTCGCTCTTCTCGGGATAATCGAAGTCCGCTATGTCAAGGACGCGTATTTCCTCCACGCCTTTTGTGCGCAGGAATCTGATGAGATTGATGCCGAGAAAACCCGAGCCGCCCGTCACGAGCACTTTCATGCTGTTGCCTCCTTCTATTGCATTACATACCAAAGTATGGAAAAGAACTGGCAGATCGTGCCCGCCAACACGAACAGATGCCATATGAAATGATGGTAGGGCATGCTCTTCCAGAGATAGAACACGGTGCCTACCGTGTAAAGAACACCGCCAATCGCAAGCCACATCACGCCAAACACCCCGAGTCCGCGCGCTATCGGCCCGAACGCAAACACCGCAACCCACCCCATCACAATATAAGCGATGGTGGAAATGAAATGGAACTTGCCGGTAGTCCAGACTTTAAAGAGTATGCCGACTATCGTGAGAAACCATTCAATGCCGAATATCGACCAGCCCAAGGCTGCATGGCCGGTCGAACGCAGGGTCTGGAGACAGAATGGGGTGTAGGAGCCTGCGATAAGCACGTAAATGGCCATGTGGTCCATTATGTTCAGGACATCTTTGGCCGGCTTGTAGGTGACAGCATGGTACGCGCCGGAAATAGCGTAAAGGAAGATGGTGGAAAACCCGAAAATGCAGCCGGTGACTATTTTCCAGGCGACATCGACACCGCTCAAGTACGCAGCATAACAGAGTATGGCCGTCATAGCGGCTCCAAGATGGGAGCCGAAAATATGGGAGACGGCGTTTGCCGTCTCCTCACCCGCCGAAAATGGCGGTTCCCAGTTCTCGACCAACTTCTGCATCCTCAAGCTGCGGGACGGGGAACTTGCCCCGGCGCCTTACTGAGCCGGCTGGACGGGTATTTCCGCAGCGGGAGCCGAAGCCGGCGCATCCGCCACTACCGACTTTTCCTTCGCGGAGGAGGTGAGCCGCACAAGAACGAGCGTATTGATGAGGAACACGA
Source organism: Verrucomicrobia bacterium UBA3750 (assembly GCA_002371755.1). Lineage (GTDB taxonomy): Bacteria > Verrucomicrobiota > Kiritimatiellia > RFP12 > UBA1067 > UBA1067. The sequence goes on along the minus strand of DFGM01000141.1, from coordinate 4,623 downwards.
CGCCAAGAATGGCCGTAGCCTTGATCAGCACGTTGCCGGCATCCGCACCAAGCGCGGCTTCCATGCCGCTCCCGCCTGCGAGACCGCCAAGACCGCCCTCTTTCGGCTTCTGCAACATTACCACGAGCGCCAAAAGCAGGCACGCGACAACCTCTACGACATAGAGAAATCCAATTATAATCGTCATTTCTTTCTTCCTTGTGTCAAGTTGGTGTGATATTATAGCATATATCCGCCGACAGCGCAACTACCAACGGAACGCCGCAAAAATAGCGCGACGAAAAGGGCGGCCCCGGTAAAGGGCCGCCCTTTTGACGTAATTCCCGCGAGGGAACTTACTTGACCTCGACGGTCGCGCCAGCCTTCTTGAGCTGTTCGGCGATCTTCTCGGCTTCGTCCTTGGCGATGGCTTCCTTGACCTTCTTCGGAGCGCCGTCGACGAGGTCCTTGGCATCCTTGAGGCCGAGACCCGTAATCGCACGGATTTCCTTGATGACGGCGATCTTGTTCGCGCCGGCGGAGGCGAGGATCACGTCGAATTCGGTCTTCTCTTCAGCGGGAGCGGCACCGGCGGCAGGGCCGGCAACGGCCACGGCGGCAGCGGCGGAAACGCCCCATGCCTCTTCGAGAGCCTTCACGAGTTCATTGATCTCGAGCACGGTCTTGCCCGAGAGTTCCTTGATGATTTCTTCGTTCGTCATTGTTCTGTTCCTTGTTTTACTTGTCAACCTTCAGCGTGTTTCATCCGAAGGAAATCTTTCTTTACGCCTGGGGAGCGGCTTCGGCCGGTGCGGCCTCTCCGCCTTCCTTCTTGGCCTTCTCCGAGAGGACGCGGGCGAGGCGCGTTGCAGGCTCCTTGAGGAGCATGAGCAACGTAGCGCGCAGCTGATCCTTGCCGGGCACCTTGGAGAGAGCTTCCACCATCGCGGCATCCACAATCTTGTTGTCGTAGTCCGCACCCTTGACGGACGCCTTGCCGGCGAGTTCCTTGTCGTTCACGAAGTCCATGACGGCCTTCGCGACGGCCGTAGGTTCGCCCTTGCCGGTGACGACAGCCGTGGGGCCCGAAAGCATGGCGTTCACTTCGTCGCTCCAACCCTTCTCCTTCGCGACTTTCGCGAGGTAGGTGTTTTTGACGACTAGGAGACGGCTATCGAGCTTCCTGAGGTCGGCGCGGAGCTTTGCCATCTTGGCAACCTGGGCACCGCCGTAATTGAGGATGAAGCAATAGTCGGAATCCTTTACACGCTCCACCACTTCCTTGAGGATGGCAACCTTTTCGATTCTCATTTCTATCTACCTCCTTATTCGGCATCAGCCGTGGCGATCACAGGCACGCCAACGCCCATTGTGGAGGAAACGGTCATGGACTTGATGAACGTGCCCTTGACGGTAGCAGGCTTGGCGGCGTTGACCGCGCTTACGACTGCCCTGATGTTCTCGACAAGAGCCTTCTCCTCGAAGCTGCGCTTGCCGGCGACAACGCAAAGGTTGCCCGTCTTGTCCATGCGGAAATCGACCTTGCCGCCCTTGGCTTCCTTGACGGCGGTGGCGGTATCGTCCGTCACGGTGCCGGTCTTGGGGTTGGGCATGAGGCCGCGGGGGCCGAGGATACGTGCGCACTTGCGGACTTCCTTCATGGCTTCCACGGTGGCGATGGCAACGTCGAAATCGCACCAGCCTTCCTTGGTGACCTTCTCGATGAGGTCGGCCATGCCGACAAAATCGGCACCTGCGGCCTTGGCCGCATCAGCCTGTTCGCCGCCTGCGAAGACCGCGACTCTCACCTTCTTGCCCGAGCCGTTGGGGAGCTTGACGGTGCCGCGAACGGCGGTATCGCCCTTGGTGAGCTCCTTGCCGAGGTGGAAATAGACATCCACCGTCTCGTCAAACTTGGCTCCTGCGTTCGCCTTGATGAACTTGACGGCCTCTTCGAGGGAAACTTCCTTCTTGGGCGCCTTCTTCAACGCATTGAAATACTTCTTGCCGTGCTTCATTCAACCACCTCGATTCCCATGTTGCGTGCGGTGCCGGCGATCATCTTCGCGGCCTGCTCCGGGTCGTCCGTGTTGAGGTCGGCCTTCTTCATCTCGACAATCTTGAGAATCTGGGCCTTCGTCACCTTGCCTACCTTGTTCTTGTTCGGCACGCCGCTACCCTTGGCAAGACCGGCTTCCTTCTTGAGGAGGACGGATGCAGGCGGCGACTTGAACTGTAGCGAGAAGCTGCGGTCCTGATAGACGGTGATGATTACGGGAATCACGAGACCGGCGTCCTTCGCCGTCTTCGCGTTGAACTCCTTGCAGAACTGCATGATGTTCACACCAGCAGAACCGAGCGCGGGACCCACGGGAGGCGCTGGATTCGCAGCGCCGGCCGGGATCTGGAGCTTTACCACGCCAGTTACCTTCTTGGCCATTTGCCTTTTCCTTTCGTGCGGCTCCTCCCGGGGATCCTGCCCGGTGAATGACGGACCGCAAAACCTGCCGCGAGCTTACGGCTTGAGCGATTCGAAAGTCTCCTCTATGGCGACTTTCTCCAGCTGCCAGCTCTCGACGTCGACTTGGACCTTGCGGTTGAAGATGTTCACTTCGACCTTGAGCTTGTCCTTGTCGGGATCAACCATTGAAACCTGGCCCGTCAAGCCCATGAACGCGCCATCGATTATCTTCACCGTCTCGTCGACGGCAAAATCCACTTTCGGCCTTTCCGCATCAGGTGCGCCCGCAGGCTTATCCAGCAGAATGGCGTCAACTTCGCTCTTCTTGAGAGGCACGGGCCTATCGCCGCCCACAAAGCCTATAAGGCCGGGCGTCTCGCGCAGATATTGCCATGTGCGCTCGTAAATGGCCTTGCGACCGTATTCATCAACCGGAGCCGATTCATCATACAGAGCGAGTTCCGCGAGCAGATACCCGGGGAAAACCCTCTTTGTCATGGTGCGCTTGCGCCCGTTCTTCTTCTCGGTGACCTTCTCGGTAGGGATGATGCACCTGCCGATATACTCCTCCATCCTCTCAAGCTGGATACGCGCGAGAATGGATTTCTGGGCCTTGAGTTCCTGCCCGGTCAGCGTGTTGAGAACGAACCACTGCTTTACCATGACGCCACCGCCTTATCCTTGAACGAAATTAAGGAAAAAGCCAATTACCTTGTCGCAAACGAGCGTAGCGACAGCGAGAATGAAAATGAACGAAATCACTACGAGGGTGGATTCCCACAACTCGCGCTTCCCGGGCCAGGTCACACGCTTGGCTTCAGCGCCTACCCCCGAGAGATACTCTTTCGTCTTAGCAAAAAAACTGTTCATTTCTTTTCCCGTCCGGTTGGCAGGGTAGGAGGGAATCGAACCCCCATAGGCGGTTTTGGAGACCGCTGCACTGCCATTGTGCTACTACCCTATCAGGACCTTTACTTGGCCTCTTTGTGTGTTGTGTGCTTGCGGCAGCTGGGGCAGAATTTCACCTTCTCAAGACGCTCCGTAACAGTCTTTTTGTTGCGGGTGGAGGTGTAGTTCTTCCTCTTGCACTCCGTGCACGCCAAAATAGCGAGATCTCGCATTGTTCCTATCCTTCCCCTGTGAAGTTGTCAAATCCGCCCGCCGCCCGGTCGACCACTGGCGACCGTAGGAGCGGGCGGATATCTCACAGAAGACCTTGAACTTACTTGATGACCTTCGAAACCGTGCCGGCGCCGACGGTGCGGCCGCCTTCGCGGATTGCGAAGCGCATCTTCTCTTCGAGTGCCACGGGGGCGATAAGCTTCACGGTGATCTCGACGTTGTCGCCAGGCATCACCATTTCGACGCCCTCGGGGAGCTGGATGT
>DFGM01000141.1:369-678 GCA_002371755.1 Verrucomicrobia bacterium UBA3750 | reverse complement strand
CGGTGTGGCGGCCACCCTCTTCCTTCGTGAGGACGTAGACCTGACCGGAGAACTCGGTGTGGGGCGTGATGGAGCCGGGCTTCGCGAGCACCTGGCCGCGAGCGACGTCTTCCTTCTTCGTACCACGCAGAAGCGTACCGATGTTGTCGCCGGCCTGACCCTGATCGAGGAGCTTGCGGAACATTTCGACGCCCGTGACGGCGGTCTTGGCCGTCGGCTTGAGACCGACGATCTCGACTTCGTCGCCCACCTTGACGACACCACGCTCGACACGGCCGGTCACCACGGTGCCGCGGCCTTCGATCGAGA
>DFGM01000141.1:0-316 GCA_002371755.1 Verrucomicrobia bacterium UBA3750 | reverse complement strand
CGGCCTTCGATCGAGAAGATGTCTTCGATAGGCATGAGGAAGGGCTTGTCGAGTTCACGCTCGGGCTCGGGGATGTAGGTATCGAGAGCGTCCATGAGCTCGCTGATGCAAGCGCAAGCGGGGTCGTCAGCGGAAGCGGCCTGGGTGGCGGGATAGGCGGCGCCGCGGATCACGGGAGCATTGTCGCCATCATAGTCATACTTGGAAAGGAGTTCGCGAACTTCCATTTCGACGAGGTCGAGCATCTCGGGATCGTCCACGAGGTCGCACTTGTTGAGGAAGACGACGATTTTCGGCACGCCGACCTGGCGGGCGA
>DFGM01000116.1:3116-4347 GCA_002371755.1 Verrucomicrobia bacterium UBA3750 | reverse complement strand
ATCGACTCCTCTTCCGGCGGCAGGGTTCCGTAGCCGTGGCTGAAACCCATACAGCCGATGCCGACGGACGACACTTCGAAGTTTGCGAGTTTACGTGTGGTCATGATGTTGTCCTTTCAGTGTTTGTTTCATTATTTTTATCTCACGCGGAGAGGCGGAGAAGCGGAGATTTTTTCGGACGGACGAGTATGTCCTCTCCGCTTCAGTTCCTCCGCAAGTAAGACCTCATAGACAGACTCCAGCATGCCAAGACCGAATTGCCTGTGAATCTTGATTGACGAATCAAGGATATCCCTTGTTATCTCGTTTTCCGTCATAATACAAACCTCCGCCTCTCCGCAACTCCGCGTGAGAAAAGTTCCATCGCCATGCCGAGGCAGATGAGCGAGACATCCATACCCGTGTTGCCGAATTTTACGTACTGCATTGCTTTCTCCTTGTTGACTGAAATTACCGGTCAGAATGAAACCCTGCGCCCGCGTGCACCGAAACGCATGGTTGGGTGTACAACGGTATTAGACGAGTTCCTTGTAGTACGGACAGATATTAGCGAAAGATCCGTCCTTCATGCGAAAACCGTGTGGAATGGTGCCGAGCTGGGTGAAGCCAAGCCGCTCGTAGAGATGCCGCGCATGGACGTTGCCCTCTACGACGGCGTTGAATTGGAGAACTCCGAACCCGTGTCTCTTCGCCTGTGCAAGGCAGTCAAGGACGAGTTTCTCGCCGATGTGCCGCCCACGGCGTTTCGAACTGACGGCATAACTCGCGTTGCAGATGTGTCCGCAGCGTCCGACATTGTTCGGGTGGAGGATGTAGAGGCCTACGACCTCCCCGCCTTCGTCCAGTGCGACGCCCGTGTAGGTCTGCGTTGCGAAGAATTCCTTCCCGGTGTCGTGCGTCAGCGGCTCTTCCTGCGGGAATGCGTCGCCCGCCTCCACGACCTCGTTCCAGACGGCGATCATGCCGTCGATGTCATTCTCTTCGTATTTTCGGATTATCATGTTCTTTCACTTGCTTTCGAATCATTCCGATTCTTTGCGGTAAAATCACCTGCCGAGTTGCTTGAGCCACTTGGCGACGGCGCTATTCACCGCCTCAGGCTCGTTCTGCGCGACGTGTCCGTAGAGCGAAAGCCCCTTGAGCTCGACCTTCGCCTTCGGATACACCGCCGCGAGTTTGCGTGTGTTCATGACTTTGATTTCTTCATAGTTGTTTGCGTCATCGGATGAAG
>DFGM01000116.1:0-2938 GCA_002371755.1 Verrucomicrobia bacterium UBA3750 | reverse complement strand
GTTCGCACTCTCCGGGTTCGCGCCCAAATACGACGTTCCAATATTGCGACGTGACAACGGGACAGCTCAGCATCTCGAACGGCATATTCATGCACTGGTAGGCCGCCGTCGAGCCCCCGCGCCGGCACACCGCGACGGATGCGGCGGGCTTCGCCTTGACGAACTCAGTGCCCGCAAAGCAGATCCGCTGCCAAAGCGCGAGGAACGCGCCTGCCGGTTGCCCGTAGTAGACCGGCGAGCCGACGACGATGCCGTCCGCGTCCTTCAGCTTCTCGATTATTCCATTGGCCGCGTCGTCGCCGAACGCGCACTTGCCCAGGCCCTTCGCCCTGCACTGGCCGCAGGCGATGCATCCGCGAACGGGCTTGTTGCCAGTCCAGACCGTCTCGGTTTCGACGCCTTCCGCCGCAAGCGTGTCGGCTACTTCCCTCAGGGCGCGCGCCGTGTTGCCGTTTGCACGCGGGCTTCCATTGATGAGCAGTACTTTCATATCGTTCCTTTCCTGGTATTGAATTAAGCGAAGTTTCTCTGCCGGAGGTTTTCAAGCATGCATCGCCGCCCGTTCGACAAGGCGTTTGCCGAGGGCGCGGGCGTTGGCGAGATCGACGGGGAACTGCGCGTCGCGGTGGGCGCGCTTCGCAGCCATGCCAGTACGCCGATTCCCGCCAGCAAAAGCATTGCCGCAATATCACCTGCACCGATTGACATGCCGAGACGGAGATTGAGTGGACTACAGCAAAGCTTTTTCAACCGCCGTCTCTATCTCGGAAAGCGGGGCGGTAGGCTCGAAGCGGCGGATAATCTTTCCGTCGCGGCCGATGAGGAACTTAGTGAAGTTCCACTTGACGTCCGGCTTCTTCGCATAGTCGGGATCGGCTTCGCGCAGCATATTTTCGAGGAGAGGCGCGAGCTTGCCGTCCTGCGGGAACCCCTCGAACTTTGTATTGTCCGTGAGGAACCTGAAAAGCGGCGCGGCGTTCTCGCCGTTCACATCGATCTTCGCAAACTGCGGGAACGCCGTCTTGTAGTTCAGGACGCAGAATGTGTGGATTTCGTCCTCCGTACCCGGCGCCTGCTGCCCGAACTGGTTGCAGGGGAAGTCCAGAAGCTCAAAGCCCTTGTCCTTGTGCTGCTCGTATATCCATTCAAGCCCTTCGTACTGCGGAGTGAAGCCGCAGCGGGTGGCGGTATTCACGATGAGCAGAACCTTGCCCTTGTAGTCCGCAAGCGATACATCCTCGCCCTTTCGGCCTTTTACGGTGAATTGATAGACCGTGTCCGCATCCTTCGACAGCATCTCCTTTTTGAAGATCAAGTTCATGTGCTCCGGATCAAGCGGCTGCATCGGCTCAAGGTTCAGCGACTTCACCCAATGGTACGTTCCATCTTTGTATGCTTTGAAATGCGGCGTTTCGATGTGCGCCTTGTACGCCGCCTCGTCGCGGTAGATTTCGACGATGCGAATCTGTGTCGGATGGTCCTTCTGCTGCATCGGGAATATGCAAACGACGCCAGGCTCATTTGCGACGGACTCCGCGACGACTGCCTTGGCGGCCGAGATATACTCCGCCAGATTTTCGGGATAGACTTCGATTTCAGCGATGCGGAAGAACATTTGCTCCGCCGCAGATGCAAGCATTGTAGTCATAAGGCATACTCCTGTAATCAGTTTTTTCAATGAATAACCGTGGATTGCCGCCACACCCGCGGCGGCGCACATGCTTTTTACGGATTCTCTTCTGTCCATTGTCGTTTTCCTTTTGGTTTGTTGTACATCTTATCTCACGCAAAGTTCGCAACGTACGCAAAGTAGTTGTTTCAGAGATTGTTCACAACACGTTGGATTCCGCCTTTCAACGATGTCATGCCAAAGTTGATGACATACCCAAGCCTTTTGTCCAATAGACGCAAATAGGTTAGGCATTGTTTTGCGAAAACAGATTCATTACGGCAGACAGACTTAAGTTCCACTACAACTGCGTCATCAACGAGCAAATCTACACGAAACATATTTTCATAAGAAGTACCGTTGAATACTACCGTACCGTTCTTCTCTTCTTCAACAGAATGGCCCAACCGGCGTAGTTCCGCGGCAAGGAAAATAAGATATGCCTTTTCAAGTAGCCCGCTCCCAAAACGGGAATGAATTGCAAATGCGGAATCAAGGACGTCTTTGCCTATCTTTTCAATATCCATATCTTCTCCTAGCGTACTTCGCGAACTTTGCGTGAGGCAGCATCGGCAACATACGGTGCGAGGAGGTTTGGCAGTTGGAGCTTGGCGAAGCGCCCTACCCACTCGCCTGGATCGAACTTCGTATCGCTCATGCACCAGCATGTCATCATGCCGTAGAGTTCGCACATGAAGATATGGACAAGCGTTTCGACCGGCGTGGAGTCGTTGAGCAACCCGTCCTTGACAGCATCTTCGAGGAACGCCGTCAGCTGTTTCAGGTCGCAGGTATACTTCCCGCCGCACATCTCCCCCGGCGAATCGGACGGATTGATTACCTCGCGCACCCACTGACGGCAGAGCTCCACACCGCCGCATGTCACCCCTTCCATGAACCCCTCAAAGTAAAAGGAGAGTTTTTCGATGATTGTGCCATTGTGTTCGCGCGCCCTGCGGTCAACATCGCTGAACCATTCCTTGCAACATTCGAAGATGATATCCTCCTTGCGCTTGAAATAGACATAGAAGGTTCCTTTCGCAACGCCGCAGGCGTGGGTGATATCCTCGACGGACACATTGGCAAACCCGTTCTTCTCAATGAGAGAGCAGGCCGTCGTGTATATTTTGCGACGAGTTTCCTGCGCTATCTCCTGCCGTTTCGTCACTCTTCAATCCTCCTGTTGCGGTGAAAGATGCAAATATTATAACACATTGCCGACCGCAGGTCAATGACCGGCGGTCACTGGAATATCCCCACCTTTGCAAA
>DFGM01000091.1:6612-6765 GCA_002371755.1 Verrucomicrobia bacterium UBA3750 | reverse complement strand
ACGCCTCAACGTTTCCTTGATATATTCGGCCTTCATCTCCTCGTTGGCAAGGCAGAGTTGTTTCGCCTCGCGTTTTCCATTGACGAGAGAGTACCATTCGGGATGCTTCTCGAAATAGACCTTTGGCGGAAGAATCTCGAAGAAGGAATGGTA
>DFGM01000091.1:4354-6496 GCA_002371755.1 Verrucomicrobia bacterium UBA3750 | reverse complement strand
GGGATGAATTTCAGTTCCGAGAGAAGGAATCGTGTCTGGGAGGTGAAATTGCCCTTTGAACGCACCTTGAAGAGCGGGTCGAAGCCGTCAAGGTAATACGTCTCGCGGTACTTGAACTGAGGCGCGTAAGCAAGGTCGACGCCTTTGACGGGTGCTTCCTTGAGTTTCGGGTAGAACGCCGCACTGCTCGTCCACCACCTGACGCCGCAGTATTTCTCGAGATAGAGATCGACGGCGTAGATCGGCGCGCGCGCAGGGTCGCCGTTCATCACAACACCGTCTTCCACGGACTTGATGAAAACGCCATCTGTCTCCCATGTTTTTTCGCCGCGCACCGCTTTTGCGGCCTTTGTCGCGCCGACATAGAGTTTGACGCCGCCGTTCGCTGCGCCCTCACGCACTATCTCCGGCGTCACTCCGAGGCACTTACCGAGTTCTCCCGCCAGTTCCGACGCGGCAAACCTCTCGACCGCCGTTGCCTCGTCTGGCACAACAACAACCGGCGCCGCAGCAAATATCTGCAGCACTGAACCAATTGCGGTAAGCGATGCCAATGTCAAATGCCGACTCATTTCACCTCCTTGTATTTGCGGAGATACTTCAGCGCCACCTGGACAGGGGACGGTTCTTCGCCCTGCTTGCAACATGCAGTAGAATATGATACAATATGTTCGTTTTTGAACACAGGAGAACACAAAATGGCACAGTCAACATTCAGCATCCGCATGGACGAAGACCTCAAAAGGGACTTCAGCGAGTTCTGCAACAGCGTCGGGATGTCAATGACGACGGCATTTGTCGTCTTTGCACGTAAGACCCTCAACGAACGCCGCATCCCGTTCGTGATTGACAACCCCCGGGAGAGCGAAAAAGACCGTCTTGCGCGACGCGGCATGGAATTCATTGACGAGTTCAGGGCAACGAAGAAAGCCAACGGCTGGCCCGACTTGTCTATGGAGGAGATCGATGCCGAAATCGCCGCTGCACGCCGTGAACGGAAAGCTCGCGAAGCAAATTGTGAGATTGTGGAATAGTGAGATTGTGTGATTGTGGAATTATGAGATTGGAGACGCCCATGACAAAGCACGAACTCGAAGACAGAATAGTCAGATTTGCCTCGCGTTGCGTAAATGTCTGTTGCGCATTGCCGCCGCGCAAAATAGGCAGCAGCAGCTTTGCCGACCAATTGTTTCGCTCGTCCACAAGTGTTGCCGCCAATTATGCCGAAGCGGCAGAAGCCGAATCGCGTAAAGATTTCATACACAAACTCAAGATTGCAATGAAGGAACTTTCCGAAAGCCGCGTATGGCTCAAGATTATAGGAGAATCTGCCTATGTTCCCATATCCAAGCTTGATGATCTTATCAAAGAAACCGAGGAATTGTCGCGCATTCTTGCTGCCAGCATTATAACGGCAAGGGGTAGGCATGCCAATTCCATAATTACATAATCTCACATTCACATAATTACACAATCCCACAATCTTTGGTTCCCCGATCCGGACGACAGAATCTTCTACTGCGTAGCTCTTGCCGCGCAAAGCGACAATGCCCTGCTCGTCACCGGAAACGCCAGGCACTTTCCGCAGGCGCCGTTCATCATCACGCCTGCGGACTTCGCCGCGCAGTTCTGCTGATATCAGCCGTTCAGTCATTCAGCTTTTCCCTTATTTCGCCTTGTCTTTGCGGAGCTGTTCGAGGGCGACCTGTACGGGGGATGGCTCTTCGCCCTTCGACCAGTCCTGCGACTGGACCCATTCCTGCGCGGCGAAGATGCGCTGTGCGGCTTCTTCATAGTCGATGCGGCCGAGTTCCATCAAGAGGCGTATGCAGCGGTCGATGAGTTTCTTGTTGCTCATCGACACCCAGCTCATCCAATTGCCGGCGACACGGCCTGACGCCGCCATCGTGCCTGTCGAAAGGCAGTTGAAGGCGAGCTTGACGGCGAGGTGCTTCCAGATTTCAAGCGGCGAATCGGCAATCGGGAAGGCGAATGTGAAGTCGCGGCGTTCCGGCCAGGCGGCGGCTAGACGGTCTGCGGCGGCGGCAAACGCAGGGTCCGCGCCGGGCACGTTCAGGACAACCGCCACGGCGCGGGGACGGCCGGCGATGCGCTCGGGCGCGGGCTCGTTGCCGATCATGT
>DFGM01000091.1:3219-4311 GCA_002371755.1 Verrucomicrobia bacterium UBA3750 | reverse complement strand
TGCCGATCATGTAGGTGATGAGGTCCGAATACTTGATGAGCGGCGGATTGTCGATAAACGACTGCGGCATGCCGAGCGAACGCGCGTCTTCGGACGTGAACTCAAGGCAGCGCGGATGGCGGCGCATCATCTCCGACCAGCACTCTTCCGTCGGATGAAGTGGGTTCTTCACAAACGCCCAGCTCTGCGAAAAGCCCTTCTCGCGGCTGGACCGAAGCGGCGGAATCATGAACGTCGGCGCGCGCTCGGTGTTGTCCGTGAAGAGGTCGAGCATGCACTTGTCGGCGATGTAGGTTATGAGACCGTGTTCCGCATAGACGCTCTTTTCCAGTTCGATCTGTGCGGCGAGCATCGCGCGGCCCTCCGGCGATTCCAGTCCGGAAAGGAGCTGTTCGAACGCGAGCGTGTAGTCCGGCGCGGTTTCTTTCGCAAAGCGCGGAAGTACGCGGCAGAGCGCCGCTTCGAGCGCGCACGAGCCGAGGAGCTGTTCGGATGACGTCGCCTGCATGCGCGTGGAACCGGCGACGGACATCGACCCGCAGTAGAGATCGATCACAGTGACTTTCGGATTGTCTATCGCCTCGCGGCTGCGGTCTAGATGTGCGCGAAGGATGTCCGCCGGATTGTTGAAGACGAGGTAGCACTTCGCGCCGTGCTCCACCGCATACTGGAGCGTGCCGAGAACGGACGACGTTTCGCCGCCCTCGGTGATTGCGACGAACGTATCGCCTTCGCCCACGTTGAGCGCGGCGGCCTGGCGGCGGCCGCCTTCGGCGTAGTCTTCGAAAAACTCTACGGAGCGGATGAGCGCGAAGTCACCGCCGGTCATGATGGACGCCGAGCGGTCGGCGAGCTTGCGTTCCTCAAGCGTAAGCTCCGCCGCGCGGCGATGGAAGAAGTCGCGCCACATCGACTCAAGAAGGATCGAGAGGCGGCCTGTCGCGCCGCAGCCGGAGAATATGATGCGGCCCTTCGGCGCTGTTACCGAGCGGACCATGTCGGAAACGAGATTTTCAAACTGCTGCGAGGCGAAGACATGGCGCATCGTGATAGGAATCTGGCGGTCACCGCGCTGGAGGCACTGGACGCCCG
>DFGM01000091.1:0-3181 GCA_002371755.1 Verrucomicrobia bacterium UBA3750 | reverse complement strand
GGCACTGGACGCCCGCGAGCGTGGAGCGCTTGAAATCCTCTTCGAGCGTCGCGGTGATCGGGTTCGACTGCTCGGTGGGCAGAAACCCGAGATGGAACTGCTTTTCATTGTCTATGAAGTCGCGCGCCTTGGCCTTGACCGCGTCCGAACACTCGAACGCACCGGCCCCAGCTGAAAGTGCCGCGCAAGCAATGGTCATAACTGCGATTGATCTCCTCATGGCTCCGGTTTACACTCCTTGACAGTTTTCGTTTGGTGGTTTTCAAGCGGTATTATATCAAATCCGCACGGGCCATATTGTCATACAAACGCAGAAATAGTATAATATTAGCGCAATGGGGGAATCAGACGAAGATATTCGTGTTCCTGTCGGCGGTGGCGATTCCGTGCGGGAGACGCCGGGGACGCGCGAATCCACTGGGCAAATTGACGGTCGCGGCGTCAATTTGCCCAGTTCGCTATTGCCTAATCCTGCATAATATGATACAATATCCGCATGAAACTCATCGAAAGAACAGCATTTTCCACCGTCCGGGAGCTTTCGGCGCAATTCCCTGCAGTGATGGTTTGCGGGGCAAGACAGGTCGGCAAAACAACGCTTCTGCGTAATGCCGCAGAGGACGGGCGCAAATTTGTTTCTCTCGACGATCCTGATGTTCGCGCTCTTGCGCGGAACGATCCTGCGCTTTTTCTCCAGGCCTACACGCCGCCTGTCATCATCGATGAAATCCAATACGCTCCACAGCTTCTTCCGCTTGTCAAGATGGCAATCGACCGCGACAGCGACAAATGCGGCAGATACTGGTTCACCGGCTCACAGCAATTCCATCTGATGCGGGACATAGGCGAAACTCTTGCAGGGCGCATTGGAATCATCGACCTTGGTGGAATCTCCCAGCGCGAAGAACTTGGGCGGACGACCGACGAGGCGGTGGACATCGTTCCTTCCTCCATCGACACCGAGACGTCCTATGAAACGCTTCAGGGCGTGTTCGCCCGCATCCACAGGGGTTCATTCCCCGCACTCGTCTCCGGCAGGGTTCGAAACATCGAGACGTTCTACCGTTCGTACGTCCGCACGCATCTCGAACGCGACATCCGCAATCTTGTGCGCATCACCGACGAGGAGCGTTTTCTGGTGTTCCTCAAGGCCGCCGCCGCAAGAACAGGTCAGCTTCTCAATATCTCCGAACTCGCGCGCGACGCCGGCATTGCGACATCCACGGCTCGCGACTGGCTCGGCGTTCTCGGCGCGTCCGGGCTCGTCTATCTGCTCCGCCCGTATTCGCGCAATGTCACATCCCGCATCGTCAAGACACCCAAACTCTATTTCACCGACACGGGGCTTTGCAGCTACCTGACGGGATGGTCTTCTCCTGAAACGCTGGCAAACGGCGCTATGGGCGGAGCCATGCTTGAAACATTTGTCGTGGGGGAACTGCTCAAGCGATACTGGAATCGCGGTAAGGAGCCGCCGCTCTGGTTCTACAGGGACAAGGCCGGCTCCGAGATAGACATCCTCATCGAGCATGACGGCGTTCTCGATTCGGTCGAGGTAAAAAAGACGGCGAGTCCGTCCAAAAGCGACATACGCGCGTTCGCAAAAGTCCGATCTCTCGGCCTGCCGATTGGCAGGGGAGCGGTCATGTGCCTTGCCGGACAGACAAGACCGCTCACGCAGGACGCGATTGTCGTCCCGATCGGCTCTCTTTGAGACATAGTATAACAATACCGACACAATGGGAAAGCAGCCTAAGATATTCGTGTTCCTGCCGACGGCGACGATTCTGCACCGTGAGATGCTGGCAGGCATTCTATCGTATGCGCATCAGAACGGGCCGTGGCACTTCCATCTGGAGCTGGAGGACTTCAACCGCCAGCCGCTCAACCGCATACGCTATTGGGGGTGCACGGGGATTATCGCGCTCGTGCGGTCGCACAAGGAGGCGCGCCGTCTTTCCAGGACAGGGTTGCCGATCGTGTTCATCGGCGCTTCTACCAACTTCGGTGGGGCAGGCGGCGATGTCGCCGTAGCGACGGTTCAGCGCGACGAGGAGGCGGTGGGCAGAACCGCCGCCGAATACTACATCAAGCGCAAGTACCGCTCGTTCGCGTATGTCGGCACTTCGGAGCAGACTCCCTGGTCGAGGCGCAGGCAGATCGGATTCGCGCAGAGGGTGAAAGAGGAAGGATACGAGTGCAATGTCTTTCCCAGACTGGGCGGACAAAAGCCTGAGGACTATGCAAGCGAGTCCAAGCGGCTCTGCAGCTGGCTTGCGGCCCTGCCGCATCCTACGGGCGTATTTGTCGTTCATGACCGCCGGGCGCAGCAGATACTCTCCTGCGCGCTTGAGGCCCGGCTTTCCGTCCCTCACGACATCGCGATTCTCGGCGTGGATGACGATCAGCTGCTTTGCACCACGGCGTCGCCGACAATATCGTCAATCTCGCTCAACGGACACGGAACAGGCGTGATTGCGGCCGAACTTCTGCACAAGCTCATACGTGGCGAACCGTGCGAGCGGATCGTGAATCCTGTCACGCCCGCGGTCACGACGCGTGAATCTACGGAAGCATCCGCCGTGGAGGACCCGATTCTATCGCGCGCGCTCGCCTTGATTGAAAAAGAATATGCAGAAGCATTCGACCTCGACGACTTCTGCAGGCGGCTCAACTGTTCCAAACGCACGCTTGAACTGAAGGCGAAGCGCATCCTTGGCACCACGATATCACGGCATCTCATGCACGTGAGACTGTCGGCGGCAAAACGGCTTCTGGCCTCGACGCCGCTGCCTGTCGCGGAGATTGCGGCGCAGACGGGATTCTGCTCGCCATCGCACCTGGGCGCAAGGCTTCTCGCCGCGACAGGCCACACGGCAAAGCACTACCGCCCGTAGGCAGGGGGCGCACGACGGATTTTCCGCCGCGGCGGCGTCAGCGGTCGAGGTAGGCCTGTTCCAGCGTGCGGCCGGACGAGACCGCGATGACACCGAACGCGAACAGCGCGGGTTCGGGTTCCGGCTTGAAGTCGCAGCATCCCAAGATTGAAAGTAAATGTGTCTGCCGCTGTGTTTGCCTTGCGGCGGAAAAGGCATAAAAAACGAACGCGGCGCGGCGACCAGAAAGGCCGCGCACGCCGCGTTATGAGCAGTGAACTGTGGGGGATTGAAAGTGTCGTGAA
>DFGM01000049.1 GCA_002371755.1 Verrucomicrobia bacterium UBA3750 | reverse complement strand
GACTATGTACAGTGGTTCCCGGCTGTGGAAGAACCGCCGGTGGTCAGCGAAGAGACGGTATCGGAATTCTTTGCCTGGCTGAAGGAGCACCGTCGGCTTGATGCAACCGATACGATTGGCGACGCGGCCGCATTGGTTGCGGACAAGACGCCTGTTTCGTCAAAAGGCATGACGCTCTACCAGGAATTTGTCGCCGGCACGAATCCCGACGACGAGAACGATGTATTTACGGCGGAAATCAAGGTTTCTGCGGATGGCGTGTCGGTGACGCCGCATCCAAACCTTGGCGACAAGCGCGTATACACTTTGCTTGGCAGAAAGACTCTCGGCGGTCCCGCCGATGATTGGGTCGAAGTCAAGGCGGGCGAAGAGGCTAACTATAATTTCTTCAAAGTGACAGTCGATATCAAGTAAACAGAAAAGCGAGAAAGAGATGTTATCCCTACGGAGGCATACGCGCGCTGCGGAAATGCAAGGTGAAGTTTGGTGACAAGTTGCGAGAAATTGAGGGATATTTTGGACTTGATCGGCGAATTCCGCGGGGGGTAAACTCCAGTTGGTTGCACACTTGACTTCGCATGAAATATGGTACAATTCATGCGTAAAGCGGGGTTGTGCGAGCATTGGAGGTCAGGGGGGCCTTGGGTGCCTGGGTCTCATTCTATGCAGTGTCGGGGCCGGATGTTGAAATGACGCTAGAAGGTTCGACAAACAGGAATACGAGATGAACACGAAGCCGCGAGAGGGTGTTCCCGAACCGGGGTATTCCGATCGCATCGACAATTTTGAGATATTGTCAAAAGTGGCGCACGGGCGAGGCCTAGGCTGTATGGCTACTGTCGGCGCGGTCGTGTTCGTTTTTGTCGTGCCATCTATTTGCGCCAGGGTGTTTGGCTGGATGGAGATCGGCATGGCGGTGCGTTTGGGCTTTCTGTTGGCTGTAGCGCTCGGCGCTTGTGCTCTTTTCGTGAAGTTGCACAGCAGTTCGCTGCATCCATACGAAGCGGTTGTCATCGCCAAGAGGCAGAGGAAGACGATGCGCATGGATATCGGAGACGACGGAAAGCGCTGTCCCGTCGAGCAGATAGAATACGTGACCATAGTCAAGACGATGGCCGGTGTCAAGAAACGGATTGTAGAGACGAATGAAAGCGAGCCATTTGCCTGGGAATATCTGAACGTAGGTGATAGCTTTCGTTTCCATCCGCGCTTCCACTTCCCTTACGAATTATTCGACAAGTCGTCCGCACCGTGGATCAGGTGCGTGGACTGCCTGGAGAAAAACCCGGTGGCGGCCGACCGCTGCCGACGCTGCAACCTCCCGCTCCTCAAATAGGCGCCGTTTCGCATCCACTATATATGGTGTGTCCCTTCGCCCTCAAAGCCCACATGATGTGGGCGGAAGGGGGGTGGAACGTGGCGAGCCACACTACAGGTTGTGGCTTCGCTCGTCAGATGCCACAAGACGCGAGAATTTTCCACGAGACGAGGAAGTTCATTTGACCCAATAAAAACAGTGGTCTTGCGGCGATTGCGCCGATGCAGGCATTGGTTTTATTGACTTTTTTTCATTTACCCCCTTGCACAACGCCGAAAATACTGCTATATTATGCACCAAACGATGGGGAAACGGTTTCCCCGTCTCAATCAAAACCCAAAGGATAAAAGACATGGCAAAGGCAAAGAAGGAAGTCGTTCCCACGACCAAGAGCGGAATCATGGTTGCGCTGGCGGAAGCTGGCGGCATCACGAAGAAGCAGGCGGTCGCCGTGTACGAGAGGCTCGTCGATCTTGCGGTCAAGGGCGCCAAGCAGGAAGAGAAGGGCTTCATGCTGCCGGGCATCGGCAAGGTGAAGAAGATCCAGCGTCCCGCTCGCATGGGTCGCAACCCTGCCACTGGCGAGCAGATCAAGATCAAGGCGAAGAAGGTTGTCAAGGTTGTCGCCTGCAAGGCGCTCAAGGACGCCATCCTCGCCTAGCGATGGTTTCGGGTTTCAAGTTTCGGGCCGCGCCCGTCAGCAACTGCGGACGAGTGAAGCCCGGAACTTGAAACTTGGAACTCTCGCCATCTGTACTTGAAGCAAAACGCAATGAAGCAGCCTGACGAAGGGAAGATTGCCGCGCTTGTCCGCGAACTTCTCGTGGAACTTGGCGAGGATCCCGACCGCGGGGGATTGGTGAAGACGCCCGTGCGTGTCGCCAAGTCGCTCGCCTTTCTTACGCGCGGCTATCGCCAGAGCGTCAAGGCCGTCGTCAACGGTGCGTATTTTGCCAGCGGCACCAATCACATGGTGATCTTGAAGAACATCGAGCTTTTCTCGATGTGCGAGCACCATATGCTGCCGTTCTACGGCAAGTGCGCGATCGGCTACATATCCCAGGGCAAGGTGTTGGGCGTTTCCAAGCTAGCCAGGATAGTCGATATGTATGCTCGGCGGCTGCAGATACAGGAACGACTGACCGACCAGATCGCTGCCGCCGTGATGGAGGAGGCGAATGCCGAAGGCGTCGGCGTGGTCATCGACGCTCAGCATCTCTGTATGAAAATGCGCGGCGTCGAGAAGCAGCACTCCGAAATGACCACGTCCGCCGTGCTCGGCTCTTTTCGCACGGATCCGACAGTCCGCCAGGAGTT
>DFGM01000077.1:4462-4597 GCA_002371755.1 Verrucomicrobia bacterium UBA3750 | reverse complement strand
CGGGGCGGCGCGGGGGCGTGGTAGGGCGTGGTAGGGAATATCCCCCAGCCGAAGGCTGTCCGCGATGCGGATGCTCTAGCAGGGGTGCGAGACCCCTCGTCGCCGCATGCCCACACCGATACGATGCGGCGGGCA
>DFGM01000077.1:0-4393 GCA_002371755.1 Verrucomicrobia bacterium UBA3750 | reverse complement strand
GGTCTGCCCGCCCTACCGCCGGGGCGGCACCGATACGACGCGGCGGGCAGGCGTCTGTCAGTTATGCAAATGTTTTTCGCAGTAGTTCCAGCCTTTGACCGGTTTTGATTCGCATTGCTTGCCGTTGCCAGTCATTGACCGGCAGCAATCTGGCGTCTTTTTCGGTTTGACACCTGATGCGTGCTGGCGGCAATACCGTTCGCCCGGTGCAGAGTGCCTCTTGCAGCGATTTCCTGACTTCGTCACAGCCCAGCACTGCTCCCTTGCCTTTTCCGGTGTCGGAGCTTCAGGCTTTTCGGCCCATCCGATCATCGATAACGAAAGCGCCAACAGAAGAATTGCTCTTTTCATTTCTTCTCCTTTTCTGCAAAGCGGATTGTCGCGAGTATGACGCCTGCGATTATGAGGATGCCGCCGACGGCACTCATTGCCGTAGGCTTCTCGTCCAGAAACAACGCCGCAAATATTACGCCGACGATCGGCGTGAGATAAAGTCCAATCGTAGTGCGCACGACGCCAAGCACCTTGCACGCACGATTCCACATTACGAAACATGCAGCAGAGGCGAGAACGCCCAAGAACGCAAGGTTTATCAGATTGAGCGGCCGCGTGAAGCGTTCGATATTTTCAGCGATGTCGATTGTCACGCTGAACGAACCATCCAAGGCGTAGAAGCCCGGCTTCGTGACGCCCCACACTGAAAGCGGCGCAATCATGACAAGCGACCAGAAGAATGCGCGTCGCACAGCTTCCATCTGCGGAATTCCGCGCCTGTTCGCCTTGTCTATCAGAACAGAATACACGCCCCAGCTTATCATTGCGCCAAGGGCCATCATATCGCCTAAAGGGCGCATTTGGAAGTTCATGACGCCATTAAGACTTACGAGCGCAACGCCCGCGACAGACGTCAATGCGCCCAATGCAAAGCGTGGCGAAAGAGATTTGTCGCCGGTCAGCAGCCGTGACAAAACGGCCGTCACTACAGGACCGAACGAAACAAGTATCGCCACATTGCTCGCGTTCGTGTAGTAGATTGCGCAGTTTTCAAGAAGCTGGTAAAGCGCCACGCCGGTAAGCCCCATACTTGCAAACAGCGCTTCATCTCGCCAAGAGCGAAACCTGGATTCGATGCGTCTATCAGCCAGCCGCAACACAAGCCACGCAAGGCAGAAGCGTATCAACTGTATTTCAAGGGCGGAAAAATCCTCCAGCAGCACACGCGTGCTCGCGAATGTCACGCCCCAAAACAGTATTACGCAAACTGCTGCTGCCAAACCGGTTGTCATGGATGGATTATGTCGAACCCGCACTCATATGAAGCCGATGCGACTATTTTGTTTGAATCCGTCTGGCATTTTATCCCTTTCATTGCAAGTAGATTGTTTTAGCCAAGTTCGTCGAAATAGTCCGTATCAATGCGCTTGAGGGTATAAGTCTTGCCCGTTTCTTGCACACCTACATTGTATTCGATCATGAAACCGACAAGTTGTTCTCCGTCGATGAGCGCAATCTTGGAATTAGTGTGAGTGTTTTCTGCCAACTCCCTTGCACCTTCAGAAAACCCAGAACTTGTCACGAACACTCCATCACGGCCTTGCAAGTCGCCAATAAACTGCGCGATTGCGGGTCGCTGAACATTGTGTCCATCATATCGCTTTGCTTGAACGCAGATTACATTGAGGCCAAGTCTGTCACCATAAATATAACCATCGATTCCGCCATCATTCGATTGTTGTGTTGTTTCAGCGCGACCAAACCCCATGCGAGAAATGAGATTGTTCACGAGAACTTCAAAATCCGTGTCCTCCATTTTTGTCACCCGCGCAAGCAATTCATCCCGCAAAGCGCGGTCTGCGCGGCAAAAAGCTTCCTCCATAATCTCTTCAGGCGATGCTTCAGGAATTTTTATTTTGGCGGAAGGAGTGTTTGCATCAGCCTCACTATAGTAGAATCGTGGCGGCGATGAATCCGGCACCATGCGAATAGGCGTCCCATTGCCAGCCGCACTCATCAACAAAGCGCGAACAGGGCCATCTCCACCTGACCATTTGAGATCAGGGAATTTTTTCTTGATTTCGCGGGAAACCTCGCAAACACGAAGCGCAGTCCCATTTGCCGCCTTCAAGATTTCAACGCTTGGTTCGTAAAACATACTAGCCATTGTCAATCTCCATCATATTTTCCCAAACATAACTGTCTATGTCGAATTCCACCAATCTGGCTAAATCATGCAACATTGCAGAACAAGCATAGTCTTGCCCATATTTGTTCTCATCGCTAAAATAATTCTTAAGGATATCAATCACTTGATTCTGCATTATGCAATCTCCTTTACGCTAAACGGCTGATGGCCAACAATAACAACTCGCTCAAAGAACGCACCGTAACCGCAAGAGAGGTCTGCAATAGTCCATGTCTCATCTATGACATGCTTCTTCAGCCATCCAGCGACCATATCAACATACTTGGCCGGAGTGTAAAAGCTGCCAAGGTTTACGCGGCCGACAACTCCTAAATGACTCTGCTGATTTATGGAATAAGGCGCAGCATTGTCGTCGGCAACTGCATTCGCGTCTGAGACAAACGGCGCAACAACAATTGCAATTCCGCTCAATGGAAGCGTAAATGCATTTGGTGGTGATGTGCGCGAACGCAATTCTAAAAACTCTTCGCGAGTTTCTAGACGCTCACTTTGCCGACTGTTCGTTTTCATGGCGCACATTATACCATTTTTCGACCCGATGAGTCTATAACGAGATTGAGAAATTCGGTTTGCTTTGGTGGGATTGGAAGGGCGAGGGGCGCGCCTTTCATTTACCGCCAAATCGGGATAAACAGCAAATCGATAACGGTTGCGCCGGTTTTTGTATCAGATTCGTAACGGAAGACCCGCCAGAGGAAGATTGACGAATAGACGGTTTGCGGTTTGCCGTCACTTTATCCCTGTTCCCGCCGACATCGGCTGATAGTCGTTCGTGAGTATGGTATCGCATCCCATCTCAAGGAAGCGTTTCGCCTCTTCAGGGTCGTCGGACCAGAAAACGTTCACGCGCAAACCTGCCGCTTTCGCCTTGTCGACAAGAGCCTTGTCGAAATAAGGTTTGCAAAGCTGCACCATTTGGCATTTGTACTTGAGCGCCCTATCGACGATGTCCGGCGAAGATTTATTGTCGAGCCCGGCATTGCCCATGCAACGCGGGATATCGGGGGCAAGGCGGGCAAACTGCTCTTGCACTGCACCGTTGGACGTCATGAAATAGACGTGCCGCCTCGCGTCATACGCATCTATAAGCTGTATCACTTTCTTTGCGAGTTCCTCGTCCCAGGCGCCTCCCAGATCCTTGATGTGGATGTTCATGATGACGTGTTGCGAGAACTTGGCGAGGATATCTTCGAACTTGACTATACGCGTCCCTTTGAAGCGAGGAGACTTCTTGGCTCCGAAGTCGAGTTCCCGCAGCTCGGCGAGTGTATGGTCGAACACGCGTCCCGAACCGTTCGATACGCGCTCCAGCGTGGCGTCGTGGATTGAGACGATTTCGCCGTCTTTCGTCCAAAGGAGGTCGAACTCTATCTCTTGCGCGCCGAGCGCGACTGCGGCGCCGAATGCGGCCATGTTGTTTTCAGGCGCGATAGTGGAGAAGCCTCGATGGGCGCAGAGGCGTTTGGCGGGTGCGTTGTCGAATCCGGGGATGATTGCGCTGCCGGCGGGACGGTACTGCCACGGGCGACGCCCCGCTTCGATGTAATCGGAATGGAGTCCCGGCGGATTGCCGAATCCCATCGGCTTCAGATATTTCTTCTTCGGGTCGAATTTGACAGCAAGCTTACCTGTGCGGCTGTGCATGTTCCCGAGCATCTCTCCGGAAGGCGCCACAATCATCGAACAGCCGCCAACCTTCGCGTCTGCTCCCATCGATACGGACGCCCTGACGAGATACGCGCCAGTATTGTAGGCAAGGAACTTCCCTATAGTCTCCAGTACACCATGAGGATCGCTTCTCTGGTGCGAGCATCCTATTATCACATCCGGCTTGTACCGGGCGATATTGGCGAAGGCTTCGTAGAAGTAGAAGTCGTAGCACGTCATGAAGGCGTACTTGACCCCGTCTATCTCCAGCATTTCCGGTTCGCTCCATTCCCACATATACGAAGAATCGTATTGCATCTTCTTCCATTCGCTCGCGGTAAGATGGCGCTTGTCGTATTTTCCCGCGAGCGAACCGTCACGGGCGAAGGCGAATGTGGTATTGCGTGGAGCTTCGCCATGCGAGAAATCCAAAGCGTTCACGAATACCACGGCATTGCACCTCTTCGCCGTCTCGGAGCACGCCTTGAGAAGTTTCGGACCGTATTTCTTCGCAGCTCCAAACGCTTCTTCCCTCGTCTTCAC
>DFGM01000080.1 GCA_002371755.1 Verrucomicrobia bacterium UBA3750 | reverse complement strand
CTTTTCACGCGCATCGTATTCCTCTCCGTCGAAAATGCCCGCCGACTTGACCGGACCCGTCACGCCGCCGCGCCAGCTTTCGTCCGTGCCGAACCGCGCCTCCGTGCCGTCCTCATAACGCAGGATGAGCTGCGCACGGAAGGCCGATTCCCTGCCGCGGTAGTCTGTCACCTTGTCGCGCCACCAGCCAGCCGTGACGATGGACGAAAACACGTTGTCCTCCCCCTGCTCCCTGTTCACCAGCCCTGTCACGTCGAAGGTAAAGGAGTGCCGCGTCTTGAGGACATGGTCGAAGCCGGGCTTGAGGAACCCGGGTAGCGGACTGCCGTTCACGTATGCCTGGAACACACCCTGCCCCGTAACCGTCCACCACGCCTCCTTGACGCGCTTGGCGTTACTGAGCCGCTTCGCGAAGCACGAAGCGCCCGGCATGGCGCGCCGTCGGCTGCGAACTTCCTCGGAGACGTCCGCCGCAGCGTTCGGCACGGCGATCCATTCGCTGCCGTTCCAGTCGTCCAGCGCAATCAGCCCCGTCGTGAACGTAGCCGGTTCCGAGAAGACGTCACGTCCGCGCTCGTCCGTCACGACGACCGACCAAACATGCCGCGTCGCGCTCTTCAAGGCAGGTCCCGTATAGGGCGCGGCATGCGACGCCGCCTCGTCGATCCTGCCAGACCGCCACACCTCTTCACCGGAAGCGGTGCGCAGGTCGATTGCATACGCCTTCTGCGCCACTCCCTGCCGCTCGGTCCGCATCTGCCACGAAAAGACGGGCTTCACGATGTCGGAAGGCTCCACAAGGCGGCATACGCGAAGGTTCCCTATGGTCGTTTGCGCAACGGAAACCGCCGCGCACAGCGCAGCCGCCGCTACCAGAAGAAATCTATTCATCAATCCCCTGTTTGTCGCTTGGATTTGCGATAACGGGTCTGGCAATGTCTATCGCCGAGACAAGATCGCCCCGCCAGTGCTCAATCGTATGCCGCCATGGTGCCATGATGAAGCCCTTCAGCCGATCTGGAGAGATGTTCTTGCGGCAGAAATCCACAGTTCCTGCGAAGTTTTCGACGCAACTGTAGTTGGACCCAGTCGGCATCTGGTCGAATCCGCCGCGCTCAAGGTCGAGATACGCCTTTACTGTGTTTCGTTTTTCCGAATCGAACGTCTTGCCATAGTACCAGTTGGACTGAAGTACGCTCTTGGGCATTCGCTTCAAGAATTCGTCGGTGTGTTTCCAGATGTAATCGCTCCATATCCATGAGCGCATCCCGGCCTTCTCGATCTGTTCGACCATCCAAAGCAAGTCGTGCCACCAAAGATCGCCTTGTCGCACGACGACATACTGATATCGATCCTGGTGTCCGAAGGTCTCCTCGTCATAACCGATGTGGAAGAGGCGAGGGTAGCCGAAGAGCTCGGCCACGTCACGTATCAGGTCGGCGCAGACCTGGTAGTATTTCGACGTCGAGACCATGCGGCTGTAGTCCTTGAGCCAGATGTCGTGCGCCGTCGAGAAGTTGAGCTTCGGCACGGGTTCCAATCCAATGGCCCGAAGGCGGGCAAGCTCCTTCTGCAACTTCTCCGGCGACCAAGACCCCTTCACCGCGAGCTCGGGATGGCTTGGAAACTGGACGCCTTCGCCAAGATCCATCAGCAGCATGTTGAAACCCGCCGCGCGTGCCTTTTCGGTCAATTCCCTCCACAGCGAATCGTCGCACCTGAGTTCCTCCGACGGCGCTTTGTAATGCATTTCGTCGGGTTTGAGGTTGCCCCAGCGCGGCGGCACGCAGTCGCACCACATGTTAGTGCCGAGCT
This sequence comes from Verrucomicrobia bacterium UBA3750, assembly GCA_002371755.1. Lineage (GTDB taxonomy): Bacteria > Verrucomicrobiota > Kiritimatiellia > RFP12 > UBA1067 > UBA1067. The sequence continues at coordinate 6,700 of DFGM01000080.1, read as the reverse complement.
TGAGCATATAGCACCATGTGAAACCCAGACGTCTCGGCTCGTCGCCCCATACAGTTGGGCAAGCGGCCATTGCGGCAACCGCGCCCAGAAAACTTCTTCTCGTCATGTAATTCATCTTGCCGCACTCCTCACCGCCCTGCCGAGTTTTGCAATTGCCTCGCCCATCTGAAATCGAAATCTACAAGGATCGGGCGATGGTCGGACGGACGCCATATGTCGCTTACCCCCGAGTATGTCGGGCGTGTGTAGCGGTCGACGACGACACGAGCCTCTTCGACATGATCGTACAACCCCCGCGTCAGATAGACATAGTCTATTCGCGACTTTGCCCCGCCTGTTACATGGAAGTCGTTCGGCAGCCATTCGTGCATGAGGTCGACAAGGGGCGTGCTTTCGGCCAACCACCGATGGACTGCGTAGCGAGGGGAGTCTAGCGGGATGTCGTACATCCGCGCATCGACCGGCGAGCGAGCATTGTAGTCTCCCACAACGACCCAGTACTGGTTCGATGCGTCGGGCACCGTGAAGAACGACCCTTTGAGAACGGTCTCGATTTCGTCGCGGCGTGCGAGGTCGCCGCCGAATTTCGCCGCGCTGGCCTTGCGCTCCGCATCCGTCTTGCAGCCATGCCCCCACGGCGCCCAGTTGAGGTGGACCGTCACGATGTTCAGGACGTTCGTGTCCACCCGGATCCGCGCCCAGCCCGATCCCGTCGGAACGAGATCCTTGGCGACGCTCTCGATGGGGAAGCGCGACGTGATGCCCTGCATGTAGCACTTCGGATTGTCTGAGCTGATCCAGACGTGGTCATGCCCGTAGCGCGCGGCGAGCTTCGGCCAGCCTGCGGGAAGAATCCGCTGCGATTCGTCTTTCACATGGTCCATCTTGCCCGTCTGTCGCTTGGTCCTGACCTCGGCGAAGACGCAGATGTCGGGCGACTGCTTCTGCACCCACGCGACGAAGCGATTGAAGTTGTCCGTCTGCCCGTCCCACATCCCGTCCTGGATGTTCCAGTAGAGAAGCCGCGTCGAACCGCAGGCCGCGCCCGCGAGAACGCCGACGATCAGTGCGAGCGCTCCCGCCTTGAAACTACGCCGTGCCATTTTCCCCCTTTACGATGAATTACTTGATGATGATAACCATGCCAAGCGGCGTATATTCCACCGTTGCCGAAACGGCCTCGCCGACAACCCTCTCGTTGAAGACCGTATAGACAGGCTTAACGGAATAGGTGTGGGCATAGTTATTCGCCTTTGCCTTTGCCCTATCCCAATTCAGCGTAATAGACTCAGAAGTCTCGCCGGGGATGAGAACACCGTCCTCGTACCATTCGTAGCTCTGCGCACCAACGGCCAGGCACGTAAGCGTAGTCGAGTTGTTGCTGCCTCCATGCGTCAGTCTTGCCGGTTGCGGCGAAATCTCAAATTCGCCGGTCTGCCCCTTGTAGCCCTTGCCGCGCACCACTCCGCCAGTGAGCGGGAAGAACCTGTTCTGGCATGTCTCGTACAGTCCAGCAACGCCGTTTGTCAGGCAGGGCACGAAGTTCCTGTCCAGAGCGCCGGACTTGTAGATCTTCACGCTATAGAGACGCATGCCGCCCGCATTGCTCTTTCCATTCCAGTTGCCGCCGATCATTAGCGTAGAGGAACAAGTCGTAGAGGTAAGCGTGCCGGTTCCCTGTGCCAGTTTGAAGGATTCTATTTCCACGCCTCCCCTGTATGACGTGACCTTGTTGTTCGGCGCATCAAAGATGAACTTCACCCGTTCGTTCGTGATATATGTATTCTTGAACCATTCGTTGTTCCCGGTATTGTAATCTGCGAAACGCCATCCAAATCGCGGCGCAGTTGGATAATAGAGACGGAACCAGATACCGTTGCATTCGGCGGCAGCAGCCTTGTATCCACGCTGTTCAAAGAATATCGGTGCCTCATTGCCGGAAATCTGATAATTGTCGTTCCAGACAGCGAAATCCGTCTCAAGCCGACTGTCCTTGGTAAGCACGTATTCCGTGTCTATCAGATGCCCGTTCACGCCGTCGAAGTCGAGATAGGCCTCCTTGGCGGCCTCATCGCCCTGAATATTGCCGCCGGCCTCGCATACGATGTTCGTGCCGGGGCTGTTGTACACCGTGGGGAGAAGCCCTATCGTCGGCGCGGCCAGCGTGTCACGGAGAATCGGAACGCTGTTGGAAATACTCGGTACGAAATCGTGTACAAGATTATTCGACTCGTATATCTTGAGCCCGTAGATCTTCGCCGGAATTGGCGTCTTGCCGCTTCTGTAGCCAAGCGTGAGAGTCGTCGAATTTAACGTCGTCGCAACCTCTTGGCCGCTGGCAGCCGAAACGTTCCAATTCGTGTATCCCGCAGTGATCATTTTCATATTGTTCGCCGTGGCAATGATTTTACGCCGGACATTGTAGCCGTAGTCAACGCCGACTTCCGTTATGCCGCCCTCTTTGCTACCGACCTTCATGTAATGACGCCCGTTCGCACTAGAACCGAACGGCAGAAGATAGACGGCGCTGGCTCCCGCCACATAAAAAAGATACGTCTCCCCCGCCCATTTGCTTGAAGATGTCCAATCCGGCGTAAGAAGCGCATAGTCTAATTCTATTCTTGATTCCGGATTAAAGGCATACCCAGTGTCGAAATACATCGTCTTGCCTTTGACAGCTGCCGCAGTCATGACGTCGTTGTCCGGGAAAGCCACGTATGCGTCGTCCTTTTCGACCGTGATGTCGCCGCCTCCAACACACGAGCTGGCATTCTCGCCAGAATGGAACACGCCGCTGACAGTATCCTTCAGCCCCGCAACGCCGCCTTTGATCCACGGAACGAACTTTTTGACGAGCGTCCCGGACTCATAGATCTCAAGCCCATAGACGCGCATCTTCGCCGGTTTCTCCCACGTCGTCGTCGCGGTAGCATACGCACCGGACTTGTGGGCGCATGTCGCAAAAAGGCCAAGAGGGTAAATCTGGGTTCCTGAGGAAACCGACTCGAATGCCTGCGTCGCGACCTCCGTGCCGTCTTCATCCAACAACCTGAATATCTTGCCTGGCAAATCCATGGTCATCTTATAACGTCGCAAATCCGCCCGATACACGTTGAACCCCGACGCATTGTAATCGGCCTTGGCCTGGTTAATCGAAAACCAGGCACCCCCACCCGAGGTCTTCTCGCCTAGATAGCACCTGAACCATGGGCGATTGGCAGTCCCATTGCTGCCTTGCGCACCGAAGGGGGTGATGCCGAGCGTTGTTTCGTTCAATTTGAAATCAAGGACGATTTTCGTGTTTGGTCCGACAAAGTGGCCAGTGTTGAAATACTGGTTGCCGTTTGTGTTCTCGATGTAGGCATCCTCCGCAAAGGCGGTACTGCCATCTGCGAACAAGGCAGCTGCTACAGCGACTATCAGTAATTTCTTCATTTTTGTTGACGTCCTTTCCATGCCGTTAGGGCTGAGTTGATATCGTTACGCGGACATTATACTTCAATCCATCAGTTTAAGTCAAGAATAACGCAGTCCTGTTTCTGGCAACCTTATTATACTGTATTTGACATGCAACGAACTAAAATGGTATAATTACGCGCGTGAAAGCCGAACCACGGAGAATCCTCGTTGCCCTGTACATCGCCTACGGGTCGGGGCGCGAAATACTATACGGGATAGACCGCTATGCGCGGGCTTTATGCAACTGGCGCTTGCGTGTCGTCGACTGTACCGGCGACAAAGCCTTAGATGACATCCGACGCGCAGAAACCGATGGCTTCGACGGCATCATCGCGTGCGGTCTCGACCATCCCGCTACTGCCGAATGCCTGCAGGAGTCACGTACGCCGCTCGTCTGCGTCTGCTGCATGCCGTCCGCCATCCCACGGCGCAGGGACACCGTGGCGTTCATCAACATCAACGACACCGAAATAGGCCGTTCCGCCGCCGAATACCTGTTTTCGCTGGGACGATTCCGCTCATACGGTTTCGTCAGCAAGAACAAGACGGACTCCAATTACACATATACCTTTCGCGAAAAAGGGTTTCGCTCCTTCTTCAGAGGCAAGACGGACGACGTTCGCATCTACCGAACCGCAGCAGGCATTGAACGTGGTTCCCTGGAAGACATCGTCGCCCTGGCGGAATGGTTGAAATCTCTTCCAAAACCCGCAGCCGTAATGGCACCGCACGATATCTGGGCAACACGGATAGTCGAGGCAGCCGAAATGTCCAGCATCAATATTCCTGACTCCCTGGCCGTTATAGGCGTCGACAACGACAGGGTGTACTGCGAAACCTCGAGGCCGATGATAACCAGCATTACGCCGAACCACGCCAGAATCGGCGAACTTGCGGCAAAAGAACTGAAGAAGCTGATGCAGGCCCCCGCAAAGGCGAAGAGTCCGGTGCAGATCATGAGCCCATCAAACCACAAGATCATAGAGCGCCAGTCAACCAAGCCAATATCTCCAATAGCGCAGATCATTAATCGCGCCGAGTCTTTCATCAGGGAGAATGCGACGAATGGGATATCAGCCGCCGATGTCGCCGCCGACCTTGGCGTATCCAGGCGCCTGGCGGACCTGCGGTACCGTCAGGCGATCGGTAAGTCGATCCTTGAGGCAATCCTCGACTGCCGATTCGACGAAATGAAGCGCCTTCTGCAATTCACCGACATTCCAGTAGGGAAAATCATCGCGTCCTGCGGTTTCAACACGGTCAGCAATGCAAAAAGCCTCTTCAAGAAGCGCTACGGCATGTCTATGAGCGAATATCGCCTCAGCGACCATCGCCCACCCGCCAGGCCCCGCTAGCGTTTCGCCACCATGCGTTCTCCTGACAGAGCACGCGGGTCAAAAGGGGGTCAAAAGGGGGTCAAAGGGCTTATTGACATAGTAGCATTGATATAGTAGCTCATGCCAGCTTGTACTCCTGTCTGGGCGATTTCGGACTGTCCGGATCGGTTCTTTCTATCATGCCCTTCTCCATCAGCGGCCTCAGGTAGTACCTGGAAAAGTGGATTGGGCTCTTGATGCCGACCGCCTCCCTTAGCGCAGACGTCCGCATGAACTCCGCCGAGTTCCACATCCTGCGGAGAAACGAGGACTTGTAGGCCTCGAAGCGCGAAACATACTTCTTCGTCGGACTTGCGCGTTTGAAAAGCTCCTGCTCCTCGGTCTTGAGCCTGTTCCACGTCGCGACGACCTGCGAGAGCGACGCGTCATGGTAGAGAACGCGTATGCGGCGCAGAATCTTCCCTTCACAGATCTCCTCCGCACTGGGCATGTAGATGAAGATGTGGAAATGGTTCGACATGAACGCGTAGGCCAGCACGACGACGCCACTGAACTCCTCTACGCGGCGCATCAGCGCGACCGCGCGGCCCTTCTCCTCTTTACTGTATCAATGAGCTCCGACCCTTCATTCCCCATTTCGGCTTTTGGGTCAATCGCACGACATCGATTCAATGGTTTTCAACTTAAGCGCGAGCGGCGCGAACGCGGCTGCGCCTCGACTCCAGCAATCATACAATTTTCTGTGCTTATGCAAAGAAAATCAAAATGGAGATTCGCCAGATAGGCGATATCCCAGGTTTTAACCTGACTCAGCTCTATTTCGACACGCATCTTCTTAATTCCGGAAAAGTCACGTTTAATAAACTCATCAAACGAAGCATCGTCGACAACATAATGCTGCAAGAACTCGTTGTTCGAATCATCTTCCAACCCTATATCGACGCCTGTTCCTCCCTCATCCGAGTCAACAAGATAGTCATAGAATTCCGTAACAGACAGGCAGCGTAGTTTATTGTTATCCAGCAGTTCTTCAGCATGCACAGCCAAACCCGCGACAAAAACGTCGACCTCCTCCAGATTGTCCATTTCTGAAAAGCGCGTCATATCCAGACAAGGAATACGTAGCCGCTTTCTGCCATCGTCACCACTACTATACCGCGTAATTGACAGATACTTCAACTTGCTTGTAGCATTGAAACGAGGCAGATCATCATACGCTTCATAATATTGCGGCCAATCACTTATACCATGAGCTTCACTGTAGAAGTATTCAACTGAATCTGCAATGACAACATTTGACATATCAAACGGTCCTGACACTTCAACCCCTTTACAACATCTTGGCAAACCTTTTATCGGCAGAATATTTTCCGTCCAGTTTTGACATATTACCGTCAAACCCTCGGCACTTTTCGACGCCCATGTGCCAAAACAGGGAGAAAACCACACCTCTGAACGCATACCCCATCTATCCTTTTCTGACTTAAGCATTTCATATCCACGCGCACCGCCCTGTCGACGGCAATCTGGATCGGACGCCAACCAGTCCGACACCTCATCCCACGAACACTCGCGCCAGGCAGGTTCCTCCGGTTCAGCACCCCTATTCATCGCCCAATGCAAACAGCGGAAGTCGCGACAGGGTTCAACATCATTATTCAGCGCCTGAGAATCCGAGCCGTTTTGAGAAAAGCAACCACATACTAAAAATATGCACGACAGTCGTAAAAGTCTCATGGACACTCCTTTCATTCATTTTACCCCATACCCTTCGCACTCCTTGCCCAGAATCAGTCGTGCAATTTCTATCATCGCCTTTTCAATATTAATTTTCACCGAATTATTAGCGATTTTTTTATTGGGAGCCAACAAGAGCTTATTGATACAGCTCTATTGATACAGTA
>DFGM01000145.1:488-8207 GCA_002371755.1 Verrucomicrobia bacterium UBA3750 | reverse complement strand
CAGGTCTCCTTGCCTGCCTCCAATTCAACTATGAAACGTACGCCCGTGCCGCAAGCCATAGCCAGCTGCGGCTGCGTCATCCCTTGCGATTTGCGTGCTTTTTGGATAGCCGATCCTAACTCTTTCGCTGTCATAAGGCATTCCTTGATTTACCGAGCGGTATTTTATCAAATTTTTGCAGTGCCATCAAGGGCGATATTTCCCGATAGGGATGTTTTTTGCGCTGCTTAACAAACCTTGCCCTTGAATTTACCGAGCGGTTCATTTTTAGACTTCAACCCATGTAGGCGCATAGGCGAATTCTCCTGACGCCCCTTCCGCGACTGTCAATATCCGCCGCAGGTTGTCAGATTTTACGGAACGCGGCGTATATGCAGTTGTGAACATGAAAGTCAAAGACACTTTGCAAAAGCATTTCAAGCGGACAAGATTCCTTGCGAACACGCTCGCGTCGTCGCCTGCGGTATTGTTTGCCTATACGCCGCTTCTCGTTGCGCAGACGGCGGCGGGAATAGCCGTCCCGTTCGCGACAGGACGCTTTATCGATTCTCTCATCGTCGGCATATCTCCGGTAGCGCCATTCGTCTTGCTCGCCGCGCTGTTGGGCGCCAAAGCCGTCATGACGCCGTCTCTCCAGCATCTGGCGTCTTCTCGCGCAAGAACGATTGAACTCAATCTGCAGCGGCGCGTTCTCAACTCCATCATTGGCTTTCCCCCTTCTGAACTTTCGGCTCTCGCAGATGGATCGCTGGTCGCAAAGCTTACTCGCGATGCATACGCTGTCGGCGGGTTCGTGAGCGGGCTCTATCCCCGCCTTCTTGTCGCCGTGGTCACGATGTTCGCCGCAGGCTTCGCCTTATGTTCCCGCTCGCCCGTGCTTGGGCTTTCCTTCGTCGCGTTCATCCCGCTCTGCATAACTCTGTTCCTTCCTTTCGCACGGCGCTTCGCTTCGCACTCCCACGCCGTGCGCAAAAGGAGCGACGCAGCATTCGCTTCGCTCTTCGACTTCTTCCGCTCGCTTCCCTTTCTGCGCACGCTTGACGCGGAACGCCGCTTCGCCGACTCGCCCCTGCAAGCGATGCGCGAGCTGAAGGACGGCAACTGCAGCATAGACCGCCTATCGATCGTGTTCGGTGCACTCCTCGGCGCACTCATGATTATTGGCGAGGTCGGCGTGCTTGGCGTGGCGGGCATGCTCGCTGCAAAAGGCGCAATCCCCGTCGGCGATGTAGTCGTGTATCAGATGCTGTTTCTCTCGGCTATGCAGTCCATCCAAGGAATAGTCTCCATGCTCCCAGAAACGGCGACACTTTGCGAGGGTGTGGATTCGCTTGACGAAATCCTCGCCCACTCACGGCCAAGGCGAAAAGGCCGCGCCATCCAAGCGATAGAGAAGGTCGAATTCAGGAATGTGACATTCGCCTACCCTGGTGCGACGGCACGCCCCGTCATCAAGGGTTTTTCGGCCACATTCCGCGCCGGCAAGGTTGTTGCACTCGTCGGCGCTAACGGGACGGGCAAAACCACTCTCCTCAAACTTGCCACAGCCGCGCTCGCGCCGCAATCCGGCGAAATATTCGTCAACGACTCTCCCATAGAGACGCTGGACGAAGAGTCGTTCAGGCGTCAAACCGGGATTGTCTTTCAGGATAGCCTGCTCATTACCGGATCCATTCGCGACAACATCACGTTGCGCGACCCGGCGTTCAGCCCCAAAGACGTTGACGCTGCTGTTGCTCTGAGCGGTCTTAGTGAAGTCGTCAGGCGTATGCCCGATGGACTTGATACGCACGTCGGGTTGAATGGCCAGTCTCTTTCGGGCGGCGAAATGCAGCGCCTCGCAATAGCACGCGCACTAATCAGGAAGCCTGGCCTGCTCGTCCTCGATGAAGTCAGCAACCACCTCGATGCGGACGCACGTTCGGCATTCGGAAAACTTCTGCGAAAACTCGCCCAGAGTCGCATCGTTCTCGCAGTGAGCCACGACCCGGCGCTCATCGACCTCTGCGATGAAAAGATTTTTTGTCAGATTCCCGAGCCGCCTTCGTATATGAGTATGTAGTGGGCGGGTGTCCACTGCATTGGTTGACCAATAACAAAGGAGACACAACAAATGACACCGAATGAAATCGCGACCGACATTGCCGGTCTCAATCCTGTCGGCGAGGGGAACATCAACTGGTCCACCTCTCCGACCTTCTGCATCAGCGGAGGGCAAATGAACGTGGCCGACGACCAGAGAACCTGGGACTGAGAACCGCAAACCGGGCTGGCAACCGCCAGCCCGGTTCTTCAGAGACAACTAAAATGATCTTCATCTCCACATGCAGTCAAGATGTCGCCACCGATCTTGTGGCGACCGAACTGGAGCCGGGCGGCATCCTGCGCTTCAATATCGACAAACCCGGTGATTTCGCATGGGATTTCAACCGCGACGGGTTCTACATAAAGGACTTGGCATCCGGCAGGCAAATTTCAGAGACTACTCTCACATCCTTCTACCTGCGCAAGCCCATGTACTATGACCGCATCGATGTGCCGAAGGATGGATGCGTCGAAAACTGGCGGCGCGAAGAGACGGACGAACTGTTCGCAGACTTCTTCCGCGAATGCCAAAGCCGCGGACTGACAACCCTTGTCACGAGCCAGAACAACAAATACGGCAAACTCCGCCAGCTGCTCGCAGCCAGAAAATACTTCCGCATCGCGCCATGGCACTTCTTCCACGGAGAACTGCCTGAAGAATTGAAGCGCGGCAGATGGGTCGTAAAGTCCGTGACCCAGACGCCTATCGGCGAAAACAAGATATTCTTCGTGAAAGAAGTGCAAGCAAGCGACCTGGACTTAGCTTATCCTTGGTTCATGCAAGAGAGAATAGATGGCGAAGAGGAAGTGACGGTTGTCTACATCAATGGCAGGACATATGCGGCAAGCGCACCCCGGAATTCATTCGGCGGCGACGACTCGCGCAAGGCGCTTTTCGTGAATCCCGAATCCTGGCCGAGGTGCACGCTATCGTCCGCCGAAGAACACGCCATAAAAGGCTTCATGCACGAAACCGGCTACAGATTCGGACGCTTTGACTTCATCCGCAAGAATGGCGAGTTGTGGTTCCTTGAACTCAATCCTAACGGACAGTGGGCGTGGCTCGATGAGAAGAACGAGCACGGACTCGTATCCATGGTCGCCGACGCAATCAAGGCCGAGGACCTGGCACATCGGGCGCGTCCATCTCGGCAATGACCTGCGCTACTTTCTCGCGCAGCCGTTCTGTGAGACGCTTGCGAATCTGATAGAGGTTGTCGCGGGAAAAATTGAATAACCGCATCACAATCCCGGCATCCTGTCCCTCGACCGTGCTCGCGACGAAAGCCGCGTAGTGCTCGGGCCGGACTTCCGGCTTGATGCGCCGAAGCGCTTCCTCAAGCGCGGCTTGCTGCCATTCGCGCTCGGCAAAACTTCTGTCGGCGGCGGACATGTCCTTGGCCGCTTCCAAAGTCTTCTTTTTCAATTCGGCATCGCTCTTGATGGCATTGAGTTTGTCGGCGATGCGCCAGCGGACAAGCTGAATCAAGTAAGACCGGAAACGGCCTTTGGCGCGGTCGTATTCGAAATCGGGCAACTTCCGCGCGAGGTCGGCGAAGACGGACTGTACTACATCGTCAGCATCTTCTGCCTTGAGTCCTTTCGAGCGTGCGATAGAGAATATGAATCCGGCGTAAAGGTCGAAGAGCCGCTGCCACGCCGCCTCGTTTCCCGTGTCGGCCACAGCCCTTATGACGCTCGAGCGCGTCGAATCGTTATTGAAATGTCTGTAGGTCATTCCGCCCCCAAATCAATGCCCGCTGCCGATCGCGCTTTCATGAAAATACCCCACTCGCCTTGTGTCAATCCGAATCCGGAGTTGATGTCGAATTTCCCTCGCCAATTGGGAGCGAGTTCTTTGTCCCATTTTTCACTCCCGTAAACAATTTTCCCGATACTGTGGATTTCCTGCTCTACGGCTATTCTTTCGGCCATCTCGTTCTTGGCCTTTGCCACGATTTCGTCAATGCTTTTCCGCAAGGCAACGTCGGAGGTGCCGGTTTTGTCCGCCTTCTCCATCAGTCGTATGAATCGACTCCGTTCCATGCAGATTTTTGTCGCGACATCGCGCGCCTGCTTTTTCAGTTCGAGAAGTCGAGGCTGGTGTTGCCGCAATACGTCAGTTTCTGCACTAACTTGAACGGGTCTGATTCCCCATGCAGCCCTGAAATCGTTTTCCTTTTCGAGTTTTTTGGGATCGGCCGCCGTTTCAACCTCACGGCACAGCCTGGCGGCTATTCGATTCAACCCAAACGCTTCTTTGGTCAACCCGTCAATCCAATTTCTGGCGTTCAATACGTGTTTTGCAAATTGCGCCTGCTCCTGGAAGGGATCCGGGGCGGTTGATTCGTTGCTTTCGCCCTGCGGGCGTCGCATAACAATGACGACTGACGCGACGACCGCCAAAATCAGTGCGAATAATACGATTTTGGTTGCACGCGCCTTCGCAATCGACATTACTGCCGCTTTCCGGCGGAGAGCCAGCAAATCCTTCAGCAAAGCCTTTGCCGATTGGTAGCGGCGAGCAGGCGTAGGATCGGTCGCTTTATTCAGGATGCGCCACCACGCGAGGAAGCATGGCGAACCCGTATCGGCCTCCATCGCGGGACCCTTACCCAGTTCCTCGAGCTGGCGACCGAAACTTGCAGCCTTGAGGGTGAGGCCGAGACTGTAGATGTCGCTCGCGGCATCGATGAACTGCTCTGGCGGCACATAGCCTGGAGTCCCGACAAGCGATGCCGCCTCGGACTCCTCCACGACAAGTCCAGGATCTGAAAGGACGGGGCGCCCACGCACATACAGCACATTAGCAGGTTTGATATCGCGATGCAAAAGGTGGTGGCGCTGAAGCGAGGCAAGCCCTTCCGCAAGAGAGATGGCCAGTTTCACGCATTCTGCGAGCGGCAGCGCCTTTTCGCCATTAATGACACTGGCGAGCGTCTTGGGGCGATAGTCATGAGTCGGTTCATCCAGCGAGACGCCGAACTCATCGTCCGCCAGTTCCATAACTGCATAGAAGCCCCAGGACTCTTCGCCGAGTTCCGACATGTGAATGAGCCCCTCTGCGGGAGGTATAGCTTTATAAAGATTCGCACCGCGCAGTTCGCGCCCGTACCGTTCATGGCCTGCATCCTCCCGGCGACACACTTTTACGGCGGCATGATTGCCGCCAGAGTCTGTCGCGAGATAGACAACTCCATATGCGCCGCGACCGATTGCCTTTAGCAATTTCCATTTGCCGCAGTACAAATCAATAGGTGCGCTCATGAAACCAGTCCCTTCGGCAAGAGCTTATCGCGATATTCCTGAAACGCCGGCAGAGTGCCTGAACTTTGCCGCAGAGCAAACCGCCGACCCTGATGGGCGGCACTCACAGATTGTCTAGATCGGCGTCTGAGAAGGTGGAGAAGAACTCAATTGGATATCCACGGTCGAGGTCTTCCATCTTATCCACCGTGCAGCTGCTGGCGGTCTGGATTGCAATGCGCTTGATGTTGATTTTCGCCGGAGTCGTCCAGGTGAGTTTCGAAAGCGAAATAAGTGCGTTCGGATCGTTTTCCGTCGTTGCCAGGACGGCGACAATCGGGCCGTCCTTGCCGATGCGAGCACGAGTTTCCACGGCAATCGTGCCTGAGGAAATCGCATCTGTAACGAGTCCAAGGCATGGCACGAAAAAGTCGCCGACCATGCCTGCGGCATATACGGTCGACTTTGTCGGCGCGAACGCCACTATTGCAGATTCAACGACGAGCGTATTCGGCACGTCGGGGCTGTCGACCACGGTAACGCCTATGGCCTGCTCCTGAGACTTGAACGCCTTGTAGTACGCCAACTGCGCGAAGTCGGCGAGATCCTGCAGATCCTTGTCGGCGGTCGTGATGCTCTTGGCGAACTCGTCCCAGGCGTTGCCTTTCTGGAGATAGCCCGTATCTACCGGAGCGATGTAGACATGTTTGAGGTCGGCGGCCATAAGCGCATCGAGATCCGCCCAGTAGTAATGGAAAGGACACGAGTCATCCATGCGACGGAGCTTTTCGTGGTGCGGGACGAAGTCTGTCAGCGGAACCGGATTGGCGCGCAACCATGATGTGAGGGTGGACTTGCAGCCTACGAGCGCAAGGAGCGCCGTCAGTGCGAGGATGTACTTTGTCTTATTCATTTTGCCTCCATTTTCAAGTGGTACGGTCAGCGGCAAACATTATACCAAAAAAGCGGATTGGTGTTAAGAGGCCCAATTATGATCTTCCGCGACCGGAAGCTCCGCCCGGAGAGGTTTGCAGGCAACTGCCGCAAAGCATCGCCGGGCGAAAGCGGCTTTATTTGCGCCAGCTCAGTAGAGGAAGAGCATGTCGCGATATTTCGGGAGCGGCCAGCGCTTGTCGGCGACGCGTTTTTCAAGCGAATCCACCGTCGTGCGCAATGCCTGCATCGAAGCGATTATCGCCGCCTCGTCGTCTCCGCCCAACGCACATTCAAGCGTGGATATGCCGGACTTGAGCGCATCAAGTCCCGAGCCAAGTTCGACAAGGTTTTCCTTCAGTGCGCTGGCGCCGGAATGTAGACCGAGCGTCTCCGCCTTAGCCAAGGCCTCTGCCGTTTCGAGATACTCGGCCTTGACAGCAGGGAACACCATTTCGCTTGCGATGTCGCGAGCGCAAGCACCCTCGATGCGCACCTTCTTGGCATACTCCTCGAGGAATATCTCATGGCGGCTCTCAAGCTCGCGGGCGGTCATCACGCCGTACTTCTCGAAAAGTGCGGCATTCGCAGGATTCGCAAGCGCGGCCAGTGCGCTCGGCGTATCGGGCGCGTTAGGCAATCCCCTCCTCGCCGCTTCCTTTGGCCACTCTGCCTCGTAGCCGTTGCCATTGAATATGACGCGCTTGTGCGCCTTGAGCGATGTCTGCAAAATCTTCTGGAGCGCATCGTGAAACGCGGCGGTGTGCTCGCCCGGCTTCGCCTTGCCGGCGACATTCGCCGCCTCAAGCTCGTGCGCAATGCGGTCCACCGCTTCGGCGACGATGGTGTTGAGCACTGTCATCGGACCCGAACAGCAGACGCTTGAGCCTGGTGCACGGAACTCGAACTTGTTGCCCGTGAACGCGAATGGCGAGGTGCGGTTGCGGTCGGTCGCGTCCTTCGGTATGACAGGCAGCGTATCGACGCCAATCTTCATGGCTCCGCCATCCTTGGACTTCGCGGCGTTTCCGGATTCAAGCTGGTCGAGCACCCCCTCCAGCTGGTCTCCAACATAGATGGAAATGACAGCGGGCGGTGCCTCGTTCGCGCCAAGGCGGTGGTCGTTGCCGGCTCCGGCGACGGAAGCGCGAAGGAGGTCGGCGTGGGAATCGACCGCCTCGATGACGGCGCACAGCATCGTCAGGAACAATGCGTTCTCCTTCGGGTTCGTGCCGGGATCGAGGAGATTGCGTCCGCCGTAGGTGACAGACCAGTTGTTGTGCTTTCCGCTGCCATTGACGCCCGCATAGGGCTTCTCATGCAGCAGGCACTTGAAGCCGTGCTTGTCGGCGACATTTCTCAAGGCGTCCATCACGAGCATGTTGTGGTCACTCGCGAGGTTCAGTTCCTCGAACTGCGGAGCAAGCTCAAACTGCGCGGGCGCGACCTCGTTGT
>DFGM01000145.1:0-419 GCA_002371755.1 Verrucomicrobia bacterium UBA3750 | reverse complement strand
TCGCCGGGATGCCGAGCTTCCAGAGTTCGCGCTCGACGTCATTCATGAAGGAGAGCACGCGGTCTGGAATCGTGCCAAAGTAGTGGTCTTCGAGCTGTTGCCCCTTCGCGGAAGGTGCACCGAAGAGCGTGCGACCAGTAAGCACCAGGTCGGGACGCTTCTTCCAGTATTCCCTGTCGACGAGGAAATACTCCTGTTCCGCGCCGAGAGTGCAGCCCGTGTGCGCCTCGGCGCAACCGAAGAGTTTCATCAAGCGCTTGAGCGACTTGTCGAGCGCCTGCATAGAGCGCAGGAGCGGGGTCTTCTTGTCGAGCGATTCGCCCGTGTATGCGCAGAACGCCGTCGGTATGCACAGCGTCGCGCCGTTCGAGTGGCGCTTGATGAACGCTGGGCTCGTCGGATCCCACGCCGTGTAGCCG
>DFGM01000044.1 GCA_002371755.1 Verrucomicrobia bacterium UBA3750 | reverse complement strand
AAAGGTGGGGATATTCCAGGAAAATACCCCCTTGCGCGGTGAGGGGGAATTATGGTATAATATGCGCCGTTTTCGGCAAACAGGCGAGCTTAACTCAGTTGGTAGAGTGCCACCTTGCCAAGGTGGTTGTCGAGGGTTCGAGTCCCTTAGCTCGCTCCATTCCCGGAATAGTGAAATGGGAGCGTAGCTCAGCTGGTAGAGCAAGTGACTCTTAATCACTGGGTCCAGGGTTCGAATCCCTGCGCTCCTACCATTTCCAACCTCGGCTAGGTAGCTCAGTTGGTAGAGCAACGGACTGAAAATCCGTGTGTCAGCGGTTCGATCCCGCTCCTGGCCACCAACCATATGATACGAAACGCAGTTTGCGTTGCCGTCACGGAAAAGTTTCGTAACGGCGTGAATGGCGAAGGCTTGTTGTCAGTTTGCGCAAGTTGAAGACGGAGCCGCCCGGTCCGCCAACAGTTCCGCGCAAATCCAGAGCATGGGGGCTTGGCCGTGGGGATCGCCGTTGACGCGATTTCGGGCATAGTAGTATGGCAAGTCGTCCTTCTTCCCCGTGCCGGTGCAGACATCGGACAGGTTGGCGTATTCGTCCAGGTGGTCGCACAGTGCGAGATACGCCTTGCGAAATGCATCGCCATACGGCTTTGCAGGAAGCCAGCCCCGTTTGACTCCGGCCGCAAACGAATAGGCGAACATGGCAGAACACGAAGTTTCGCCCCAGTTGCGCGGGTCTTCGGGACGATCTACCAGCTGACTCCAGAGTCCGTCTGGGCGCTGATAGTGAAGGAGATTCTCCATCATGAGGCGATAGCCGGACATGATGCGCTCGCGGTATTGGCTGTCTTCCGGAAGATAATCAAGGACGAGGGTCATTCCTGCGGCCATCCAGCCATCGCCGCGCCCCCAGACGTAATGGACATCAGGCGCGTGGTAAAACAATCCTTTCGCCGGCCCGTCCTTCAACTGGAGCTCGTCCAGATAGAGGCACATTTCGCGTGCGGCACGTTCAATGTATTTGCGGTTGCCCGTGGCGCGGTATGCCTGACTCTGCACGGCCGTAATCATGTACATATCGTCTATCCAAAGGCGGGTCTGGGGTGTATAGCCATTTGCCCAGTTCTCCTCTTGCTTTTCGCGCGGCAAGGCGTGGCGTTCATTTACCGTGCCTTTGCAAGGCGGCGACCACTGCGTATCGGCATAATAATTGCCTAAAGCCAGATACTTCGGCTCCTTTGTGCCGAGATATATCTCGTAGGGAATGGCGCCGAATATCGTATCGTCTACATGGTAAGGACGAGAACAACAAAAGGCGAGCTTCCCGCCCGGGAGGAAATCATCAAAGAGGCGGACGAGCGTCTCTTCGCGCTCCTTGTCGCCACGCAATCGCGCACACTCTATGGCGTTCACCCAAAGGGAAACGACGGAATACTGGACGCTGCACTTCTTGCCGTATGCAGTGCCGCCGCGATATCCCCGGGGGCGATAGTCCTCGGGACGGCTACCGAGGAACTGGTCGGTTATGCGCGATGAAACGGTCGCCGGGTCTTTGCCTTGAGGCCAGGAAGCGCACCAAGCGTCTTTTGCGACAGCATGATTTGCAATTGCCTCGAATACCACTGCGCCGAACACGGCAAACGGAATCATCGCAAGCCCCTTGGGGCGGAGTTTTTCTTTGTCCATTGTGCACCCCTTTGTCCCTTTGCGCGATATTATACCATTTCCCGTCCGCAGGGTGTTAGCATAAAACGCCATAAACCAGTCTGCCGCACGAGGCCGGCAATCTCGTGCGGCATGCTCGTTCTGCACCAAGGCGGTCGCAGATATCATCGGCATTATTACTGCTGCTCCGGCAAAAAGAAGCCGTCGGGATCGTCGATATACGCCTCGATGTCGGAGAAGATAGTTTCAAGTTTTGCCACGGTGCGGTAGAAGTCCGCCATCTTGAGTCCTATATCCGAAAACGTTTTACCGGCGAACACCGCCTCGAGGACGCGAAAGAGTTTGGGCTCGCGCTCCTTCAATATGGCAGATACTGCATCTATATCCATTTTCGCCGTCACCTGTTCCGCAGGCGTGTGGGAATGGACGAAGTCGCGCACTCCAATCCTCTCCATCTCATTGCGGCTTGCCCATTCGCCTTTGGTTTCCGCATCGCTATCCGTGTAGTCGCGGCTTTCGAACCTGCGCTCGAACTTGCGTTGGCGCGATTTCTCGTGCGTCCACTCATTGCGGGCGGAGTATGTCATATACTGCTTGAGTATTGCTCTTTCGTGCTGTGTCATCTTGCGTTGCCTCTTGGAACTTTTGGTCCTCCGGCAACGCGGATATTTTCCCAAACCTCCGATGTCGAATAATATCTGCCGCCATTCTACAGAGTCAGGTGCAAAACCCTACGATTTTGGCAGGGCGGCGAGACTCTTCGCCGCCGCGGCGGGCAGAGGTCTACCCGCCCTACCGGGTTTTGCAATTGCCTCTACAGACCGCGTTGGGAATCTCTTGTGCAGCCGCTATCGGCATTCCCCCTGTAGAAAGATAGAATAGAATGGAAAACGAGTGGACGCCGTGTCGCGCCGAGACTTGTCCGACATTAAAATACCCAGGAATATCCCCAGTT
>DFGM01000003.1:11651-29076 GCA_002371755.1 Verrucomicrobia bacterium UBA3750 | reverse complement strand
GCGGCGGCAATGCTTCGCCCGAACTCGGCGGAGCCGCCATCGGCCACGTGAAGTCGGTCGTGTTCACCGGCGGCGCGATCTATGTTGCGGACAAAGGCCTGCGCCCAGCCCCGACGAACGATTTCTCGTCCGCCGTCTATCCGGTGGACTTCAACATCGGGACTCCTGTCGCCAAGGTGGATTCGGTCGCGATATTCCTCGACGGGAAGGAATGCGCATACGGCACGAAAGGTCTCTACACCGACGAGAGCGGCAAACTCCGCCTGTGGCTGCCAAACGGTGACTACGAGTTTTCCGTCAATGGAAACGACTACACCGCAACCATCGCAGATGCCGGAGTCGAGGCCCGGCGCAAGTCTGCGGTTCCCGACTCCATTCGAATTGAAAGCATCGCGCTCTCGGAGGAGAAGGCGACGCTCGTTGTCTCAGCAGAGCCTGACGACTGGATTACTGACATATCGGCGCAGCTCTTGCGTATCCGTGCGGCGGAAGCTCTTCCGCTGCCCGAGGGCGACGCGGCGCTTCTGCCGCAAGCGGAGGTCGGCGTTTCAACGAATGGCGATGGCACTGCGACCTTGACTATTCCGCGCGCAGCGGATGCGCCGCAGAAGTTCTACCGTGTCGAGGTGCAGTGACGGCGGCACGGCTCGCCCGGAGGGCTCGCCCCACCTTTGCGCATCGGTCAAAAATCCAATGGGCATGGGTCCTGAATCCGATGGGCATTGAATCGCAGACCGCCGGGCATTGGATTCGGATTCAACGGGCATTGGATTTCCGTCCCATGCCCATCGGATTTGCGAGTCATGCGCTACATGCGGAGGAGGGGTCGTGCCCATCTTCCTTCGCCTTGCGGAAGCACTCTTCGGGCATACGGGCGGAGCCGGCGCCCATCCAGCCGCCATTGACGTCCATCATGCCGCCGTTGATCGTGCGCCCTCCGGCTATCGCCGGGTTCACGGCGCGTATGGCGCCGCCCCAGCCGCGGCATTCGGTTATGGAACTGTCTCCGAGCCAAGGGAGCTGATTCTCGCATTTTGCCCCAGGCGTGACGTATTCCCCTTCTATCATAGGCGAAGGGGCGGTGTACCATCTGTCCGACCCTGCCACCTTGATGCCGTATTCCACTCCGTTGCCGCCCGCCGCGGTCAGGAAGCCGCGCTTCCCCGCTTTTTCGAGTCCAAGGACGAGCGCACGCGAGGCAGCCTGGCCGAAATTGTGCGTAAAACGGTTCGTTTGAGCGAAATACGACAAGATATCCGCCGAGTTCGGGCATTTGAGCGCATACGGGATTATCGCTCTCGTAAATAGCGCGTCGATGGCTTTTTGGGAAGAATGGAGTTCGTCACCCATCCGGCGCGCCTCGGCGAAAAGTTCCTTCATCGGGAAACCTCCGCACTTCCGCAGGACCCCGGCCATCGGCGGGAAGAGCGAGTCTCGCATCCATGCGAGGTTGGCCGCGATCTCCGCCGAATACACGCCCCAGCCGCACAACCCGCCGCCGAAACGCCCTTCCGCCGGGAACAACCCGGCCCGCATGTTCCATTCCCGGTCCTCGACTATGAGGAGCGGCACCGAACGGGAGATGACGCCGTAGCCGGAGCCGTCCGTGGCCCAATCGCACGCCGCACCGATCGCCACCTCGCCGCTTGCGAGCATCCCATCCGCCTCGCCGCGAGTCTTCGCCCAGCCTTCGAACAGGCACGCGCTCGCCATCGCGCGTCTATGGGAAGAGCACATCCGCCCGTATTCGATCGGCGGCCCCGCGTGAAGGATGGTTTTGTCGGGAAGGGAGAGAAACTCCCCTGCCGTCATAACGTCCGTCCACCATGGATCTCCCGCCTCGCGAAGTTCTTCAGCCGTCATTTCTCGATCTCCTTCATAGGGTCTCCGATGCGTTCCAGCGCATAGAGGCGGAACGTGACGATAAACGCCGTGCACTGGTTGTTGAAGTTGCCGCGCGCGGCGACGGGGTCCGACCGGTATTTCGACCAGCGTGACTGCGCATGGGCTTCGTTTTGCGCGCCCGGGGTGCGCAAGAAGCCGTTGATCGTGCCGCCGTCCGGCCCGCCGATATCCTGCATGGCATTCACCCAGATAAGGCGCCCCGCCTCGCGCCACACGCTCTCGCCCGTCAAACCGGCAAGGTCGAAGAGGTCGGGAATGGCGACAGTGGCATACGGATCGATGCTCTGGTGCTCGGCGGAAACAAGCGTGCCGCCGGCGGTCTTGTAGCCGAAGCGCCCGAACTCGCTCTCCGGGGGATACAACGCGTCGTACGTGAACATCCACGAGCAGAAGTACGAGGCCACGCGTTCCGCCGCATCCAGATACTTTTTCTCTTTCGTCTGGCGATAGAGCTCCAGGGCGGAGTATATGTAAGGAAAGGAAGATTCCTTGTCCACGCAATTGCAGTCGTCGGCGCCGGCAACGCAGCGGAAACGGGAGAGGTCCTTTTCGAAGTAACGGTCGAACGCCCTTCTCGCGCAGTCGAGATATTTCTTCTCTCCCGTGACGGCATGAAGCTCCAGCATTCCTTTCACCATGAAACCGCCGCCATCGCCGCCGCCTTCGAGTTTCTTCCCCGTTTCGAGCGACCAGATGCGCCCGAACGGGTCGTCTTCGTCGTAATGCTCCACGAAGAAGTCCGCAAGACGCTTTGCGAAGTCGAGATATGCGGGATGTTCGATACCGGCCTCCTTGAGAGCCTTGTAGAACTTCGCGGCCTCACCCGTCCCCCATCCGAGTTCGGTGATGCTGAGGCTGTCGGCGGCTTTCTTCGGGCGGCGGCGGTGCGTGGGTGCGAGACCCGCCGCCGGCCCCGTCGTCACTTGGCGCCCGACCCAGTCGTCCAGGTCGTCAAGGCACCACTGGGCAAACGCGGCATCCCCGCGCTTGACCGCATCGAAGTACGAAAGGCGGTGCGCCATGAAGTTCTGCCCCGCAAAGCCCATCTCGTCCATCCAGAATGTGCGGAGGTAGGGGCGGTTCAGCTTTGGATTGCGCTCGAGATCGGCAAGGGTGAGTTTCTTCTCCTCCGGGGTCATCCACGCGGGAAGATTGACTTTGTTCGTGCGCGCCGTGTAGCCGAGCCTGAACGAGATGTCCGTCCCCATCGCCCCCTTCGATCTGCCGCTTCCGGTAAAATATTCGCAGCAGTCCCGGAGCCACTGATGGGAGACTTCATAGGCCGTCTCTGCGTCCATCGCCGGGAGGTGGTCGTGTTTGAGGATCGCCATCGCGGCTTTCAGAGCCTCGCGATAGCCGCAGTTCTCCCAGCGCGGCTTCCCCTCCAAGAAAAACGATTCCGCCTCGAAAGTCGCGCCGGGAGGAAGCGTTATCCACGTATCGTAGCGGTCTACGTAGCTGAACTTGAACGCATAGCATACCGGACTTTCCCGCACGGGGTAGATTATCCTGTGCTCGAACGTGCCGTCGGAGAGGCGTTTTATGGAGCAGGAGCTTTCGAGCGACGCCGCGTCGCGATCGGAAGCGAACATCGCAAAGAGCGCATCCTTCGTCTCGGAAAGAGTGCAGGACGGGATGGACTCGCGGTCGTACCCGAACACCCATGGCTCGCCATCCTTCTCCAGCCCGGCCGGCGCCACCTGGTTGCCGAACGAGTTGTCGCCGTAGATGACGCCCGGGATTACCCAATTCGACGGCTTGAACGGCGTTGCGGCCCTGACGCATATCTGCACCGTCTTGTCCTCTTTGGATGGATTAGTCACCTTGACGATGCGGCGGCTGAGTTTGAAGTCCGGAGAGGCGAGCGGCACTTCCCTCACGGCTTCCGAAATGGAATATTCCGCCGAACGGTCGACGTCGCCCGCGCCCTTCTCCCACACTTCCACCGGCAAAATCCCGGCGAAAGCGCACAAAACCGGCAGAGCGAAAGACAACACGGCAAGGGTTTTCATATGGTCAGCGCTCCTTCAAATGTTCCGAAACGGTATGCATTGCGAGGAAAAGCCTTTCGGGGATGCCGCATCCTTCCTCGCGCACAAGGCGGCGGGCGAGCGTTGCCACGGCGGCTTCATCGGCGGCGGAGGCGGCGGCACCGGCCGTGTACGAAGCTATGCGTTCGCCATATACGCGTACGCGCTCTTCCGAGCAGCGCAAGGCGGCGGCGACGGCATCGCGCCCAACCACGACCGAACCGATCCCGTCATACTCGTGTCCGCAAACGATGTTCTCGATCTTTTCGGCTGCGAGTTTCCGCAAGGTCCTCCTGTACGCAGGCAGGTCCCGGTAGAACGCTATTCCCTGGCAGACGGTTCCGTTCGCCTGCAGGGAGTCGCCAGTGAAAGCCGTGCCTGTTTTCGAATCGAGCCAGACGAGACAGTCGTCGTCGTGCCCGGGCGCGGCAATCGCCTTGAAGCGCCCTTCCAGAAGCTCGCCTTCAGCAAGCAGCTTGTCGGGTTCCACTCCTTTGAGATACGACTGCGGCGGCGGCGAATTCTGCGGGAAGCGCGTGCGGACGCGTATGGCCACCTTCACCGGGTCTCTGATCGCGTCTGCGGCCGATGCTAGAGTAGCGGTCTTCACTCCGTACCTGGTCGCGAGCGCATGGTGCCCCCCGATATGGTCGCCATGCACGTGCGTGCAGAGAAGCCAGTCGATATCCTTCGGCGCGAGCCCGAGTTCCGCAAGCGCCGGGATGAGGTGTTTCTCCGGCTCTTCGTGCGAAGAATCTATCATGATGTTCTTTTCGCCGCGCACGAGAATCACGCCCGTCCACACCGGGCCGAACGGAACCTTGAGAAGAAACGTGCCGGGCAGCACCTCCTCGAAGGAAGGATGCTTCTTGAATACGCGCCGCGTCTCGATGCACATGTAGTCGGTATTGTCTTTCGACGTATCGGCGTTTTCGGCCACGAGGACGCGCGAGCCTGGCGTCACGATTATGTTGTGCCAGGCGCCCGCGCGGATGTTGTAGAACTTGAGCGGCTCCATCTTGACGCGCTCCGCTTCTTCACCCACGAGAAGCGTCGCCTCTCCGGAAAGAAGGACGAACGTCTCGTCCGTCTCGTTGTGGCGCTCGAGGTCGACGATGTTCTTTTCGTCGAATCTCGCTGCGTGATTCAGCGCTGCGACAGTCCATTTCGCGCCGCTTACGACGCGAGAGTATCCATCGCCGGAATATTCGAGTATGTCAAGTCTGTTCATGATGCATTATTTCCCTGAACTGCGCAAGGCTGGATTTTGGCGTGCGATGCCGCTTCCGAACCTGCGATTCTTCCAAAGACCAGCACTTCCGTGCCGGCGCTGCCGCCGATACGGTTCGCGCCGTGGATGCCGCCTGTCACCTCGCCGGCCGCGTACAGGCCGGGTATGGGCGTGCCGTCAGGCTTGAGCACCCGGCAACGCGTGTCGATGACGAGTCCCCCGAGAGAAGTATGGGGCGCGGGCGCGACAAGCATCGGCTCTTTCCGGATATCGACGCCGGCCGCGAGATAGCGCTTGAACGTATCGGCATAGGTGGTTTCCAGAATACGGGCAGGCACCCCGGTGGCATCGAACCATACGCCGGGAATGACCGGAACCTCAGGCGCCAGCACACCCCGCCCATGGACGATCTCGTTTTGGATGGCGCGGGAGATTTCGTCCTTGTTGGCGTGCTTGTCGGGGAGGAACTCCATGCCGTCCTTGTTGCGGAAGGTTGCGCCTTCGTAAAGCATCGTGGTTATGACCGGGATGCCGCGAAGTCTGGCAGGCGCGAGCGCGACAGTAGGCTCGTATTGGACGAGATACATGTCGCGCACGGCCGCGCCGAGCTTGACAGCCATGTCTATGCCGTCGCCGCGAAGTTCCGGAGGATTGTCGCTGAACCCGTATTTGCCGCACCATCCGCCTGTGGCTATGACGATGGCCCTGGCGCGGGAGAAGTCCAGCTCCGTCACGCGCCCGTTCAAGACCTCGATCTTGCCGGACAGGCCGCGCTTGATCTTCGCAAGCGCCCAGGCTCCGATCTTGTGGTCGATGGAGACGCACCGGGGAACGCTGCAGCCGAGCGGCTGCAGAAGCTTGTACGAACCGTCGGCATTGCGGTCGAAGGGAAACTCCTCCGCAAGCGCCGGTGCTTCACGACAAAGGATTTCGACGAGCTTCACGTCGCATTTGCCTTTGCCGCTGGCGAGAGTATCTTCCATGTAGCGTTCCGGCGAATCCTCCGGCGCGACGGGCACGTTGATGGCATGAATGTCAGGCGAGTTGCCCGCGCCATTGGCGACGAGCGCAACGGAAGCGCCGGCCTTCACCGCCGCTTCGGCCGCCCGCCAGCCCGCGAGTCCCCCGCCTATGACGAGAACGTCCGTCACTCCCAGATTCCTCCGTGGGCCATCGAGCCTACGTTCTTCACGAAGAGATTGAGGAAGCGCGGATACTTCGTCTCGTCGAACTTCCACGAGAACGCCGCCTTGCGTGCCGCCATCTCCTCATCGGGAATCTTGAGCTCGATCCTGCGCGCAGTGAGGTCGATTTCGATGGTATCGCCTTCTTTGACGAGACCGAGCGGACCCGCAAGCGCCGCTTCCGGCGAAACATAGCCCACGGAAAGACCGGAGGTGCCTCCGGAGAAGCGTCCGTCGGTGATAACGGCGCAGGAGTTGTAGAGTTCTGGGCGACCCTTGAGTTCCTCCTGGAACATGAAGGCTGTAGTTCCGAAGCGCGCCTTGAGACCGAGGAATCTGAGTATGCATGCATCGCCAGGCTTGACCTTGCCGGCGCGCAGCGCCTCCAGGCCTTCATCGAGCGAATTGAACACCCGCGCGGGTCCCGTGAACTTCTCCTTGAGAGCGTCCGGCACGGCGGCGAGCTTGATGATCGCGCCTTCCGGAGCGAGAGAACCGTAGAGAACTCCGATGCCGGGTTCCTTCATCACCGGGCTCTCGAGCGTGTGGATGACGTCGCGGTTGTACACCTTTGCATCCTTCACGTTCTCTTCCATCGTCTTTCCCGTCACCGTCATCACGGAGCCGTCGATCTTCGGGAGGAGCTCCTTCATCACGGCGGGGAGACCGCCGGCAAGGTCGAGGTCGTGCAGGTTGTAGGGGCCGCTGGGCGCCAGGTGCGAGAGGAGCGGAATTTCGTTGGAGGCTTCGTCGAAGTACTTCCACCACGGCTCGTCGTAGCCGGCTTCGTGGGCGATGGCCGGAATGTGGAGGATGAGGTTCGAGGAAGCGGCCACGGCCATATCCATCATGATCGCGTTGCGGATTGCCGCGGGCGTGATTATCTTGCGGGCGGTAATACCCTTGCGCAGAAGATCCATCACCCGCTCGCCGGCGCGGTACGCTATGAGCGCGAGCTCGCTCGATACGGCGCTCACGGTGGAATTGTACGGGAGCGACATGCCTAGCGCCTCGGCCACCATGCACATGGAGTTCGCGGTCGTCATCGAAGTGCAGCCGCCGCAAGTTCCCCATGAGTGCTCGATGAGCCCGTTGTATTCGTCGGGATCGATCTTGCCGTCGGCCATTGTGCCTACCTTGTCCTGCGCATGGATGTGCAGCACCTCCTTGCCGCGGAACGTGCCGAGCGGCATGTAGCCGCCGGTGACGAGCACGGTCGGAATGTCGAGGCGCGCCGCCGCCATGAGGTGTCCCGGCACTATCGAATCGCACGTCGACAGCATAACCATGCCGTCGAAGAAGTTGCCGTCCACCGTGATTTCCACCTGGTCGGCAATGGAGTTGCGCGAAGGAATCTCGATGTATTTCGGGTCTTTCAGCACCATGCCGTCGCAAATCGCGGTCGTCATCACCTCCACGGGATACCCGCCCGCGTCGCGGATGCCCTGCTTCACGCGCTCGGCAAGTCCCTTCAAGTGGACGTGGCCCGGGTTGTACTCGTTCCACGAATTGACGACGCCGATGAGCGGCCTCGACTGCTCTTCGGGAGAGATGCCCATGCCGCATAGAAGGCCGCGACGGCATTCGCTCGCCTCGCCGAACTCCCATTTGCTGCGCAGCTTGAGACCGCAGTCTCCGCCGCATCCGCCATTGCAATTACTCATTCCTGTTTCTCCTTGTTTTTGCTGCCCTTGGGTTTCAGTCATTGAAATCCATCGGGAAATTCATAGATTCTATCGACCCGTCGCACGACTGGCCGCCATCCACGCACAGCACCTGCCCGGTGATGAAGCGCGTCTTCTCCACGTCTGCGAAGAACTGTATCGCAGGCACGATTTCCTCCACCGTGCCGCCGCGCCCCACGGGGATCTTGTGGTTGAACCCCTTGACGTCGTTCTCCGAGTAGCGCGACATTATCTTCGTGTAGATGAGGCCCGGCGCGACGCAGTTCACGCGTATGCCGTATTTCGCGACTTCCACGCCAAGCGCCCTCGTGAACATGTTGAGCCCCGCCTTTCCTGCCGAATAGGGCAGCATCCTGCGATGCACCCACGTGACCTGGCCGTGAACGGAGGATATGTTCACAATGCGCCCCTCCGTCTTCTTCCCGACCATGTCCGCCACGGCGTAGCGCGAAAGATAGGCGGCGGAATTGAGGTTGAGCGCGATTTGGCTGTCCCAGTAGTCCATTGGCATATCCTTGAATTCGCCTTCGGGTCCGCCCGGGATCTTCAAGGCTCCGCCCGCGTTGTTCACGAGCACGTCTATCTTGCCGAAAACGGCGATGAAATCCTCCATCGTCTCTTTGCAGAAGCCGTGGGAACCGACGTCGCCCAGGTAGACTTTCGTCTTCACGCCGTACTTCCCGCATTCGGCCGCCACGGCCTGGGCCCCGGCCGCATCCTTGTTGCCGCAAATGCCGATGTTCGCTCCTTCGTCACGCGCAAAAGCGATGGCGCAACCCGCGCCGATGCCGTGCGACGAACCTGTGATCAGTATATTTCTTTTCATCTTTGCACCCTCCCTGACGAGTTTCCGGCCGCGAGAGACTCCACTTCCTTCACGCCCACGAGATTGAAGTCGTGTTCTATCGAATGCTTCAGGCAGCTCGCCGCCACGGCGAAGTCGATTGCCGCCTGGTCCTTCTTGCCTGTCGCAAGCGCATATATAAGCCCGCCGCCGAACGAATCGCCTCCGCCCACCCGGTCGACAATCTGCATGTCGTACTCGCCGGAGAAGGACGCCTTGCGCATCTTCGCGTCATAAAGCATCCCCGCCCAGAGATTGCGCGATGCGGAAAGCGAAGTCCTGAGAGTGATCGCCACCTTCTTCACCCCAAACCGTTTGACAAGCTGTTCGGCCACGGAAACGTAGCCGGACTTCTCGAGTTTGCCGCTTTCCACGTCACTCCCTTCGCCCTTGATGCCGAATACGTCTGCGGCATCGGCTTCGTTCGCGATCAACACGTCCACATGCGGCACGAGTTTCGCCATGCACTTTCCCGCCTCCTCGCGGCTCCAGAGCTTGCCGCGGTAGTTGAGGTCGCAGGAAACGGTTATCTTCTTTTCCTTGCAGACCTTCAGCGCATCGAGGCAAATTTGGGGCAGCTCGCCGCCCAAGGCCGGCGTGATGCCGGTGAAGTGGAACCATTTGGCGCCTTTGAGGATCTTCTTCCAATCGAAGTCGCCGCGCCCGGCAAGCGCGATGGAAGAGCCGGCACGATCGTAGACGACCTTGGACGGACGCTGCGAAGCGCCCTTCTCCACGAAATAGACGCCGAGCCTGGGCCCGCCCCAGACGATCGATGCGGTATCGACGCCAAAACGCCTCACCGCATTGCGCGCCGCCTCGCCCAGGGGGTTGTCCGGCAATTTCGTCGCAAACGCGGCATCGAGCCCGTAATTGGCAAGCGATACGGCTACGTTTGCTTCGCCTCCTGCATAGCTCGCCTCGAACTTCTCCGCCTGCACGAATCTCCGATACCCCTCGGGGTTGAGGCGCATCATTATCTCTCCGAATGTAACTATTCTCATTGTCTGCTCCTTTCCACAAGTTGCCGCGCGACGTCTGCAATCCTATCCCATTCGCCTGCGGCGATCCATTCCTTGTTGGTCAAATTGCCGCCGACGCCCGCTCCTGCGCATCCTGCACGCATGAAATCGGCGATATTATCCGGTCCTACGCCACCTACGGCAAGGAACGGGATATGCGCCAATGGTGCGCGTATCGCCTTCACATAGCCTGGGCCGAGCGAACCGGCGGGGAATATTTTCACGAACGAAGCTCCAGCCTCCCACGCGTCCACCGCCTCTGAAGGCGTGAGTGCGCCCGGCATGGCGACCAGACCGCGACGGACGCACTCGCGGACGAGAGCCGGCTTCACGTTCGGCGTAATCATGTATTCGCCGCCAGCCTGCTCGCACATGGAAAGCTGCTCTTCGGCAAGGACGGTGCCGGCACCGGCACGCACCTCGCCGCCGAAACGCTCCCTGATCGCCTTGATTGCGGAAGCCGTATCTTTCCACGTCTCAGGCGACTTCTGCGCGAACGTCACCTCGACGAGCCTGATTCCGCCCTTCGCGTAGGCTTCGGCGAGCCTCAGGCACGTATCCACGCCGAAGCCGCGGATTATTGCGATTATCCGCGTATCTCGCACTATTCTTTCTATGTCTTCTTTCACGGTATCATCCATCCTTTCCAAAACGCATGCCCGTTTGACTTGATTCCGTTCTGCGATGCAACGAATCCCCGGTCTCCGGACTGTCACCCGCAAATCAGTTTGGCGACGAGCGCCATGAAAGCGAAGATTGCGACGGAGGCGATAAACATCTTCAAGACCCCCATGCCCACATCCCGCCCCCCGGCCCGGACCAGCGCCTTGAAGGCGGCAATCGTCTCCGGCTTCTCCGGCTTCGTAAGAAAGGTTGCGGCTACCCAGCCGGCAGTCGTCACGAGAATGGTCAAGAGGAGTTTCTGCCAGAAGAGGAGCGGCGTCGCCGAAAGATGCGGCCACACGAGCTGGAAGAAGATCGCGCAAACGACGGATACGGTCATCGCCACGATTTCCGTCCAGGCGTTGATCCGCATCCAGAACCACCTCAAGAGGAAGACAAGCCCCGTGCCGGCGCCAACCTGCACCATCAGGTCGAAACCGGATTTCGCGCTTTCGATTAGCGGAGCAAGAACGCATCCCGCCACCATGAGAATGACAGACGAGGCGCGCGCGACCCATATCATCTCGCGCTCTGACGCGTCTTTGCGCACGAAACGCTTCCAGACGTCGTTGGCGACATAGTTCGCGCCCATGGAAAGATGGGCTGCGATGGTGGAAAAGAGAGCACCCATCAAAGATGCCGCAACCACCCCGACCCAGCCGTTTGGCACACACGAGATAAGGGCCGCATACGCCATATCGTCACCGACAAGCGCCGGATCCACGCCAGGGAAAGCCGCGCGTATGGAGGCGAGATCCGGGAAGATGAGGATGGAGGCGAATGCCGCTATGTACCACGGCCAGGGACGCAGCGCGTAGTTGATGACATTGAAGAAAAGCGTGCCTCCCAAGGCGTGGCCCGGCGTCTTCGCCGTCATGATACGCTGTACGATGTATCCCCCGCCGCCAGGCTCGGAGCCCGAATACCATACATTCCACCACTGAACGGCGACGGGAATTATGAATACGGCAATCGCGGCGTCGGTGTTGGTGAAATCCGGCAGAAACGCCGTCTTCGCCTGCACTGCGGGATTGGACATCATAGCCGTCCATCCACCCACCGCCGGGTGGTTCACGCCATAGTACATCACGGCGAATGCGCCTATCATCACCACGGCAAAGAGGAAGAAATCGGTATAGATGGTGCCGCGTATGCCGCTAAGACATGAATAGACGAGGGATGCCGCCGCCGTGACGGCGAGGACAGTCGAGGCGGAAACACCGAATACGACAGTTCCGATCTTCAAGCCGCCGAGCAGCACCATCGCCATCACGACGAGATTGTAGATGACACCGAGATATACCGCGCGGAAAGCGCGCAAGAACGCAGCCGGCCTGCCCGAATACCTGAGCTCGTAGAACGATATATCCGTCGCCGCGCCGGAGCGCACCCACAGCTTCGAGTAGACGAATACGGTCAACAGCCCCGTCAAAAGAAACGCCCACCAGACCCAATTGCCGGAAAGACCGTCCCGCCGGATGATCTCGGTGAAAAGATTTGCAGAGCCGGTAGAGGTCGTCGCCGCCACCATGGAGATGCCGATAAGCCACCAAGGCATCGAGTTCGCGCCCTTGAAATACTCCGCCCCCCGCTTGGCACGGGTCTTCAACGCCGCTATGGCGGGAATCGCAAGAAGTATCGCGAAAAACGCGCCGATCATGACAAAATCGAGACTGTTGAACTTCATATCCTTTCCCTCCTCATGGCTGTGAAAGTTTGTCCGGCCGTCTTTTCAACCGCCATCGAACCCCATTTCGCCGTTCTGCAATCCCTTCTCCTTCACTTCCTCCGGCTTTGTCCGCTGGAGAACCATGGCGGCGGCAGAACGCAGAGTTCCGCCATCCGCACCGCTTACGGGGATGAAAGAAACCGTCCACGCTTCCCGCCTGTTCGGGAATCTGTACTTTTCCAGCACGCCGGGGCCGCAACTCGCATTTCCGAGCCCCAGCTGCCGGATATCCAGGTTCAGCATGATTTCTTTTCTCGGGAACATGGGGGCGTAGAAACGCTCCTTGGAATTGTCGCTCCACGAGCCGGAGCCGCGATGCCGCTGCAAATCGAGTTCGTCCACGGAATAATGGAGCGCCTGCACGCACATCGGCACGGAGGCTTTGCAAAGGACGCCATCTCCATCGCCATCGAGGAAAGCGGCCCAGCGCACGTCCGTCTTGTAGCCGTTGTCCTGGGGACGGGCATATTCCACATACTGCTCCGTTACGGTCGATTCCCAATACGCTATGTCGCTTGCCGACGAGCGGTCTACATAATTTTCCCAAGGACCGCGTCCATAATATCTCATGTTCTCGAGCGATGGATCGAGAATCATGGAAAGTCCCAGCCGCGGCAGCTGGGGCATGTCGCCATGCGGGACAGAGACATTCTCCATATCCACACGACCGTCGGGACGGAACAGCCAACGCGTCTCATGCGAAAATCCGGCACTCTTTGAACCCGTGACATCCGTCCTGCAGCCGATTTGGGCCGACCCGTCGGAAAGAATCGCGACCGTAGCCTGATGCGGATGGTACCTGAGCTGCGTCAGTCCCGACGAAATGAACGACTTGCGGACAGAGGTATCGTTATCGACGAACGCTCTGCGGCATGTGAGGCGAGGTCCGCGGCATATGCCCTCTTCGTCGCCAATGATCGTCTTGCCGTTCATCTCGAGACGCGAAAGAGTTCCCGTATCGCGCGAGAACACGGCCTTCGTCGCGCCCGCTTCGATGAATATCTCCCCTTCCCGCCCGGTGACGACCGCTGGAGGGAACGCGTTTGCGGAAGTCGCGCATGACGCCGGCGAACCGTTCGTTTCCAGGGAGTGCGCCGAAAACGGCAACTGGTTGTGCGCCACCTCATAACCTTTGGGCGCCCACAATGCCGGCTCCTTCAGATGGAACGATACGCGATAGAAGCATTCGGCGCCAGGCGTGACTTTCCGCGGCTTCGGCAGGACAAGCGGGCGGCTTTCCAGCGGCGCGAGATGCGGCACCTCCAGCGTGCCGCCGTCCGTGCGAAAACCATCCTCGAAAAACGCCCATTCGCCGCGATACTCGTCCGCGAACGTGAAGGCGGAGCGGTTTATCAGCGTCGCCTCGCCGCCGGACGCGTCTTTGCACTCCACTTCCAGCGGTTGCTGCACGTGCGCGGCTTCCGCGAGTTTCGCGGAGAATTTGCGCTCCGGGCCGATTATGCCGTTCACGCAGAAGTTGGCGTCGTTGGGCCGCTCGTCCCAATCCGCGCCGTATCCCCAGTAGCAAATGCGCTTGCCGTCGGGGCCGATGCGGTCGGTTTCCATCTTGACGGTCTGGTCGAACCAATCCCAGACGCATCCGCCCGAAAGCGAAGGATACGCACGGAACACGTCCCAGTATTCCCGGAAATTGCCGAGCGAGTTGCCCATCGCGTGGGCATATTCGCTCATGTGGTACGGGCACCATTTTGCAAGCCGCGCCGTTTCCGCGAGAGTCAGGTAGCCGTGGCCGTGGATGGCGAAATTCTCGTTGTCGTTGCGGTTCATGTAGAGCCGCGTAGAGTCGATGGCGAGCATGGCCTTGTGCGCAAGTTCGAAGTTGTGGCCCGTGCCCGCCTCGTTGCCGAGCGACCACATGAATATGGAAGGATGGTTCTTGTAGAACTCCACCATGCGGGTGCAGCGCTCGATTTGCGCTTTCGCCCACGAAGGCGGATAGGCTAGCGATTTGACGCCGTAGTACGAGCCATGGGATTCGATGTTGGCCTCGCATTGCACGTAAAGGCCGTATCTGTCGCAAAGTCCGTACATATACGGGTCGTTGGGATAATGGGCCGTGCGCAACGTGTCGAAGTTGCCCTGTTTCATCAGCCTGACGTCTGTCTCCATCTCGTCGCGGGTCACGGCGCGTCCGTTTTCCGGAGAGGCGTCGTGCCTGTTCACGCCGCGGAACTTTACCGGCTTGCCGTTTATGAATATCTCGCCGTTTTCCGCGAGCCATACGCTTTTCACGCCAACCTTGCACGTCCTCGTGTCGTCGCCCGCGTTCAGCACAAGCGTATAAAGGTAAGGGGATTCCGCCGACCATAGGCGGGGCTCGTCGACGCGCAACACAAGCTCCCCTCCGTCGCCGCCCGGAACGAAATCCCCGACTTTCGCGAAAGCCGCATCGTACAGCGACGCCGTGACAGGGCGCGCACACTTCACCTTCACGCGCACATCGGCGAAAGAATGGTCGTCGGCAAGATCCGTCGTCACGAACCAGTCGCGGATCGGCTCGTCCGGCTCCGCCCAGATGGACACCCCTCTGTATATGCCGGAAAACCGGATAAAGTCCTGGTCTTCCAGGTAGCTGCCGTCGGACCAGCGGTATACTTCCACGGCAAGTACGTTTTCGGCTCCCGGAGTGCGGTCGACAAGGCCGGTTATGTCGAACTCCGAAGGCAGGCAGCTATCCTCGGCGTAACCGGCCATCTTGCCGTTCACCCAGACGTAGAACGCGCTGTATACGCCGTTGAAACGCAAAATCACGCGCCTGCCGTCCCATTCCCCGGGCACGGTAAAGCGTGTCCTGTAGCTGGATACGGGATTGTAGTCGTCGCCGATGAATGGCGGGTCGTTCTTGTGGGGGTAGATGATGTTCACGTAGCCCGGCGAGCCGAACCCTTTCATTTCCACGCAGGACGGCACGTCGATTTCCAGCCAGTCCGAGTCGTCGAAAGAAGCGCTGAAGAAGCCGACCGGCCTGTCGCGCGGGGAGCCGTTCCAGCAAAACTTCCACCTGCCGTCGAGCGATTTGAGGAACGGTGTGGCCGGCTCGCCTTCAACCAGCGCGTCCTTCACGCTGGCGAGCGGGAAGCCTTCGGCACGGGCTGGGCGGCGGTTGATTTCGGTGACGCACTCGTTCTCCCAGTCCCGGTTGCCCTTGCGAAGCGCCGCAACACGCGCAAGCTCCTCGTCGAAAACGTCGTCCGGCTGCAAACCTTCCTTCATGTCTATCTCGTCCCAGGCGAGATCCGAAGCCGTCTTTGCGGGAGTGACGTATTTCGCCCTGAACGCCTCTACCGCGTTTCTTGTTCCCTCGAAGTCGCTGCCGTGTATCGCAAGTATGTTGTTCTTCAACTTGACGAACCATGCGCCTTTGGCGGCCCATGGCTGCGTAGAGACGAACAGGTCGCCGCCGGCAGGAGAGGAATATGTGGAGTAGGCGAGCTTCACCCCGCTCTTTTCCTCCACTTCCCCGGCCAAGGCCGCAACGGCCGCTTTCACCTCTTGCGGCTCGTCGGGACCGAGCTTGATACGCGCCTCGCGCCCGGGATTTGCCAGTTCGTAAGGTCCGAAATCGAGTTTCTCCGGGGTGACAGGTCGCGCGTGCACCCCGGGGAAAACCGCAAAAGCGGCAAAGACGAAGGCAAAACACTTCGCCATGATGCATGTCTTCTCCGTTATCGCGTCTATCTGTGGATGCCCCGCGTTCATCTTGCTGTATCTTATGC
This sequence comes from Verrucomicrobia bacterium UBA3750, assembly GCA_002371755.1. Lineage (GTDB taxonomy): Bacteria > Verrucomicrobiota > Kiritimatiellia > RFP12 > UBA1067 > UBA1067. The sequence goes on along the minus strand of DFGM01000003.1, from coordinate 13,046 downwards.
CCATATTTTACCAAAAAACAGAGTCTCGCTGCAATACCAATTGGAAATAAAGGGAAATACAAAAAAGAACTGTTATACGAAAGGCTATTGATAACCAATGCGAAATATAGTATAATCTCCCGCCGTATGGCAAAAGAAGAAAAGAACATCATAGTATTCCGGACCGGCGTGGCGGGAACGTGGCGGGAGAAGTTCAACGGACTTGGCATGTTCGCGCGGGCTTCCGGGTGGCGTCTTCATCTGGTGGACGCCCAGTCGGCGCAACCGGATTTCACCCAGATTCTCGAATATTGGGAGCCTGACGGCATTGTGATAGACGCCTCGTCATCGCCGAAAATGTTCGAGGGCGTCGATTTCGGGGGCCTGCCTGTAGTCGTAATGAACCCCGAAAGCGACAATATGCCCGGCGCCACGGCGAGCGTTTTGAGCGATTCGAAGAAAATCGCCAAACTCGCGCTCTCCGAACTCCTCTCGGCCAATCCGGTTGCGCTTATGTTCGTGGAATGGTACGATCCAGCGATATCCTGGTCGCGCCTCAAACGCCAGGAATGCGAAATGGTGGCGAAAATGCACGGGATTCCGCTTACAATCGTATCTCCTCGCGGGCGCGACGCCGCGAATCCGGTCGCTTTGGAGAAGCGGATAGCAGTCGCGTTGAAGTCGATCCCGAAACCATGCGGCGTTTTCGCGGTTATGGATTCCATCGGAGCACTCGCGATTTCCGCGGCGCGGTCGCTTAAAGCAAAGATCCCGGAAGACGTTGGCATCGTGTCGGTGGATGACGACCCGGAAATCTGCGACAACTGTTCGCCCACGCTCACAAGCGTACGGCCGGATTTCAACGAACTGGGCTTCATGGCCGGGCGTCTGCTCGCAGAGGCGATGGGAAACAAGCCCCCCGCCGGCCGCACGGTAATCGTGCCGCCCCTTGAAATCGTCCGGCGAGGCTCTTCCTGCCACGCGAAAATCTACGATCGCATGGTCTACTCCGCCCTGGAAAAAATACGCCTCCACGCCTGCGATGGCATTACCCCGGGTGAAATCGCAAAAGACTTCGACGTGACACGGCGCATGGCGGAAATACGTTTCAAGGCCGCCACGGGAAAGACCATCGGCGACGAGATAATCGAACGGCGCCTTTCCGCAGCTTGCGGCTATCTCGCAAAAAGCAATACCGCCATAGATACGATCGCAAACTTTTGCGGCTGGAAAAGCGACATTGCGTTCCGCAAGGCTTTCAAAAGCCGCTTTGACGCCACCCCGACCGAATGGCGCGAAAAGAACCGGCCACGCAGGGAGTTAGAAGTTAAGAGTTAGGAGTTAGGAGTTAGGAGTTGGCATTAACCGATTAATCCACTCAAACAATCCCAAAGGTGGGGCGAGGCGTCCCGCCGA
>DFGM01000003.1:309-11496 GCA_002371755.1 Verrucomicrobia bacterium UBA3750 | reverse complement strand
CATGGGCCGGGAATCCAATGCCCATCACTTCCCAACTCAATGCCCATTGGACTCCAACTCAATGCCCATTGGTTTCAAGTTCAATGCCCATTGGATTTCCGGCTCATGCGCATCACTTCGCCGCCCTCTGCGGCTTGGGTGCATAATCGCTTGGTTTCAGCGCGTTTTTCGCATTTGCGGGCACTTTTCCCCTCAGTGGAGGGGTGCAACGGCGACTCCTTCCGCCAGAGCGAAATCCATCGCCGGGATGGTGATGCCGTCGCGGACGGCCGGGGCCTGGGTGTAGTTCACGTAAAGGCGCGAACCGTCGGAATAAGTCGTGCGCCAGATTCCGCCGCCCAAATCGTCGTGCTCTTCCATGAACTCGTACTGCAGGCGGGAGAGGCGGGAATACGTCTCTGCCCCTTCCTTTACAATAGAGACGCTCTTGGCGAGCTGTTCATCCGTGGCGCAGGCGAGGTCCCCGTCTCCCATCCAGTTCTTGCCGTCATGCTTGAACTTGGAATAGAAGTAAAACGAGGGTCTGCCGCCGAATTCGACGAGTTTCAACTGCCAATAGCGGTCTTGCGCCGTGAAGTTCACGGTGCGGGTGAAAGGGTTTTGGGCGAAAATCCCGTTGTAGACAAGCTGCGAAATGGGGGCGATTCGTTCTACCATCGGGTTTGTCATGGTGCGAGGATCCTTGAAAGACGCGTAGAGCGCGTAGTCGAGATCGCCCGCAAAGTGGTCGAAAACGCCCTCAGAGGCGAATCCTCCGAAGATTTGCTTGGATAACGCGGCGCTTTTGCCCCACCACTTGGCACCCTCGGCGCGCGTGACGGCATGACGCGTATCGTGGCATTCATCGCACGGCACGATGCTTACGACATCGAAGTAGCCAAGCCCCTTGAAGCCGTAAGACCCCATGCGCCACATATCACGGCTCGTGAAACGTTCGTAGGCGCGTTGCGGACAAATCCTGTAGCTTTTGCCGCCGCCCCACGATCCGCTCCCTTTCGGGAGGGAACCATCGACGTTTTTGGCGAGCCACTCCTCGTCCCACGAATCGGCAATTCTGTAGGAATCGAGGTAATTTCCGTGCGGAACGATTAGATATCCCATGTCGCGCACCGCCTTGACGCACTTTTTCAGGCCCTCGTCGCCCCCGAGGAGGGGTTCTGCCGGGAAAGATTGCGGCCATCTGCCGTCGTGTCCGCCGATGTTCCAGCCGACGAGGCAGAGTTCGGCATTGTCCACGCCAGCCGTCTTCAACGCTTTGGCGATATCCACCACCCTTTCGAACGTCACATACGGCGTGACGGGCGGTTCCGTTTCCGGAGTCTGCTCGGCTACAGGCGGCGGGACCGGCTTCCACGCCTGGCGAATGCGGATTTCCACCCCGTCTATAGCCTGTCTGAGGATGGGATTCGCCGCCGCGCGCTCCCTGAGCGGTTTGACCGCCCCGCGCCCCAGCTGATAGTTGCGGTACGCCCGCGCGATCCCTCCCATTGTCGCTTCCTTGCCGCGCAAACGCACAAACTCTATTTCGAAATCTTCGTAGGGACGGCTCGCCAGCTCGTTTTCGAGCACGCAGCTCATGCGGTATTCCCCGGCCTTTGCCGTCACGCGGGTCGTGAAATAATACTTGAGCGAACGGACTATCGCGGCGAAAGTGCAATCCGGCATCTTCATGCCGTACATGCTCATCGTTTGCCAACGGTTGCACTCGGCTGCGCCTTCGTCGCGGCTGAACGTGCCGCATTCGCCGCTTGCGAACACCCAAAAGCCCGCGTCTCCCTTTTTCGCTCGCGCGAAATCCGGCGTAAATGCTACGGACTTCGCCTTTTTCGCCGCGATTTCCTCGCGGGGGAGACGGAAGAAGCACGATTCGCCCTTCTCTTCCATCGTGCGCTCTTCCTTTACGGTGCGTCCATCCGGATACGCCCATTCGATCTCCATCCGGGCGGCAAACGCCTCAAAGGCCGATGCGCACGCCATAAACGCAATGAACAGACGCCCAACACCTCTTTTCGGCGAATTATCGTTCCCCATGCTCCTCTCCCTTCAAGTATTCCTTATGCTTTCCCCTGTCGCGGCGGGAAGAAGTGTTCGGCGGCTATCGTGCCGGCGTCGGTGTTATGGACTGTAACGCGCAGGCGGCCATCTTCAGCCTTGCATTCGACGAGAGTCTGGAATGTGCTAGCGCCTCTCCCGCCGCCCACAATCTGCGCCCACGGGCGCTCGGGCGTCGCAGCGTCGAAACGATAACGGTGCAGATGTCCGGCGAGGACGAGCTGGACGCGATTTGCGCTCAGCACCGGACCCCACAGTTCCGCGCACTCCTTCTGCCATACGGCATAGTCTTCAAGCACCGTGCCGGGATTCGCGCCCGGCCACGGCTCGACAATAGGAATATGCAGGCATACGACGACATACGGCGCGCCGGCAATCTCCGGGCGCGCGAACTGGCGTTCCAGCCACGCCTTCTGCGCCTTGCGGTATGGCGTGAAACGCGTAAACCCGCCGTTTGCAGGGTGCCAGTCGGGCTTGTCCTCGCCCGTGCCGAGCCCTATCAACGCGACTTCACCCATGCGGAAGGCGAAGTTGCGGTCCAGCGCCACATCCTCTATCGTGCGCTCGGACGGGAGGCGCGTCATCATCACTTCGCCAAGACGCCCTGCGGCCTCGCCGCGGAAATCGTGGTTGCCGCGGCAGAACGCGATAGGCGTATCCGCGCCGAACCCCTCGTTCTCCGGAGGCACGAGATAGGTGCGGACGATATGCTCGCGCGTCTGCACCAGGCTGCTCGGCACATCGCCGTTCCACACGACGAGCGGTATGCCGAGCTCGCGGTACTTGCGCGTGATGCGCGCCATCTGTGCGTAATCGGCGTGCGTATCGCTCATCATCCCGAAATGGGCCGGTGCGCTTTCGCCGGGCGTCGTAAACGAATGGATCGGGCTCCACACAATCTCGGAAGGCTTTGTCCAATAGCCTGTTGGATGCACGAGTTTGGCGGCGCCTGCCCGATACCAGTAGCGCTTGCCAGGCTCAAGCCCCGTTATGCGCATGCGCAGCACCCGGTCGTCCGTCCCTGCGAGCGGAAGCCCCTCCGCCATGAAGCGGCGCGTGTTCGCCATCCTGGGATTATCCGCCACCTCGACGAAGCCGTTCGAAAACGCCGTCACAGCCAAAACCACACCCATGGAATCCGGCGCGGGACACTGCAACATCGGCTCGCCTTCCAGCAATCCTTCCGGGCGAGGTATCTGCATCGCGCGATAGGCATCGTGCGCAGCCTGCTCGGCAGGCTTCATCGCCTTCGCGACATTTGGCAACACTGCGGTAGCGGCAAACGCCGCCCCTCCGCAAAACGTATCACGCAGAAAATCTCTTCTCGTCATATGCGTATTCATCGTTTTCCCCTTTTGGCATCAGACAGTGACGATATTATAGCAAACCCTCCCCTCGCAGTCAACGCCGCGAGAGGAGGAGTGTGGTGTCAGGAGGGCGGCATTAGGAGTTTCAGCGCAATCGCAAACAGCATTCAAACAGTCCCAACGGCTCGAACCACCTCGTCGACTCCACCATCACCTCAAGATTATGAGAAGGCCCGATGGGACGGTATGTATGAATTCCTCGGGCGCAAGCGCCCTTCTCGTGAAGCGAAGTTCGTCAATTACACCACTTATCTTGCCGCCGCCCGTGCCGATGGAAAGCGTCGTGCCCGTCGAAGGAAACGCGAGGATGCCGCCAGCGCCATCGTCGCCATTGAACACAAGAGGATCGCCCACCGGCTCATAGTCCCTGTAAAGCGTGAAAGTCGTGTCCGCCGGAGTGGCGTTAGCATGTGTCTCCGCCACAAGCGCCCAGTGATGCCACTTGCCGTCGGCGATGGCGGCATTCTCACCAGTCGCGAAATTCGGATCTTCGCGGCGATACACATTGCGCCAGGAACCGTTAGACGAAACATGCGCACCAAGACGCAGACTGCCGGTTGGCGTGTACAACGCCCAGCATATCGAACCTGTGCCATCATCAGACTGCATTCCAAACCGCAGCAACATGGCGTTGCTGGCCAGCGATTCATACTTGGCGAACCACTCCACTGTGAAGTCGCGGCACTCGAGGAACGAGTTGTGCGGATAGACTACGCTGCCGCCGTCAAGGCGGAGTGCTTTGGTCGATTCGTAGTCAGCAGTTCCATCGCCATCGGGGTCTATGCGACGGCTGACATTCTCGAATGTCGGCTCAGTGCCGCCGCCAAGCGTTCCGCCAACGCCGGCAGGCGCATATGCAGTGTCCTGGCCTGTCAAAAGATCTTCTTCAAAATGCGCGAAGAGCGCGGTGTCCTGAACAAGAACACGAGTCGTCAAGAATTCGCTCGCCTTCATGGCGCGTTTCGTGATGCGGAAATCATCAAGCTGTCCCGCAAACGCCTGAACGGTCGGGGTCTGTCCGCCGAAATAGAATTCGCTTGATGTGCCTGTCGTAAGCGTGTAGGTCTGCGAGGCAATCTTGCGATAGTCCAGATAGATGGCAAACGCGCTCTGGGCTGCATCGTAAACGAGCGCATAGTGGTGCCACTGCCTATCATCGACACGAACGGACGAATTGAAATCCTGGTATTGTCCCTGTGCGGGGATGAGACGTGTCAGGAGGAAACCATTCGCCTGGTTGATCATGATTTTCGCGAACGAGTTGTTCATGAACGTGTAGGAGTTGATGTTGTTGCCGGAGGGAACCTGCCCATTGGTCTTGAAGAACCACTCCAGCGTGAAGCTGCCCTTGGCGAGATCCGCATCTTCGTAAGGGACGCGCAGGACATGGCCTGCGTACTGTCCCGAAACGAGCGCTCGGGAGAATGTCATCGACTTCGTGTCGGAAAACGCATCCGCCGAGAAGTAGCCATTGCGGACCTCCGTGCCGATCGCGTCTGCGGCGGAGGCGGGATAGGCCGCGCTCGTCGTTCCGTTCGTCCAATACGGCGTGCAGGCGGCGGTGGGAGCGGCGTTCAAAACGCCGTGGTAGATGTTCGTGTAGCTGGAGGTATTGGGCGTGCCGAACCAGTCGCTATCGCCCATCGGCAGATAGACAAGCGTATCGGCGTCAACCGGACCTGCCGGCAGCGGACGCAGAAGCTTATCCGTCGCAAGTGCCGTGTTGGAAACGCGCACCTCGGCGATTTCGCCCATGAAACAGCAATTCCTGTTGCCAGAATTTGAAGGACTTTGACGCCACACGTCTGCGCCGACGAGGAACGGGAAGTTTCCGCCGTTATTGTAGTGGAATCCGCGGAAGCCGGTGAGCGTCTTGGTCGTGGCGAGCGTCGTGTAGTCCAGGACCAGCTTGACGGTAGCCGTGTTGTCGGAAGTATCTGCCGTTATGATGACGGCAAGGTGATGCCACTTGTCATCGTCCAGGTATGTCTTATCCTGGCAATCGGTCTGAACGGCTCCACTCCCATTGTGGTGTTTACTGCGGAAGAAGGGATAGAATCCGGTGCTGCTGCTATCTTTGCGAAGACCGAAGAACCAACCAAGGCCGTTGCCGTCCGGGCTGCCCCAGTCCACAAGCGGGAAAAGAATGTCCTTGGCCCTCCGCGTCTCGATTGCAGCGCTGTCGCTCGGCAATTTGAAAAACGCTTCGACCGTGCAGGACATCATCTGCTTTAAGTCCGTTGTCGTGTCCGCCTTCAAAAGCAGAACCGTTCCGCTATTCGCGGGGGCGCCGGAGAACGACAGCGATTTGACCGTATCATTATAAACAATGTCAGTTGCCGGGTCGATGAGACGCGTCCCTTCCGGGAAAGCGTCGCCGCGCGTCGGGAACTTTGAGGCCGTGTCGCCAAGCCCGCCAAGACTTCCCCAAGAGTTGATGCTCTTCATCATGCCATCCATCGTGCCGGGATTGGCCCTGTTCACGACAGTCGCCCCGTCGCCGTCGAAACGATACCAGAGGAGCGTTTCAGCCTGCGCCGTGCATACGGCGAGGATCGCTCCGGCGATTCCCGCCACGACCATTTTCATCTCTTTCATTTGTCTTCTCCTTTTTTGCTGTTTACATCGTTTGCCCAACCTGTCCCGGCAAGCTTGTCCAGGCGAGCCATTCCGGTCATTCTGCCCTTTTCAGGCGCACAATTCCCACCGACCAGGACGGAATCGCCGGGATTTCGAAGCTGCTTCCGGAGCCGAGGTTCTTCCATGAACCGTCCTTCTCGAGGAACTCGGCGTTGAAGACGCCGTTCTCCGTCAGGCGCACGTCGGTTGCATCGTCGAAGTCGAGGTTGAAGAGGAATATGACGCGCTCCTTGGCGTCGGGCGATTCCCAGACGCTCTGCGCCAGGCGGACGCACGTATCGACGCGCGAAGGCATCTTGCCGCCCGCGAGACCATCCAGCGCGTCTTTTATCCGCAGGCTCTCGTTCCGCGCCCATACCGCCCGGCTCCAGGCGCCCTTGCCAAAGACGAACGTCTTGCCGCCCGAGCCGACTTCCGCATCTGCCGCGCCATCTTCGATCACGCCGCGCTTGCGCCAGGCCTCCAGCTTCCCGCTAGGGATGGCACGGGCGGATTTGCCAGAGAGCAGAAGGATGGAAGCATCATTCTCGCGGAATGTGAACGGCACGCCGATGTAGAGAAGAGGCATCCAATCCTCCACTCCGAGAAGACGCAAATCGTAAAGCGATTTCGCCTTGCCGTTCGCAAGATAGATGCCGGTGTCGAAGAAAGGATACACGCCAATCTGGCGCTTGCCTTCGATGAGGGAGCGCATGCGTTCCAGTTCGCCGCGCCTGCGATGGATGTCGGCCACGATCGCATCGCTGCGAAGCTGCTCGTCGAGATTCGGCTTTATCGCGTCGTAAGTGACGCCATCCGCCCCGGCAAGTCCAATATTGAGCGCAGCCTCGAGAAATGTCATCCTCATCGACTTGGTGCGGCGATTGAAAGGACTCGTCACCTCTTCCGTTAGATTCACGACGCCCGGGCCCTCGGTCGCCGCGCAATTCCGGGCTATGGCGACATTCTTCGCGACTATTCCATCCGTGGAATAGGGCGTAAAATCGTTGTATGTGCCGCTGCCGTGGCGGAACCACACCACCCCGTTGCGATTCCGCGTGCGCTCGATGAGAGCCTTGAAGTCTATCGGCGCATATGCCAGGCCTCCCGGATTGCAGCACATGAAGCCGATTACGATTCTGTCGTCGACGGCATGGACAGCATCGGCAATCGCAGCACCCAGTTCCGTGAGCGCGTCGCTGCAGAACTTCCGCCACACCGGGCGCACGCGAACTCCGTCTTTCGTACCGTCGGCGAGGAGTGCCTCCTTCAGATCTTCACGGGACATACGCAGGCCGAACTCGGCTGCGAAACGGTCGAGACATTCCCCGCAGAAGCAGCCAAAGTCGACTGGCGGATGGTGCGGCATGCGGAAATCGTCGTCTACCCATATCACGGACGGGCCGAGCTTTGCGTATCCGGCGAAGACCATTCGCATGGCATCGAGGAACTTTGCGGAGCGCGGGCACGAAATCGCCTTGGCCGTCTTGCCGTTCGAGCCCACCATCTTCGGGCAATCCCGCTCCATCTGCCATCCGTCGTCATGCCCGATAGTGGAACTTACGCAAATCTGCACTTCCACGCCCTGCTCTTTGAGGTGTTCGACAAACGCCTTTTGCCTTTCGAAGCTGCGCACTTCCTCGGGGCCTATCTTCAGACCGGAGAAAGTGGCGATGATGACGCCGTCCGCGAACGCGCCCGGATAAGCCGCACGGGCGGCGTCTATCTTCGCGGGTTCCGTGGCCCAGATGCGCTGGATGGTGCGAAACGGCGCGGAAAACGCGGCTTCCGCCGCAAACACGGCAAGAATCGCGGCTGCGGATGCTTTGACGCACGCTGTGGAGTGTCGGCCTGCCATTACATTATTCCTTTAATATAGCCAATGCTCGCCTTGAGGTCGTCGAGCGTATCCGGACGGGCCGTGGGCTTGACGACAAGCCACTCGACGCCGTCTGCCACAAGCGCCGGGACGATGCGTTTCCAATCCGCCTTGTCCCCCTCTTCGCCCACGGCGCAATTCCCGGCCGGCATGATATGAACGGTCGGATTGCAACCGGGATGCGCCTTTATCCACTCTACCGGATCCGCGCCCGCGAGGACGCACCAGCCGGCATCCAGTTCCTGCTTGACCAGCGGCGAAAAGCGCTCGGACGGATTCACCTGCTTTAGCAATCCCTCGCCGCTGCCGTCATAGAGCCACTCCATAGTCCGCATCCCGGCAATCCTTTCCTCGAACTCGTGCCCGTGGTTGTGGTATGCCACCGTTATGCCGTGCCGTGCGCAGACTTCCGCAGCGTGGTTGAGGATGTTCACGATGAGCTGCCAGTCGTTGGCGCTGCCCTTCGCCCCGCGGAACCAGGCGATGTTGATTCTCGTTGAGCCGCACTCCTTGCAGAAGCGGATCGTCTCGGCAAGCTGAGGCTCGGTGAGGTCTTTGGGGTAGAGCTGCAAGGCGACAAGTTCGAGCCCTGCTTCGTCGCAGGCCGCCTTGAGGGCTTTCGCATCACAGCCGAACAGGCGCCCCGTCTCCACGCCCTCGAACCCCATCGCCCTGGCCGCCTTCAGCGTGCCTGCGAAATCCTTCTCGCACAAGTCTCTGACGGCGAAAGTCTGGAACGCAAGGCGAGGCGCGGCAAAAGCGGTCGCGACCAATTGCGACCAGCCCGCCAACGCCGCCATTATCGCCAGTGCGAATCTCATTCTATCTCCTCGAGAAGTTTGCGCAGCTCGCCCGCCTTCTCGCGGTTTTTGGCTGCGCGTTCCATGGCGGAATTGTCGCCTGCGAACTTCGCATAGGCGTTGATGACTGCCGGCTGGGGCGTCTCAAGCTCCTTGATGGCTGTCTTGAGTTCGGCGACAAGAGGCGCGGTCTCGGCGTCCCGCCCGAGTTCCCTGAGAGCCTTTATGCGCCAGTAGTCCATTTCGCCGGCGTGTATCCAGCCCTTGAGCGAGTTTTCAAGCTCGGCCTTGTAGCCCGCATCGTCGCCAAGAGCCTTCTTGCACTGCGCCATGAAGTAGCGGCTCTTCGGCTCGGTGCCGGCGTCTCCCGGACGCCCGGCCTGGAGGTTCAGGGGATAGGTGGTCGATTCCTCGAAGTACTTGAGCGCCGTAGCAAAGTCGCCTTTCGCCATCGCCTCCCGGCCGAGTCCGATGCAGGATTCGACGAACGGGGCCAAGAGGCCGTCCGCGCCTTCCCAAACATGGAAACGGCGCGTGGTAAGGATTTCGTGCGCCTCGGCATAGCGCCCCACGGCATTGTAGGTATAGGCGAGGCGCAAGACGCACGGATCGTACTTGTAGACCGTATCGCGGTACTTCTCCATGAGGGCGAGGCGTTCCGTGGCGGGGAGATTGAGCTTTTCGGCGAGCTTGCCGGCCTCGTCGAGCGTACGGAAGTTGCCGGAATCGGCCTCAAGCGACTTGAGGTAATAGCCGTATGCTTCCATGCTGGGCACGCCCGAGGGGACGCCGGTGTTGGTGAAATACGTGCCGGGATGCGAGAGGCCGAAACCGATGCAGCGCAAGGCGAGGGCGTGGTTGGGGTTGAGCGCCACACACTTCTTCCAATCCGCGAGGGCGGCATCCTTCCGGTCGTGGTTCCATTCGCAGCAGCCCAGATAGTACCAGGTGTTGGCGAATTCCGGCCCTGCCTTTGCCGCCATCATGAGAACCTCTTCCTCTTCAAGACGGTTCGGGAAGCAATAGTCGGTAGGCATGGCCGCCGCAGCGGCGAGAATATCGGAAGCATCCCCTCCGCGGCGCATGACCGCCGCCGCCTTGAAGTAGCCGAAGAGCGCATTCTTGTAGCTGTCGCAGGCGGCGATAGTATCCTTGAGCGGCAGCGCACCTTCGGTGGCATACGGCTTTTCCGCAGAGGCCTTGGCAAGCGCGGCGTCGCAGAGCGCAATCACTTCGTCCCACGCGCCAATGCCCCAATAGTCGCTCACGCACTCCAGAAGCTGCTGCGCCTTGAGGCCGCGATTCTTCTCGGCGGCGGCGAGAGCGGCCGCGCCGTCCTTGCCATCGGCGAACGCCGTTTCGCAGATGCCCCAGTATTCCAGCGGATCGCACGTAAAAGCCCGCTTCTGGTTGCTCGCCGCATACTCGCGCCAGTTCTTCTTGTGGCGTTCGATGGCGCCGGGGTAGTCCTTCAGTTTGCGATGGAGATAGGCGTGGAACGTGTGGAGCTTCGCTTCATCCATTCCCAGAGGAAGCGCACTGAACTCTATTATGTCGTGTGCTTCGCGGTAGTCGCCGCGCAATGCGGCGAGGCGGGCAATCTCGACGAACGCCTCCTTCTTGTGGGTAAGGCGCCATGTGCAGCGCCAGAAAAGATCTTCGGCGCGTTTCAAGTTTCCGAGACCGCGCTCGACGAGAGCAAGGTAGTATTCCGGCGCGGCGTCCAGGGCGCGGGTGTGGTTCTGCGTGGCGCGCGCGACGGCCCTTTCCAAGTAGGGCTTGGCTTGCGCATAAGAGCCGTTCTTCGCAAGCCTCACGCCCATGGCGAGGTTGGCCTTGGTGTAGTCAGGGTCGATTTCGAGAGCGCGCTTGTAGTATGGCTCGGGATCGATAAGCCCGTTATGGAACTGGTCGAGCCTGAGGCCCACCTCGTAGGCGAGTTCGGCGCTGGTGTATTCTTTCGGCTCCTTCGGGTTGGCCACCTTGGGCGGCAGTTCCACCTCGCCTTGCGGCGGCACGGGCGTATAGGAAAGGAACACCTGACCGGATGCGTCGGCTATGGCGGCAGTATAGCGCTGGTCGGCGATTCCCGGCTCCACTTTCACCGTCTTGCACCAAGGCGTGTCGGGATCGATGGCGATGCCGCGCTCTGTGAAGACAGCCTCTTTATCCTTATACAAGGTAACGGTGCAGTCCTTCAGGACGCGGGTAGAGTGGAAGCCTACGAGCATCTTGTCGCCCGCAGTCCTATCTACATTCACCGCTCCGTCAATCGTCACGTTCTTTATGCCGCCAATCCCTTTCACCGGAAACCAGTACTGCTCCACCTTGCGCGTCTCGTAGGGGGCAATCCACGAGTAGTCCGGCTGGTTGTCAGACCAGCAGCCGACCATAAGTTCGAGGTAGGGTCCGTCGTTATCGGTAAGCACCGTATCCCAGACGTGAGCCTCCGGGAAGTTGCCCCAGAGGA